>JAGOVF010000228.1 GCA_018060885.1 Oligoflexales bacterium | reverse complement strand
CGAACAGGTCCGCTAAATCCTTTTTTACGTCAGAAATATCTTATTGCGAGCCTGTCTGTACCGGAAATTCACGACAGATATAACCTGACTCTATCAGCAATTAAAAGTCTCGAGGATGACTCAAGCCTTGGGATTTTTAGATTTGAATATATCGCCAGTGACAAACTTCTGATGGGTCTGAGCCTAAGCCAAGTCCAGGGCGGAATTGGGTCACAATATCAATATCGTAATTATGACCATCAAACCACAGTGGATCTGAAATACTCTTTTTAAAATGGAGAATTTATGATTGAACTAAAAAATGTCTCGAAGACCTACAAAACCGGAAAAACTTTCGTGCAAGCGCTAAAGTCAGTCAACTTCAGTATTCACAAGTCGGATTTTGTTCTGATCCGAGGCCCTTCAGGGTCAGGCAAATCTACATTACTCAACATCGTTGGTCTGTTGGACAATCCCAGCGAGGGCGAGATACTGCTGAACGGAAAGCCTGTGAGCTTCGATGATTTTGATAAACTAGCCACTTTGCGCTCAAAAACAATTTCATTTATTTTTCAGTCGTTCAATTTAAATCCTGTACTGACACTTGAAGAAAACGTCATGGTGCCACTTATGATTCGCACAGACCTTACTCGAGAAGAAAAGAAGCGTCGAGTTTCTGATTGGATTAAGAAGACCGGGCTTTATGAACACCGCCATCATCGCCCCGATGAATTATCCGGTGGTCAGCGCCAACGGGTGGCGATCGCGAGAGCCATGGTGACTGAGCCCGAACTGGTCATTGCTGATGAGCCCACGGCTAACCTAGACTCTAAAACAGCACGCTCAATCTTAGAATTTATGAAACAACTCAATCAAGAAAAAAAGGTGACGTTTCTATTTGCCACCCACGATCCGGTGCTAGACGAATTTGCGAAGACGCACGTTGAGATCAAAGATGGAGTTTTAACCATAACGGGAACAAACAGCTAATGACAGCGTTCACTCGAAAATCAAATATCATCACATGGATATTTGTTTGCTTAATCGCGAACTACGTGTGCTCTGCACAGGCGGTAGAGTTCGAGGGCTTCGAGTTTCCTAGTGCTATTAAAATTGAAAATGAAACATTGGTGCTTAACGGTTTGGCGATTCGCAAGGCGACTATTTTTAAGATCAGAGTTCTGGTCGCGGCACTTTATTTGCCCGAGGTATCGAGTGATGCTGAATCTATTCTGAATTCATCTGGACGCAAACAATTGCAAATTCGCTTTCTCAAAAATCTGAGCGCAAAAACCATTGGTAATACCTGGGCAGAACAACTGATGAAAAACTGCACTAAGGATTGCAATCTCATTATGCAAAAGTCCAAGGAATTAGAGGGCCTTCTAACCGACATTAGAGATAAAGATTTGTTAATAATCACCTTCTCCAAGATACAGGTCACAATAGCTGGGAGCAATCAGAAGGGCGGCATGATTGAGGGTGCCGAATTCGCACAAGCTTTTCTGCAAATATGGATCGGATCAAATCCTCTCAACGAGGACTTAAAAAAGAGTTTGCTTACATTACCAACAAAAAAATTAAAAGGAGCCGTAATATGAATAAAAAAGAAGAATTAATAGATGGTAAAGAGGGCATGTTGATTGGTCGGAAAAACTTGATTGCGGGTTTTTGGGTCATGGCTACATTTATGTTTTTGGGATTTATATTGGTCTATCTTAGGGACTTTGCGCCAGGAGCCCAAGAGTGGGCTGCGCAATACGCAACGGGCAAGCATTTTGAAACTCGCTTGGCCCACGTACATGGGACTTTGTTTGGTTTTTTGAACATAGTTATTGGGTATTTGCTTTTTCAGATACGAATTTGTAGAAAAGGCGCCAGAGTCATATCCATTTCGGCACTATTAGGAGTGTTGATGCCGTTTGGCATTTTAGGAGAGGTCATTCTGGGCACATCACCCATCTTTGTTTTGATTGGAGCGGCTAGCATGACTTTTTCTATGATTCTTTTTGGATTTGCAATTTTTAAACATAAACCAGCGTGAGGAAGAAAATGAAAAATAAACTTGGAATAATCTCTTTAGTATTGTGGGTTCTGACAGTGGGCCTGTTTGCAGTATTTTTTGTTAAAGGTACAACCACCGTAAGTTCAGATCACCGAAGAGCAATCATGTTATCCCCCAGTGAAAAGGATCTTGTCTTAGGTGAAATGCGGACAATGCTTACGGCTGTGAATGGAGTACTTGGGGCACTAAGTGAGAACGATATGAAGAAAGCAGCTATAGCGGCATCTTCAGCAGGAATGGCGATGGCCGTCGATACTAGTCCCGTCCTAATGGCAAAATTGCCCTTAGATTTTAAAGAATTAGGAATGGGTACACATAAAGCCTTTGATGACATTTCGGTTGATATTACTAAAGGGGCCACACTTCCAGAAATCTTAAAGAGCATGCATCAAATTACAAATCGATGTGTGGCATGTCATGAGGTTAATCGATTGGCTTCTACAGAGTTGCGTTTTAATAAGATGCAAAATCGGTTTGCGTCTAATGCGGAGGGAAATTATGAGTGGAAAAATCATAGGCACTAAAGGTCGGACGAAGTGGCTAATGCCAGTAGCAATATTTGCAATAATATTTGGGATAATTACGATCATAAGTGGTGGAAAATCTTTGTTTACAGAAGCGGGGCGTGTCGCCGCTGGAAATTATGTGCCATTCGTTCTTTGGTTTAATTTTGTCTCAGGCTTTATCTACGTCGTGGCCGGAGTCGGTTTAGCCAAAGATCGTGCGTGGTCAGGGCGTTTAGCTGTTTTTCTTGCAGCTTCAATCAGTCTTGTTTTTGTATTTTTGGGCATTCATATTTTAACGGGTGGGGCCTACGAAATTAGAACAGTAGGTGCAATGGTCCTACGTTCAGGGTTTTGGCTGATTGTCGCAAAACAGATGAGACTTAAAAAATGAACCCTAATGGTTCCAGTCGAGTAGGCGTTTTTCACCCTCGAGTTTTTTTATGTCTGTAACATCTTGAGAGACTTCGATAACACCTTTGTATTTTTGCTCATGATCTCTAACTGCAAAATAGCGGATGTGAATAACCTTGCCTCTAAAATTAATCCAAAATTCTGCCACACTCTTCCGGCCCGCGCGAAACTCTTCTAGAATCTCTAAAACCATAGAAACGCTTTTGGGTGGATGACAAAAACGGACCTCGCGACCAATCACCCCCGCGCTACGTGGAAAGACACGATCTTCGCCACGATTGTAAAAGAGAACTTTGTCGTTTTCGTCAACGTAGGTTAGGTCAAACGGAATGAACTGCAGCATTAAATTAATTTTCTCAAGAGTCATTCGACCCTCGTTCATTTTTAAGAAACCTTCTGGACCAACTACTGCTTCTGAAAATGGAGTGTTGCTAGCGGCCTCAACTTTAGCTTTCTTGTGCATCCACCCGATTTCGGCTTCTCCTAACTTCATGGCCTCCCAGTCCTCTGGTAATAGCATGCCCAGTGCGTTTGGGAACAACCGCATTTCTTCGACTTGGGTCATTCGCATAAGCTCTGAAATCATAAGTTCTAGGTCAGGTTTTAATTCATCAAGGCGAGCAGATTCTAATTTTGCTCGAACATTTTTAATGAGTTTACGATTTTCATCTTGAAAGCTCCACATGCCTTGGCTAGGGCCAAACCATCCGCGCTTTTCGAGGTAGGGGAATAGTTGGTTCTCTTTACGGGTGTAACGTATGTCAACAGTCGCGATTTGGTTAAAGAGATTGTACGCTA
>JAGOVF010000227.1 GCA_018060885.1 Oligoflexales bacterium | reverse complement strand
TAAAAGAGGCAGGCTAAATAGACTTAAGTTGCATAAAATTAGGAAAGTTAATTAAGATGCGGCTCATTATTGGCGCAAGAGATTTTTTAATATTCCTGGATTCAAGATTATCGCAGTGACAGTCAAACTTTAAAAGCACCAGAAGTTTCTAGTGCTTTTTTTTATTAGCGTTGGCAAACTATGCGGCTTTCCCCGCCAGATGTTTTACCGCCACCTTGGTTTAGCCAATTATTGGAACGCGTCCAATAGCAGGAAATTCTAAAGGCTGTAATGCTGGGGTATTTTTGACAGACTAAATTTGTGCTTTTTTGACACTCAGAGTCAAAACTACCTTTAGTCATCGAAGCAGTTTCGTATGATTCAAGGACAACTGCATTATTAGCTGAATTAGCCGTATCCCAATTGCTGTCGTCGATAATTTTGACAGTGCCGTGTCCAGATTTTGAGCTACCACAGCCCAAAAATGTAGCTGTGACCAGAAAAGCAAGCACGATTTGATTTCTCTTTTGCATGTAATTTCACTCCATTGTGACAATTGTTACGAGTTTACCTCAATTAAATGTGTCTCGTACCAGAGTAAAGAGCATTTTTCGTGCCATAACTCCAAACAAAGCTATAAAATTGATGCATATTCTACTGGGTTTGCGGGTAGATTAAAAAAAACACTGTAGCGGTCGCAGCTTCCGGCGACATCTTTTTCAGTATTGCGCAAGAAGTCCTTTGAGTTCTTCCGGTGACTCGACAACTTGAGCGCCGCTTTTGATAAATTTAGCGGGCCAAGTAAGTGCTTTATTATCTACCAGGGATTTGAGCAAGAATAGTTTGCGGCCTTGTTTTAAACATTCCGCTGCTTGGTGAACGACACCGGATGTTTCACCTGCTTCGACAATGATAGTTGCCATTGAAAGAAGTGCCATAAGGCGATTGCGTCGAGGAAATAGGAATTGTCCCTTTTCTTCGTGAGGTAGACTAGGTGAAAGTAAAAGACCCTTATTTTCAATTTCCATGGCAAGAGTTTTATTTTCTGCAGGATATATTTTATGTATAGGTGTTCCTAGAACTGCAACTGTAGAGCCGTTTTGTTCGAGAGCGGTTTTATGAGCGATGGTATCGATACCTTTTGCTAAACCCGAAACAACGACGACGCCTAACTCGTTTAGTACTGCAGTAACTCGTCTCGCTCTGGCAGCACCTTCTTGCGTTGGATTTCTTGTGCCGACTACAGATACACAGGTGCGGCGCAGTAGCTCGCTGTTTCCTTTGAAAAAAATTGTCGGAAATTGATTGCTAATTTCGCTGCCAGAAAGAAAAAAATCCTGTGGCAGGAGATGCGCATTATTCATAACAAGATATGTTGCAATATCTTGATCCGAACTGGCAGGTTTAATTAAAAGGTTTTCAAGCATAATTTGATTATCAACTTGGTTCATTTTTTTCACGTTAATCTATATATCCAAAAACGATATGATTTTTAACAGAATCGAAGCAAAAAGTTAAACGATATGATCCCTATTCTGGTTTATGTAGTTAACAGTGCAACAACAAAGTTTTGACGAAAAATCAGCAGATTATCTCCCCCTTGACCCCAAATGTCACAGCAAGAGCGATGTTTTTACTAAGTAAGAACACACAGTCAACAAAAGGAGTTTCGTATGTACAGCAGATCAAGATTTTTACCCAAGAGCTTAGTGATCTATCTCGTTTTCTTAATCGCTAGCTGCAGTGATGGGAGTGATAGTTCGACAAGTACCGTTCCGATAGTCACTCAGATATCTGATAACGAAACGGGCGATTTGCTCGAATTCAAAGGTTATGTTCCGAGTGCTTTTGATGTAACTGTTGACGGTGAGAGCTACTTAGATCTGGAAGATTTCTATACCGAAGAGTTAGGCCGCTTACCTGAGCGTGTGCAAGAAGCCGGCTACCCGGCAGATTTTGAAATAGAACTCGATGCGCGTATCGGTTTTTCCGATCTTTGGTCAGATATGGCGGTCTATATCGTCTCCGAAAATGATCGCGGATTTTTCGGCAAGTCGGAAGTCCAAGAAGACGGTAGCTTTGCTATACAGCTCGATGCCCTGGAAAATCACAGTACATATAAAGTGAGAGCAACCAAAAGAATCGGCATTATTTTAAGCCGCGAAGGGGAACAAATACAGATTTGTTATAACTTTTCTGCGATCGATCAATCTATTTCCTTCGATGCCGGACAAAAACCGATTATTTTGAAAGACTTTGTTACAAAAATTACAGGCTATGCTTGCCCGTCTATACAAAGTGATGGACTCGCGGTTCCGACTGCTGATGAAACTTTGTCTCCGGATCTGAAGTTAAAAGTAGGGCTGCACAAAAAAGATATCCTCCAAGCCTATGGAAGCTATGGCTTGTTGCTCGAAAATCAAAATAATTGGTGTTACGGCAGTGAAGACGGAACTAAGCATCGCTATTGTCAGCAGTTTGAAAATAAATCCTGTCAATGCCGCTTAGTCTTTGATGAAGAGTCGCTTCTTACTGAAGTCGAAAACATCGGGTTTGAGTTTTTAGATGACTCGATGCTTTAAAACTTGGGAGTTGCGAGTCTGAAATTGATTAATATAAAGGACAATAAAATGTTCCGCTTTATTCGTCGTATCTTAGCATCGTGTTTACGAATTATTTTAATTCGCTATTTTATGCGATTAATGAAACTGATGACTTTTTTGCCCTTTATAATTATTTCATGTCAAGATGCTGCCAATACTCCGGGTATTATTCTGGTCGCTAACACCAGCCAAAAGCCTGGCACACCGGAGGTGGTCGATCCTGACAAAAAAGAAAAACAGAAAAGTAAAGGCGATAAAGAGGCGCCTGCAAGCATAAACTTCAATAAACATTTCATGGTGGCAGATGTCTCTGAGATTGAATGTAACGAGGAGAGTAAGACGCGAACAGTATTTGAGTTGCTTGATTTTAACTTGAAATATTGTGATGGCGAAAATTGGATTTTAATCCACCTGAAGGGGGATAAAGGGGAAGCTGGTGCAGATGGAAAAGATGGAGTTGCAGGTGCGCAAGGAGCAAGAGGTATTCAGGGCGAGAAAGGTGAAAAGGGAGATCAAGGCCTAGCTGGTATAAATGGAGAAGCAGGTGCCAAGGGCGATGCAGGTACAAACGGCAGCAATGGTACATCTTGTTCGACGCGTAATATTGAAGGCGGGGCAGAGGTTTATTGCGAAGACGGTAGCCGTTCGTTCATAGCGGCAGCGGGTCAATTGTTAGTGCTAGCTGCGGGCGAGATCGGTGAAGCTGCGCCTTTGCAGATTCCATCAGGCCGCATAGTCTGGCGCGACGCAGACGAGACGATTCTTTGCGAAAATCCTTCCAACGATTACTGCGCAACTGCCGATGCAGTTTTTTATCGCATTCATAGCTCGGCTGCAGACCTTGAGAATTATTTTCAACCGACGCGAGATAGTATTTATTTTTTATCAGACGATTGCAGCGGTCAAGGTTTAGGCACTATGGGTCAAATGTCTTTAGACGACAAAATTCTGAAAACGACATATTGGGATGGAAATAACTATCTCGTGGCAGATTTAAATAGCTTTACATCTGGGCCTTTACTTTCTCGTTCCTATCTTTCTTTGGTTTCGATAACTGACAGTCTCGAGACCAGATGTAATCAATATGAAAGTGTTTTAAATGGTGCTTGGTTGCTCGTGACTTATACCTTGTCGCCAATTCTTAGCGAAAGTGTTTACCCGGTGCAGCGCCATCAGCTCAGTGAATAAGTG
>JAGOVF010000226.1 GCA_018060885.1 Oligoflexales bacterium | reverse complement strand
AAAGATTTTCCACCACTTATGATCGTAATTATCCCAAATATTATTGCAAATATTGCTACTGGCATTAGCCACTTCGTCCGACCTTTAGTGCCTATGATTTTTCCACTCATAATTTCCCTCCGCATTAAAAGCAAACTGATCTTGTGTCCCGAGGTCTTCGAGAAATAAGGTAGAAAGTTCGGAACGACCGGCAAGTTCGGATTTGGAATAACCAGAAATAGATTGAGCACGCGCACTAATGCGTCATCGGCTTCCAACCAGCGTGGTTAAACATCTGGCCGTAACTGTCTAGGCCTTTGATGACCTTTAGAAATCCTTGCGGGCGCGCTTCAGTTTTAGGACCAGTCTTCATAGCTGCAGAACCGGCCATAATTTCTGTCAGAATCGTGTGCAGAGCTGCATCAGCCTCGGGCTTAAGCTTGCAGTCTTTGAATATTGACTGGATCGAAGTATCGATTTTTTCTGAAAGCCTCTGGTAATCCTCATCTTTGACTCGGCCGCTGTGTATGTCACCTATCTTACTTTGCATCTCAGTACGAATAGCACTCATGTGTGTTCTTAGTGGCGCATCGCTCTCATACTTTTTTCCAGTAAAATGCCCTGCAGAGCCTTTTACTGGTACGTGATTGTCCGGATGTTTATGTTCATCACTGGCGCTCACGACGCCAGAGAAAACAAAAATTATGGCGAAAAGAATTGCTTTCAAAAAATTATTCATGGTCGATTCTCCTTTATAAATTTATCTTTCTCAAGATGGGGCGCCAACAAATCCTCTAGAAAAAAAGCCGAGAGTTCAGATCTTCCAGCTAAGCCAGATTTAGAATATATAGCTATCGACTGAACGCGTGCAGTTTTTTCGCTTGTATTTCTAATGCTCGCAACTTCTTTAAGGCTTAGACCTTTCAAAAGCAAGAAGGCGACCTCTTTCTCGGCTGGCGACAAGTTCCACTTTGAAAGTTGCTGATCAATAGCCGTAGATAAACCCTCTAAGTACTTCTTAGATTCGGCGCGCCAAGCTTCGGCCTCTTTCTTGAATTCTGAGTAGTCGAGAATTTCCTGATCCAATCGGTGCTTTAGATTATAAGAACCCCGCAGAATGTAAAAAACCCCGAAGGCAGCAGCAAGTCCTATCACACCTTCAACAAAAATATGCCAAGTGAACTGACTCGCACGATAATCAGAGATGAGATCGACTCCGACCATTACTGAAATGAGTGCTAGAACGCCTACAATAATTAATCTTTCTTTTTGATTCAAGTCGTACTCCTCACTGATTTAGAAAATTTGATTTTAATCCTCATCCTCATCATCGCCGCTACCATTATCACCACTATCATTCTCGCCCAGTTGTAATGTTGCACCCAGCAATTGCAACGTTCCCGATTTAGCATCGTAATTGCGGTTCAAGTGGAAAGCAAAAACCACAACCATTCCCAACAACAATACGCCTAATCCGGAACGTGACGAAGAAATAACATCATCTGTAGCAATATCAGTTTTTTTTCCGTCAATCATACTGAGTCCGATCACTTCTTTATGTCGCAATGTATGCAGAACGATGCCAGCTATATGTAAAACCGCAACAACAAATAATCCATTGGCCAGCAATTCATGAATGTCTTCAAAAGTTTCTTTGTCAGGACCTGACGTCATCAAGTAGCCGGTGAGGCCAAGTCCTGCCGCCATAGCTATCATTAGAATAGCGGCCCAGCTGGATGCAGGGTTATGCCCCGCCCACTTTGTTTTTGAGCCACTTAGAATTCCTTTAAAATAGTTGAAGAGATCTTTTGGATTGAGTGCAAAGCCAGAAAACCGCGCATGCTTTGTACCCCAAATTCCGTAAATTATCCGAAGTGTGACAAGGAGAGAAAGAACTAAGCCGGCCAGCATGTGATACGAAAAGACTGCAGACTCATCGTCGACAGTTTTAGTAATGACAAATGCAGTTAAAAAAAGACCAGCAAACATCCAGTGAAAGATCCTGGTTGGTAAGTCATAAACAAGCTCACTTTTCATATTAATACTCCTTTTTATAAGACGGCGCACTACCCTCTAATGAGAGTATGAAAAGATAGTCACTTATGTCTATGGACCGAATGACCTAAAGAACGTGAAATCAAGCCCTTAGATCATTTGCCCAATTTCTTAATGGGGACGGATGACGATAATTTGTTGGTACATGGGAATGAACCCATGACACACAGAGGAGCACTAATGAAACACCTTATTTTCGCAACCCTGGTCACCTTGGCCAGCGTCTCTGCTTTTGCTAAAAAGAATTGCACCGACGAGCCCAAGAACAAATGGATGTCGGAAGAAGCGTTCAAAAAGAAGGCCGAAGACCTTGGCTACAAAATCCGGAAGTTCAAACAACCAGGGAGTTGTTATGAAATTTACGGGACCAACAAAGGGGGCAAAAAGGTTGAGATCTACTTCAACCCTGTAGACGGCAGCATCGTAAAAGAAGAAGTAGAAGGAGATGATGAAGAATAGGTGCCTTATCAGGGGCGGCTGCGCCCGCAGCTGCCCAGCCCTCTCTCTGCGCGATGCACAAGATAGAAGAGCTTTCCGATCAGCCTTCTTTGTGAATTTTTTCCAGATGGGTTCTACAAAAGGTACTTGGCGAACGCCAATTACTCCTGTGTAGAACCTTTCCGGGGTTCCAAGACCACCGCAGCCACACAAGAACACTTATTATTTTAATTTTTGGGGGCTTTAGGGGCGGTGCAATTGAATTGGATGCTCTGGTATCGAAAGGTAAGCTTTTAGAACAATGGATAAAAATTATTGGGACAACATCTATCGAGCCAAATCAGAAAAAGAAGTTAGCTGGTATCAAGAGACTCCAGCAAAATCTTTAGAGCTGATTGCCGAGCTAGGGCTGTCACCGAATGACCCCATCATTGATATTGGCGGCGGCGACTCCCACCTGGTTGACCATCTCCTAGTTCAGGGATTCAAAAATATCTCAATTCTCGATATCTCCGGCGCAGCTTTGGAAAAGGCAAAAGCAAGACTTGGCGAGGAATCAAAGCTCGTAAAGTTCATCACCTCTGACATTACTAAGTTTGACCCACAGGAAAAATACAAACTTTGGCATGATCGCGCCACATTCCACTTCTTGACGAGTGCTGAAGACGTATCCACTTATTTAGAAATTACGAATCGTGCAATCGCTCCCGAAGGCTATCTGATAGTCAGCACCTTTTCAAAAACAGGACCAGAAAAATGTAGTGGCCTTCCTATTTCACAATATTCAGACTCGGACTTGAAGGCGTTATTCGAAAAGTATTTTACTAACATCAAATGTTTTGAAGACTCTCATAGCACCCCTTGGGGCACAGGCCAGAACTTCGTTTACTGCGGTTTCAAAAAACGATAGCTTAATCGAAATTTGAGGTTTTGTGGCGAGTTAGGTTATCTTTGGAGCTCGGTAGATTAAGTACCAAGGAAAATATTTTTAAAAAAGTCATCTATGTGGGTACGCACATTACTTTGATTATATGGTTCAATGCTCTTTTCCGTCGATTCGCGCTTGAAACAGAAAGGGTATGAGTCTAATCCCAATTATCAAAAAAGCTCCTGACCATAAGAGCCCAGCTATCATTACCCAGGTCGAATAATCTGCAGGTAAAATTATCGGAAGCAATAATCGAACAAGAGCTGAAATAAAAATTAACGAGATAGCAATTTTATCAGAAACAAAAAAATGGGGTTTGCGACCCGTATGCCCTTGGGAAATTCGAATCAGCATACTGGGAATAATAAGTCCCAAACACAAGAGCGTAAAT
>JAGOVF010000225.1 GCA_018060885.1 Oligoflexales bacterium | reverse complement strand
GAACTGGTGAGGGCAGGAGCCCGAACCCGTAGCGATAATTTTGCCATGGACGGCATAAAAATTGAGCGGTCCTCTGGCAGGCAAGGCACAAGGCACGGCTACATACTTATGTGACTATCAGTTCAGAGTGCATACACTGACCACAACAGTTCTGAAAATTGCCGTTTTTCAACGTACTCTCACAGCAACAGAGCCCGCCGAGCTGCAAACTGCCTCAGCAAATGATCAAAAGACATTGAAGCTCGGAGATAAGCATTCAAATAATACTGCGTGATACAAACAGCTTTTCAGAGTGTTACTTTAGAAAGCAGGTCTGGCTCGGTCTGAACGGACAGCCAGAGGAACTGGTGAGGGCGGGATGCCCGAACCGGTAGCGATAATTTTGCCATGGATGGCATAAAAATTGAGCGGTCCTCTGGCTGTCCGTTCAGACCGAGCCTAGACCTGCTTTCTCAATGAAAGTCATTCAAAAAATGTTAGGATCACGTAGTTGCGTCCTTATACTCGCCAATCATTTGCAATTATAATGAAATATAAAATATGCTAGCATTGTAGCTCAACACCTAATAAGGAAGACTCATGGACGATTTGAACTGCGCAAAATCTACCAATTTTCCTCAACTATCTTTATTTATACTACTTTTATTTGCCTTAGATTCCTTAACAGCCTTGGGACAAATTACCCAAGGTTCTTATACTCCGTCGCAAAGTGGATGGATTCAAGGCCAGTTCGACTTTGAAGAGGCAAGTTACAAACTACCCGCAAAAACAGACCCTCTGATACTTGGCGATAGAAAGACCGAGCTTTGGGCTCATGTCTGGCTGCCTACCCAAGAAAAATCATCAACAATAGATACGACGAATTCTACCAACTCTACGAATGAAGAAACGTTCCATTCTGCTCACCCTCTGATTCTCATGCTGCATGGTAATCATCCAACTTGCGGTCGTGGGCAAAATCCTCGCATAGACGACCATTGTGGTTATACCAATTATGGAACTTGTCCCAGTGGTTACCAAGTCGTCAATAATCACATGGGTTATGAGTACTTGGCGCGCACGCTTGCAAGCTGGGGCTATGCCGTAGTCTCTATCAATGCCAACCGAGGAATAACTTGCGGATCTGGAGTCAGCGGCGATGGCGGTTTAAATCTTGCTCGGGGTCGCTTGGTTCTAAGTCATCTAGAACTCTTGTCTGAATGGAGTCGCAACAAAACTCCGCTCAATGATTTCCCTATAGATCTTAAAGATAAATTAGATTTTAACCATGTCGGCTTAATGGGTCACTCTCGCGGCGGAGAGGGTGTACGGGCTGCTTACAATATTTTAAATTCTCCAGGTAATCCTTGGCAGAAAAAACTCAGCCCAATAAAAGTTGGCGCTATTTTCGAAATTGCTCCGGTAGATGGACAAACTTCCCAAATTCTCGATGCACGCGATACGCAATGGCATGTATTGCTCCCACTTTGTGACGGAGATATTTATAACTTTCAAGGCATAAAGCCTTTTGATCGCATGTTGCGCTCTCAACTAGATCCTTCTAAGAAACAAAAATCTGCTTCAATGGTACTTGGCGCAAATCATAATTTTTTCAATACCGAATGGCAGGAAAGTGACTCGACGGGTTGCGCTGGTTACGGCAATCAAGCTATTTGGGATCCTAATGCAACGGGTTCTGAGAGACAGAGAAAAATTGGACTTGCGGCTGTTGTATCATTTTTTCGATCTTCACTCGGCCCGAATATTTCAGCTCTAGACGATCAATTTTTCAATCCATATTATGCCATTGGTCAAGACTTAAGACTGATTACTGATATAGAAAGAGAATTTGTCTTAACACCAGATACAGCAGTTACCATTACTATGGATAATTTTGCCGGTTATAAAAATGTTGCCGCAATGAGTAGCTACGGATTTCCCCACGAAATTTCCCCAGGGGTTAATACCAATCTAGTTTCTCTTCCCATGCACGATCAGATCCGAAAAACCACTCGAATTAGCTGGCAATCCTCTGCAAGTAAAATTGCCACTTTGCAAAGCAATTGGATGCCCAAGAATCAGGGGCGAGACGTCAGCAGCTATAAAACCCTTGACCTGAGTCTTTCTAGAGACTCTTCTATGCAAAGCACTCCCGCGCCAACAGACTTTAGCATTCAACTGGTCATGGCAGATGAATCTGTATCTGATAGCGTGCAATTAAGCCAATATGCAGATTTACGCGGCCCTTATGGGAGTCAATATTCAAGAAGCATCGGCCAAATATCGCCTTTGCTTAAAACAATTAGAATACCATTAAGTGATTTTAATAATGTCGATTTAAGTTCAATTCGAGGTGTTCGTTTTATTTTTGATAAGACCGTTCAAGCTATATTAATTTTTGCAGACCTACGTTTTTCGATGGAGATTGAAGGTGTACAGCCCGCTTTCTTGGCATTTGACACTGCTATTGACAATGCAACTGAGCGAAGCATTTCACTTCAGCCATCGAGCGAACTTGGGCAATACTCAGCTCTTTCGACTCCTAGAAAAATAATTCCCAAAAATATTGCTCAACTTAATGGGCGGTTTTTAGGCTCAAAAGTACGTCTCAGAGGAGTTCTTCGTTCTAAAAATACCAAAACAAAAATCAGCTTGTCTGATCTTGCTTCTTTCCAAAATAAAATTAGAAAATTAAATAGTACTAAAGTCCAAAAAACTTCTACTGATGACAATCCGGAATTAATTAAGGTTCAAATGAGTTTTCAAGTTGGTCATGATCTTCCATTAGCTGGAGCTCTGTTACCTTTTTTAGTAGTCGATGGCAAAACTTTTAATATAAGTTCTGTAGAATCACTTTCTGATTCAAGCGAACAATACGAATTAAGTTTTGTCGTAGATGCCGAGGAGTTTACAAACATCACAGACAAAGCAAGCATGTTTATTGGATATGGCGATCCTGAAAACACCCATAAAATTTATGCCGCCGGAAACTTTGAAAAGAGTGCCGACCTGCAATTAAAAGACGAAGACTAACAAATCCTTATGCGAAACATCGGCAACATAAAACAAGAAAATAATGCAGAGAAGTTTGTAAATTTTCTAACAAAAAATGCCATTGAAGGTGAAATACGTAAAACTCAAAATAATGAATTTGCGATTTTCATCTATGATGACAGTCAAGTTGATGCAGCTCTTGAGCATTACTATAATTTCCTCAAGAATCCGGATGACAAATTATATACGACGAACACTCCTAAGCTATTTAACAGTCAAAAACCCAAAATAGACCCTTGGTCACTTTCAAAACCACGCAGAAGGCCTCGTGTCGCAAGAACTTCTTGGACTTGGGTGTGTATTTGGATTAGTTTTTTTTTCCTACTCGTGTCTTGGTCAGGCGATCTCGCAAAAAGTCTATTGCCGTGGTTCTATATTTCCATTTATTTGCCCCCGTTCTATTTCGTTGAGATTTTAGACGGACAACTCTGGCGTCTCATTACGCCCATATTTCTCCATGGTGATATCATTCACTTCGCTTTCAATATGTGGTGGCTCTATTCTTTAGGAAAACAAGTTGAAACTGTCGAATCTAATAATTGGCACATAGGCTTATCCATCTTGCTCGCGCTGAGCGCCAATCTCGGGCAATATCTCCTCTTCGGTCCCAATTTTGTTGGGATGTCTGGCGTCATTTATGGAATGCTGGCTTACATATTTATCATGAGCCGTTATGATTCGGGGTCAGGTTATGATCTAGAACAATCAACCATGGTGATTATGATGCTGTGGTTAGTCGCTTGTCTTATTGGAATTTTTCCAAATGCAGCCAACGGAAGCCACGTCTTTGGCTTGATCGC
>JAGOVF010000224.1 GCA_018060885.1 Oligoflexales bacterium | reverse complement strand
TCACCACCCTGTTGGACCGCCATCAAAGTGTCTCTGGCTTCCCGATCTTCTGGCGCGACATAATAGACATCGTGAGAAGCCACCACCCCAACTCCATTTTCTTTGGCAAACTGAGCGAGGGCTGACATGTGTTCGTTGTGGCCAGTGAGTTCTGGATGTTTGGTGATTTCTATAAAAAAATTGTCTGATTCTTCATTTTTAAAAATTTTCTGGTATTTAGCGATCAATTGTTTGGCCAACTCAAAATTTTTGTTCCTAACAGCAGTGGAAACATCGCCACTCCACGAAGAAGAGATGCAAATCAAACCTTCTGAATATTTTTCTAAAATTTCAAAATCGATTCTCGGTTTATAATAAAATCCTTCCAAATAAGAAGCAGTCACCAGCTTGAGCAAATTTTTATAGCCAGTTTGGTTTTTACAGAGCAAAACTAGTCTGAAGCGATCTTTGTCTACCCCCGCTTGTTTGTCAGAGCGGGTCCGACTGGCGAGATACGCATCAACCCCAATGATCGGCTTGATGCCCGCTTTCTGACATTCCTTATAAAACTCAATCGCTCCATACATGTTGCCATTGTCGGTGAGTGCCAGAGCCTCCATACCATCCTTCTTGGCTGCCTCGATAAGTTCTGGGATCTTGGGTAGGGCCTGGAGAAGGGAATAGTGGGAGTGGGTATGGAGGTGTGTCAATTTCATATGTTGATATTAGCAAAAAACCCCACCCCTTGCTAATTATCATTTTATGAAAAATCTCATCTGCAACTCCTTTTCCTAATCTCCATAACCATTCTTACTTTTAGGAGAAAGCTGCGCAACATATCTATTGAATCACCTGAAAATCTATAATTTGCTCAAATAAATATATAATGTAAATATTAAAGGATATGAAATTTGAAGAATTACCACACAATCCAGAATCCCCCAAATCCACTGAGTATCAATTTTCTCCCGAAGAAGTGGGGGAAATAGAAGCGGCTTTAAAAATTATTGAAGCGGGGTATGGCATAATAGATGAAGAAATTAAAAAGCGGTGTGATGCTGAGCAAAAAATATTAAGTTATGGAAGCAAAATATTGCCATTGTTATCAAGACATTTTTCTGGTTCACATAATCGCTTTTATACTTATACAAAGTTTGTAGATGCTTTATCTCAAGAAGAGAACATTGGTTTATTATTGGAAAACTTGGGGCAAGAAAGTGTTTTAACTATTTCAGATGGGAGTTCGGCCAGTAACCTTACAAGGAGTATTGTCAGAATTATAGTGGATATTCGATTACAAAACCCTGCGGATCCTCGTCTTTTTGAGACGAGCCGTGCGCTGTTAAATATGCTGAAAATTCCAAACCTGAATCACAGGTCTGTAAAAAGTGGCATATTGGTCGCTCTTAGTGTTACTGGAACCGATGAAGCCAAAGAATATATTCAAGCCAACGCAAATACTGATTCTCAGGATAATCATTACAGTGATTATCTTTCAAATCCAACAGAACTTAGAAATTTGTATCTCGGGAGAGAACATTTTGATTCATGGGAATATATTCAACGTATAAGAGAGCGTAATAGTACCGAGTCCGATCAATATTCTGGGTACAACTATCACCCTGGCGATCTCGATGATTTATATGATGATGATTATTTAGATAATTCTCCCGGTTATGGTATTTACACACACAGAGAGATCGGTCCAGAAGTAGAATCGGTTATTGATAAAGCAAATCAACTTATAGAAAGCGCCAACTTAGAAGAAACTTCGGTACCTGCAATTAAATTACATATGTTTAATTATCTGAAAGCTAAACCAGACGCAACCGAAGAAGAAAAACAAAAAGAATTGAGCCGTATAGGTCGTATCTCGAAAATAGAAAAAGAATCTTCGGATGAAAAAAACTTGTTACCTACAATTGGTATAGAAATTGAAATCCCAGACAGTGACATAAATGATGAAACTAAGGCCATATTAGATAGATTAGAAATCCCAAATTATCCAGAATTTGATAGTTCCCTAGAAGTGAATCCCAGTTTTTCATATAACGCACTTACTCAAGCAAGAATTATACAAGAACTTACTAGAATGGGAGCCATTAAACTTACCCAAGATCAAGAAGGGTTATCTAAAGTACCTCAAGAGGATATGTTATCTATGCATGTTAATTTTGGATTACCAACTGAAATAAAAGGGGATCTACATTTTTATGATGACCAAATATACAGATTGAATGATCTCATAACCGCAGCATTTTCTTCACCCAAACGAATACAAGGAAGAAAAACTAGCACTTCAGTAACTTGGAATAAAAGAGCACAAGAAACTAAAAAACATAGAAAATCTGGTGGACAACCTAGAACACTTTTCAAAGATTATGCCCGTCTGGAACTCCGGGCAACAGAATTTAAAGATTATCCTTCCTATCGAATGCTAATAGAGGCGCAAAGATTAGTGGCCATGCTTATCTCTCACATAAAAACTATCGAATTAACTTCAACTTCAGAAAAAGAAAAAAGTTTGTCTGTTCTGTGGTCTAAATTTTATACTGAGACGAGTGATTACCTAATGAAAATTGGTTTTACCATAAATCTAGCTGATTATGATGGGTTTAAATTAAGCCGATTAATGAAAGATACTGATTTAAAAGCCGAGTGTAGATCAATAATCAGTAAATACTCAAGACAGATTGCGGCCATATTAAACAAAGATGAGGTGGATAATAGGGATTGATGAAGCAGGCAGGGGGCCGCTAGCGGGGCCGGTGACGGTGGGTATTTTTATGGCCAAACAAAAGATGGGGGCTTGGCTACTACAAAATATTTTTAGTAACAAACTTAGAGACTCCAAAAAATTAAGTACCAAAAAAAGGGAAGAGATTTATCACAAATTTTTGGAATTGAAAAAAGAAAATAAAATAGATTTCAGTGTCTCTCATATTTCAAATAAAGTGATAGACAAAGTGGGCATCTCCAAAGCAGTCAAAATAGGCATAAAAAAATCCCTCCAAAAATTACAATACTCTAGCGACCGCAAAAATATCGTAATTCGACTTGATGGGTTGTTGAAAGCGCCGGAAGAATTTAAAAACCAAAAAACAATCATAAAAGGTGACGAAAAAGATGTTTTTATTGCCTGCGCTTCCATCGTCGCCAAAGTTTCGAGAGACAAACCAATGTGTCGCTTGGCCAAAAAGTACCCAAAATATGGTTTTGAAATTCACAAAGGCTACGGGACCCTCGCTCACCGCCACCTGATCCAAAAACACGGCCTCTCATCCCTCCACCGCCACTCATTTTGCAGAAGTATTGCAAAAACGTGATTTTTATGATTCCATGTCCTGTCAGAAGGAGTTACCGTGACTACAGCAGAGCTAGAGATCGAATTGAGAACAAAATACCCAGACATGTTCTCTCACCCCAAGTTGCAGGAAGGAGAAATTTATATAGACTCTCAACTCACCGAGGTTGCTGCAGTTAATGCGGCTTACCGCCGTAGCGCGGGACTAACTAGCGCTCGAATCGGTGAGACTTTCTTGAGAAAAAACGAGGACGGGTCAGAGTTCACCTATAATCCCATCTTCGCAAACCTTCAACAGTACCTAGAACTTGAGATTGCCCACCGTGGAGCACAATAGCCCCGATACTCAACCCCGCCCAATAAGCGGGGTTGCCTTTTTATACAAATAAGCTATACTCTAATTTATGGTAGTCAGAATGCGACATAATAGGAGCCAAAGAGGCAACACCCGAAGCCATCATGCTTTGGTGGCGCCAGTATTGTCTCTTTGCAAAGAATGCGGCAGCCCAAAGGCGGCTCATTCGGTTTGTACCGTCTGTGGCAAATACAAAGGCAGGCAGGTAT
>JAGOVF010000087.1 GCA_018060885.1 Oligoflexales bacterium | reverse complement strand
AAGTTTTAAATTAATCACTTCAAAAGGCGCAACGACAAAACGTAGACCCGAAGGCTGAGTATCTGTAACAAGCACCCGAATGATGACGCGTTCATCACGGAAAAAATTGAGCGAAATTGCATAAGGAGTCGAGCATTTTACAAGTAATGCCATAGTGGTTTTCGCCTTAGTATTATGGTTGTTTGGCTTGCGGTATCATTAATCTATCAATAATTTGTTTGGCAATCAATTCCAAGCAATCCATCGTGCCGATCGACTTGGTTGCGACAGCTTCAATGTCCGGTGCTCGAAAAGAATTCAGGCTTTGGCGCAATAAACTAATCGGCATAGGCTCTGCTAAGTCCCTTTTATTGTATTGCAGCACATGCGGCAACGCAGCTGGATTGTGTCCACCTTCAATCAGCAGAGAGTTTGTCGATTTTATATTTTCGACATTTAGCATCAGAGCCTCTGGACTTGAGTCCGCCACAAAAACATAACCGTCGATTCCACGCAGAAAAACCGAGCGCAAAATACTATCTTCAAGTAAACGCGGTGGTGTGTAAAGATGAAGCTTAAGGTGATAGCCTTCGACTTCACCCATGCTGATCGGCAAAAACTCAAAAAAAGGCTGTTTGTTGGTACTCGATTCCAATATATAAGAACCCGATTTTAGTTCTTCGGAAAGATTGTGCATGATGGATTGAAGATTGGCACTTTTGCCTGCTAAGGGCGATCCGAAAAAAATAACTTTGCAGTGGATTTCTTTTGTTTCGAAGTTTGTGTAGGACATCTTCCGTGCTGCCTTTGACTTTAAAAATGAGTGCTAGGGACTAGGAGCTGACATGTTGTCGTTGAGCTCAATTCTAGCTATTTTAGCATCAAATTGCTGCATAATTTCTAGGACTAAAGGATTTTGTCGTGCTTTTAAATCGAGTTGTTCTTTTAAGCTGGCTTTTTTTTGCTCTTTCTCCGAGGCAATACTTGGAATAACGCCTTCGTTCTCGGAAGCGATGATTTCTAGTTCACCTTTAAAAGCAAAGAGTTCGAAAAATTCATGGCGTAGGGCTTGTTTCGCGTTTGGTTTTAGGAGTTGCCCAGCCGCTAAGTGCTTAGGGTTGACTTGCAAAACGATACGCTTCGGGCTGAATTCTAAGGGTATGACTTCTTCTAGCTTGCGTGCCTGCAAAGGCTTTTCCATTTTCCAAAGTTCGACACAAGCTCGCCAATCTGTTGGGAATTCACCAGTTGAAGTGATTTTTTTTTTAAGATCATAAGCGAGATTTTCTGGCACAGATTTAGGTAAGTCAGCTGTGGATTTTTGTTCATTTTGTAAACTGGGCTTGTTTGCAAATTTTTGCTGACTTAAGGATATTGGGTTGGTGGCAAAACTTTGTTTATTTTGCGAGAGGGGTAAAACAGATTTATTTGCAATAAGATCGTCGATCAATGGTAAACCTGGATCAAGACACCATTCGAGCCCATAATTTTCGACAATAAAACGATCTAGCGAAGAGCCGTCGAGATCGCTGCGGCATTTTACCAACATGCGAAACAGGCGATTGAGATCAAAGTCGGCGGCCATGTCGGCGAGCTCGATAAATTGCCGTGTTTCTTGCGGACTAAATCCGATAAGGACTTCCTGAATTTTTGTTTGAGGAGCAGATTTAAGGGATTTGACTAAAAAACAATTCCGAGAGAATTTTGCTGTTTCTTCGACTATTTTCGTGAAGCGCGCACCGCTTTGGTCGAAGCGATCGATAAGTTCGATATAGAGTTCTGCATTTTTTGTGAGTAGCGACTTGAGAAGTTCTAAATAGCGTTCTGGAGTATGATAAGGAAATATTTCTCGAATACTTTTTAAATCGAGCTTCCCATCTCCTAAAGCAATGGCTTGGTCAAGATAGGTGAGTGCATCTCGCATCGATCCTTGGCCTTCAAGAGCGATCACGGTGAGAGCGGCGGGGTCGAAAGAAATTTCTTCTGTTTGCAAGATTTTTTCTAAGCGCTTGCTGATCAGCTCGGGCGACATTTTTCGCAGATGAAAACTATGGCAGCGAGAAAGAATCGTTTGTGGAAGTTTTTGAATTTCAGTCGTTGCAAAGATAAAAACCACATGCTCGGGTGGCTCTTCTAGTGATTTTAATAAGGCATTAAAGGCGCTGATCGATAACATATGAACTTCGTCTATGATGTACACTTTAAATCGAGCTTGTTGCGGCTTGTATTGCAGTGTTTCTTGTAGATCGCGAACATCATCGACACTTGTGTTTGAAGCACCGTCTATTTCAACAACATCGATATGTGTACCACGATTAATCGCTAAACAATTATTGCAGGCATTACATGGGTCAGCTTGAGCACTTTCTGTGCAGTTTAAGGCCTTGGCATAGAGGCGAGCCGTAGTGGTTTTGCCAATCCCACGAGTTCCAGAAAAAATGACGGCGTGGGGCTCGCGTTTAAGTTTAATCGCATTACAAAGGGCTTGGGCTACGGCGTCTTGGCCGACGAGATCACTAAAAGTATGAGGGCGATATTTTCTTGCGAGTGGAAGATAAGCCAAAGACAGATCCCTTTTATTCTCATAGGGCTCACCGCGCGGGGGGATCCCTTCTGCAGAGTCCTACAGTGATAGCTAGATGATCCAGACACCCCATGAGGCCAACTACCGTTGCTACCTTCCGGTCCTGGCGGAGTTCATTAGTCCACGACCGCCTGGAATCTAGCTATCATTTTAGGCTAAGGAGCTTTTTGCTCTTTTCTTAGAGCTGGGAATCTAAACAAAAAACTGATTTTTTGCAACGAAAGATCTTTCGTTGCTGATTCGCCCGAGTTCAGGTACATTGGGGGAAATAATTCATTAAGAAATGTTTCTAAAAATTGTACTAAGCCCCAGCAAGTAGCCCCAGCAAGGCAAAAGAGTGCGGCAAAAGATTATGGAAAGGGATTTTCATGAGAAAGACGAAATCATTGCGCGTAGTTATGTTTCTATTTTGTTTTTCCACTTTAGCTCTGACTTTTAGCTGCGGAAATCCTGATAACTTAGAAAAAGGGTCGTCAGATTTGAAAATACGCGGAGGAGAAGTCTCCTTCCAACCTGCGACGGGTTATATTTCTTTCTCTACAGGCTACCGTTGCTCTGCAGCTCTTATCGCACCTAATGCAGTTTTAACTGCGCAACATTGTTTAACTGGAAAACCTAATGTAAGCGGTACTTCTGGTTCTTTAGATAAAGGACTGGTCAGGGTGTTTTTTCCAAAAGCAGAAAAAACTCCTTTGAATAGCGAAAAATATTTTTATCGAGCTGAAGGAGTTCGATTCTGGAGCAAAAAACCAGCAGAAAAACCTTATTCAGTGATCGACGATATTGCAATTATTTGGTTGGATCGTTCACTTGATATAACGCCTGTAAAATTAAGCCAACGCAAACCAAAATTATTTGAAAAATTGACCCTCGCGGGTTATGGACGCACCGATTGCACAAGAACTGACAACGGATCAAGCATGAATTTTCAACAATACAAAGCCGATTATCTTTGGAGTACAACGGATTTAGTGGGTTGTCCGGGGGATAGTGGCGGCCCCCATTTTGATGCGACAGGAGAACTTATCGCTGTTCACAGTGGTAGTATTGTTGTAGCGGGCTTGGCTGTGCCCATTGCGCCTTACCACAATGAGATAATCAAGCTCGTTGAATAATTTAATTCTCTGAAGAACTTGCTTGCTAGACGCTACTCTAAATCCATAAACGCAAAATGAAAGACTTAAGTTTTTAATTCAGAGCTTATATCTCAGTAATTCGCATAAGCCAAGTTGCAGGAACATTGTGAGAAAATTGATTTTAAATCTATTATGATCTGCGTATGCCGCCAGAACTGATATTCGCTTTAGACTGGAGGTGGAGGCTTTCCTTGTCTTGCCCGCCAGTGGAACTGGCGAGGGCAGGATGCCCGAGCCCGTAGCGAAATTTTGCCATGGATGGCATAAAAAATTGAGCGGTCCTCTGGCGGGCAAGACAAGGAAAGCCTCCACCTCCAGGCTAAATGAAATTTTAATAAATGTGTGCATCACCTAGATTTATCGAGCGCTTATGACTGCGGCATTCAAGCTCTTACTCGTCCAATTTCAGAATCGCCAAAAACGCCTTTTGCGGAATTTCGATTTTTCCGATCTGTTTCATGCGCTTTTTGCCTTCTTTTTGCTTTTCAAGAAGCTTTCGCTTTCGACTAGCATCACCGCCATAACATTTTGCTGTGACGTCTTTTCGTAAAGCAGAAATAGTTTCTCGCGCAATAATTTTTGCACCAATTGAAGCTTGCAAGGCAACTTGATACATCTGCCGCGGTAAGATTTCTTTGAGTTTTTTACAGAGCGCACGTCCACGAAAAACAGCTTGTTCACGGTGTACAATGCATGAAAGGGCATCAACGGGGTCGCCGTTTACGAGGATATCGACCTTCACAAGATCGCCGGGACGAAAGTCAATAATTTCATAATCCATTGAAGCGTAGCCACGAGAAATACTTTTTAACTTGTCGTGAAAATCAAAAATCATTTCGTTCATCGGGAGCTCGTAGACAAGTTTCACCCGCAAACTTGAAGTGTACTCCATGCTTTTTTGAAAGCCGCGCTTGTCGTTAAGCAGTTTCATAACGACGCCGATATAATCATTTGGACAATGTATTGTCATTTGAACAAAAGGCTCTTCGATCGCTTCGATTTTTGTAGGGTCAGGCATGTGCGAGGGGTTGTCGATACGAATAGTTTTATCTTTTGTCTTTACAAAATAAACCACAGTCGGTGCAGTAAAAATCAAATCTAAATTATATTCACGCTCGAGGCGCTCTTGAATAATGTCCATATGCAAGAGTCCGAGGAAGCCAACGCGATAACCAAAACCAAGAGCAGTTGAAGATTCTGGTTCAATCGTAAGACTTGCGTCGTTGAGCATGAGTTTATCTAATGAATCCTTCAGTAATTGATATTCACTTGAATCAACCGGAAAAATACCGCCAAAAACCATTTGTTTAGCTTCTTGAAAACCTGCGAGTGGCTCTGTAGCAGAATTGATGGCAGAAGTAATGGTATCGCCAACGCGAGTGTCGGATATAGTTTTAATCGATGCCGCAATAAATCCAACTTCCCCAGAATGCAGCATATCTTTATCAACTGGTTTGGGCGTAAAAAAACCGAGCTTTACAATTTCAAAAGTTTTGCCGTTCGACATCATTTTAATCCGCTCGCGCAGATTGATTTGCCCATCCATAACCCGCACAAGCGAAACAGCGCCAAGATAAGGATCAAACCAACTATCAAAAATCAAAGCTCGAAAAATATGATCACGATTGTCTTTAGGTGGAGGAATTCTAGCAACAACGGCTTCTAAAAGTTCTTCAATTCCAATTCCAGCCTTTGCACTGGTAAGTATTGCCTCTGATCCATCGATAGCCAGCTCTTCTTCTATTTCGCCCATAACGCGCTCGGGATCGGCGCTAGGTAAGTCGATCTTGTTGATGACTGGTATCAAGGTGAGCTTTTGTTTCATTGCGATATTAACGTTTGCAACTGTCTGTGCTTCTACACCCTGACTTGCATCGACGATGACCAGAGCACCTTCGCAAGCAGCCAGACTGCGGCTCACTTCATAGCTGAAATCAACGTGACCGGGAGTATCTATAAGATTTAATAAGTACTTGGTTCCATTTTTTGCTTTATAAACCATCGTTGCAGTTTGTGCTTTAATGGTGATTCCGCGCTCTCTCTCGATATCCATGGAATCAAGAACTTGTTCTTTCATTTCTCTATTTTGTAGGGATCCCGTAAATTCGATGAGGCGATCGGCTAGGGTAGACTTGCCATGGTCGATATGGGCAATAATGGAAAAATTACGGATAAATTTCGGCTCAAACATTGTATTCCTAGCGGTAAAAGTCTTGGCGTTGTCAGCCCTAAAAAGATCATCATTCTAAATTGTTTAGATTTTTAGTCGATAACAAAAATAGGCGGGCCTTTTCTATAAATGAAATAGGAAAATGTGTCTTGAAGGAAAAAAATATCAATTTTAATAGATTGTTACGAACAGTGGCACTTTGTTTGCTGCTACAGGTGTTAGATTCCTGTGCTACGCCTGCTGCCTATCAAATACCTTACTGGACTCACTACACTTTAGAAAAAGGCGAAACTTTAACGCTTGAAGCGCCCCTACCAGACTTTACACCCATTTATATTATTTGGCACTCGCCGCTTGGCAATCAGCAAAAGCAACTAGCCTATCGCGCTTGGGATCTCGATAAAGATGGTTCTTTTGAGATGGTAGAAGAAATAGATGAAAGCGGAAAAATTATTGGTCGTGCTTATGATTTTGATTTTGATCAAAAAGTTGATCATTCTATTGTTAGTCAGATTGTACCAGGCAAGGTAGTGGAATAAAAATATACGAAAACTCATTCGTATCTCGACATTCAAGTGCACCAAATTGGTTTTTTAAATTTGCTTTATGATAGCGATAGCGACAAATTCCATTAACAGTTCCAGGGGGAGCAGAATAGTTGCTGGTGAAAGCTTGAGCTTTAGTGAGGAAGGCATTTTTATCTTTGATGTCCCAATCAACAATTTGCTCGACAGTTTTTGCGATGACAGTTTTATTCGCCATATCAAGAGTCATGTATTCTTTTTTTCTTTCGATTTTATTTGCGATAAATAGATTTTTACTTGCTTCAGGAGTAAAAGGAATTTCTACTTCAGGAACTATGAATTTCCAATGCATGCCATTTGTTAGATAAATATCAAATTTATTTGACTTTGAATTATCTTCGTTAAAAATTTTTCTACAATGATGCAAGTAATATTTTTTATCTTTTTCTGACTTAAATTCGTTATATTTAATAACTCTGTGGGGGCTTTGCCAGCTGACTAAAGTTTCTTCAAGATCTTGATCAATTTTTACACTTATTTTTAAATTGCCAAATTCATCTAAATCTCCAAGAGAGAAATAGAATTTCGCGGAAGAGCAAATCTGTTTGTCTTGCTGCTCTTTGCTTAAAGTAATTGTGAAGCAACGGTCTTTGGGCGGGTTTATTTTGATAAATGTTCTACCTTGATCAAATTGGAAGTTTGGATCGCGGCTGGGTTTGATAATTGGAATTTCTATTCCGTCCTGAGGCCGAGGTGAAAAATAAGCGGAAAGCTGTTCTACGCGTCTTTCTTCTGGAGCAGAATAGTCTATTATTTTTGCTCTACTTGTGTTTTGAGCAGAAGTCATAGCGAGAATAAAAAGAGCCTCTAGCATCTAATTTGTATCCCGAATTTTTAACGAAAATATATCGGTAGAATTTTCAACAGAAAATACTACGGAATTGGTTAAGTGGTTCCAACTTGGAAATCGTTCAATCTGATGAGCCGTCTGAGTAATAAATTTACTAACTCCCGAAATCGAGTGCATTTTAAGATCGTAATCGCGAACTTTGTTTCCAACATAGCGCGGTGCGCTATAGATAATAATATTTTTTTCACTATGCCAGGAAGGGTCGCGGCCTTTTCCGAGGATTTTTATTTTTCCATTTAAGTCGCTCATGAAGAGATTCAAATTTGTAGATTGCCAAACGAGAAAATCGCCTCGTGGTGAGATGGCAAAATTATCGATAGGCAATGAATCTGGAAGTTTTAATTTCTGCGGATTTTTTTGATCTGATGGATCTACGATTAAGATGCCATTTGCAGCAACGACCCAGCTTTTTTGGTGCCCAGCTAGCGCTTTTTGCCAGGCCTGCTGACGCCTACTTGGATAGATGAGTTTGTGGCTGGCTATGCCGTTTCTGTGAGCAGTGTTGATCACATCATGCACGGGATCCAAGGTCAAAAAGCTGCTTTGTTTTGGGAACTTTTGAATGCTTACAGTGGCTTTGAGAATTACATCGAACGATTTGAGTTCGCTTAATACACTGTTATTTTTTGCAGAGTGGAACACTTCACGAAAGAATAAACGAAAGCCCTCTGGTGACCAAACAAAAGCATTGTTTAATTTATATTTTGAAATCTGGAAAATTTCACGAGTTTCGCTATCGAGTATAAATAGACCGTCAGGATAGGAACTTATATAAGCAAGGTAGCGCCCATTAGGACTTAATTTCAATTGTTCTATTTCGCCATTGAGCCGCAGCCATGGCGCAGCCTGAGTTTCTTTCGATCCGCTCACAAAATTCGTCGCCGGCTCTTCTGGCAAAGCAGTTGCGAAAGTAATTGTAGTAAGGCTAGGCAAAAAGAAATTTGCCATAATAATTTCGCAAAAAGCCAAGAGGCGTGAATGTCGAGGAAGCATGCGTGAGTCCTTAAGATTATGCTATACTTAAGATTATAGGTTATTGAGTGCAGGGTGGGCTTTATGATCGGTATAAAAAATTAAAGAATATTCAAAAATGTGCCGATAAGATAAGCGGTTTCAGGACGTTAGTTTAAACTTGGAGAATTCATGCGAGTAGAATTTAAAATTAAAAAAGTTAAATCGTTTTCTTTAATAATGTTTTGTTTGGGTCTTTTTCTTGGGTCGCCAGTGTTCGCTCAATCTAAATCCAAAAAAGCTGAGCCATCTCGGGAAAAACTTCTTCGTTCTGAAAAAATAATGAAATCAAAAGGTGGAGATAAATCTAGCTCTAAATTGGATTTTGATTCTTTATCAATTGGCGGTGAACGAAAAGCCCCGCTCGGCTCTTTAATTGGACAAACAAAGTCAGACAAAGATTTTGACTTCGTCAAAATTCGTATGCACTGGCATCCTGAAATGGTCCAATCAGCGACAGTTTTAGATTCGTCTTCGAGATAGAATTTTTTGAAAATAGTCCTATAAAACAGTTTGTAATTTTAGAAAGTCATCAAGTTCTTTGAGG
This sequence comes from Oligoflexales bacterium, assembly GCA_018060885.1. Lineage (GTDB taxonomy): Bacteria > Bdellovibrionota_B > Oligoflexia > Oligoflexales > JAGOVF01 > JAGOVF01. The sequence goes on along the minus strand of JAGOVF010000087.1, from coordinate 5,784 downwards.
GCCTGGGCATTAAATTTTGTTCTTCTCATTGTTAGCCAGCCATGTTTATCACCAACATAAAAACTCGGTAAAGGCGGATTGCGAAAAAATCGCAAGACTTCATCATTGGCTAGAACAGCATTTGAAAGAGGATTTTTTTCAATAAATTGTGCCGCGTCTGCGCTAGTATCGTGGGTAAATACATAAATAAAATTCACCGCTCCAGCATGATATTTTTGTTCAAGATCTTTCATCGCTGAAATTAATTCCTGGCATGGGATACACCAAGAAGCGATAAAAAAAACAACATTTGCTTCGCCTTTAACTATCTTGTGATCTAATTTTTTCACCACTGAATTAAGTTCGGCTGAGACGACTTTTTGCGCAGAGATATGAGGGAATTTTATCCATTGATGTACGTAGCTTTCAGAAATGCCATCAGGAACAGGCGTGGAAGCTGCAGTTTCAGCTGGAGCTGCAGGTTTTGCCGCGCCAGATTCTGCGTACGCGATATTTGAAGTATTGAGAGCTAAACAAATTCCAGCTACACAAAAAATATCAGCAAGACGATGTAACATACTTTGCTCCTAATCCAGTGCTGCTTAATATTTTAGGCTATTTGTTTTATTCAAATATTGTCTTATTCAAATAACGCATAATCCCAAATTGCAAATATACCGCTTAGATATTATGATTCTACCACAGCTTAAATAAGGTGAGAAAATTGTCTAGCGAAGCAAATTTTGAGTATCAGCATCCAATCAGTGATTGGTATATGCCTTGGGATATCGTTGATGTGCTTATTTCTGGGCGCTCATCAATAGATTTGCCTCGACTTTATGTAAAAAGTTTAGAGGAAGCACGGGAGTTTGTGCGCAGCTATGGCTTTGATCCTGACTCTGCAGAAGATCAGCGTTTAATGCACAGCATGATTATTGAATCCTTGGCCTTTATTGCAAATAAATTAATGCCGCTGGAATGGAGCGAGGGGCAACTACCGCCCAAAGAAGTTCTTTATTGCGATGATCCCTGTCAATTAATACTGATGGCCTCTAGCAGTGAAGGTCAGCTTCAAGCTTGGGCATGTGCGGTTTTAAGGGTCTTGCATACCATCTCTCATATCGAAGATGTGAAAAAAATTGTTAACATGAATCAAGCGCGGCAACAAATCATTCAGCGTTTTCAGAGTTTCATATTTAGAGATTCCGAAGGGCGTCTATGGTTGGGATCAAAGAAGCTCGAAACAGAAGAAGATATAAAAAATGGTTTTTCTAAAAAAGTGCATCTTGAAAAATTTGAGAGTAAAAGCTTAAAAACCCGCGATTCGATCATTCTTAAGTTACTACATAAGCGCGCAAATATTGCAGAAACGATTTACGATTTAGTCGGTGTTCGCATCGTCGCAAAAACAGCTTTAGATGCCGTTTTAGTGGTAAAGTATTTACGTGAACTGCAACTAGTTTCTTATCCTAATACGCATCCAGCTAGAGCTCGCAACACTTTGATGGATGCTGATAAGTTTCAAGTTCAGCTGCGATCATTGTTAGAGTTTTATGAATCTGGAGTTTTAAATGAAGATGAGTTTTATAAACTGTTAAAAAAAATAATTGTGCAACCAAGTCACAATCCCAGAATCAATCCGCATACCTTTGTTTCTTATAGATCTATTCAATTGACCTGTCGGCAATTAGTAAGAATGCGCGACCCCGCGCTGTTTTGGGTGGATAAAGTAAGAAAATCTCTGGCGGACGAGGAAATTAAACCTGAAAAAAGAGCTGTTTTGGGTGAATTTATCGAATTCATAGATTCTTGGACGCACTTTGCTCCTGGTCGCTCGGATTTGAGCTTTTTTCCCTATGAAGTTCAGATACTTGATCGAGATTCATACTTACAAAACCAGTATGGAGCCGCGTCTTATGACCGCTATAAGCAATCCCAGGTCAAAACCGCTCGTAAACGGGTACTCGGCCCTCTCATAAAGCGAGCCGCACAAATTTAAAAAACAGTGAATCCAGACAGTTTTCGAACAGGGCTTGACCTCTTCGCCTGACGAACTTATTTAGGCATAGTATGCCTTGTGTCCACCAGACGGGTCAGCTTATTCAAATTTGCTGTTAATGCTTATTTTGCGGGAAGTTATGCGTCAATCTCAGCCTTTTTACTTACTAAAACAGCTCGAGCGAAGCCCTAAAGGTTTGAAGTGGTCGAAAAGTTTACAACGCCTGCCGCTATATGTAGTTGATAATAAGGTGTTATTTCCAGACGCCGAGATGATTAGCTCAAAGTCTGACGCAAAAAGCGGAATTTTGGCGACTGAGTCAGCAGTGATCATTGCTTATGTTTTAGGTAAAAAAGGTTCACTGCCAATTGTTGGCCAACTAGCGACGCTTGCAGAGTTAAATCCAAATAAAAATTCTTACACGGGAATTCAAATTTGTTTTATTGAACGTATCGAGAAAAAATCTAAAGCCACTTATGCATTTGTTCGCTTATTGACGATCAAAAATACTCCTCTGCAACTAAAAAAACAAACGACACTTTTAAAAGTTGCAAAGCGTCTCGCAACCCAGCTTTTGATAAACCTTCCAGACGCATCCTCTTCGCAGAATTTTGATGTCTTGAAAAATTGCAAAAATTTCGGCGAGCTCGTTGCATTTGTTTTGCCGTTTTTATCACTAAATCAAGATGAGATTTATGAACTCTTTGTTAAAGTATTTCCTCTTAAGCAATTTGACTCGCTCATTGCCATACTAGGCCGTGAAATAGAGTTGTCTAAAATTTCTCTAAAAATTCAGCGGAATATAGTCGGAGATCTCAATGACGCTCAGCGCAAATTTTTCTTAAATGAGCAATTGAAGGCCATTAAAAAAGAATTAGGTGAGCAAGATGAACTGGATGATGAAGAAACCGAGAAATTTCGCGAAATTTTGCTAGCTAAGTCAGTGCCGATTTCCGCAAGAAGAGTATTTGAAAAAGAAATCGACAAATTAAGTATGATGCCGGTTGGTTCGCCGGAGTATTTAGTTTCGTATAATTATTTAGATGTCGTTAAAGACTTACCGTGGCAAGAGACTGAACCTGCAAAAAAAAGAAGTCTAACTTCAGCTTTGCGCATACTTAATAAAGGTCATTTTGGACAATCTAAAGTCAAAAGCCGTGTTTTAGAATTTTTGGCACTATTCATTCATCGTGGGCACAGCAATGGGCAAATTCTTTTGCTAAATGGGCCGCCAGGGGTCGGCAAAACTTCAATAGCAATGTCAATTGCGCAAGCTCTAGGGCTTAAATTTGCCAAGATAAGTCTTGGCGGAGTTAAAGATGAAGCTGAATTGCGAGGACATCGCAAAACTTACATTGGTGCTATGCCTGGAAAAATCATTCAGGCGCTTAAACAAGCTGGTTCTGCTCAGTGCGTTATTCTTCTAGATGAAATTGATAAATTAACCAGTTCGGCGAGCCAATTTCACCACGACGTTATTGGGCCTTTATTGGAAATTCTAGATCCTGACCATAATAAAGAATTTGTTGATCATTATTTGTCCGTGCCGTTTGATTTGTCGAGGGTTGTGTTTATAGCAACAGCCAACGATGCTGATGCCATTTCTGCGCCTTTGTTAGATAGAATGGAAAGAATTGACCTGGGTGGTTACACAGAAAATGAAAAAATTCAAATCGCCAAAAAACATTTAATTCCGCGAGTGTGCGCAGACTTTAGCATTAAAGAACCTCAGTTTAATTTAAGCGAAGAATTTTTAAGAAGTGTAGTGCGATTTTATACCCGCGAAGCTGGAGTTAGGCAATTAAAGAGACATATAGAACTTTGCGGTAGAAATGTCGTCAAAGCGATTGTGCAAAAAAATAAACTAGAAAGTTTTACACCGGAAAGTATTAATAAGTTGTTTGGTCCCATTAAATACATCGAAGAACCTCGCGACCAAACTTTGCAAAAGGGAGTGGCCATCGGACTGGTTTATACGGGCTCAGGCGGGGATATTTTATATATTGAAACCGCAATGCGTATGGATTCAAACAATCGCGGTCAGTTAAAAGTTACAGGAAGTCTTGGGAAAGTCATTCAAGAGAGTGCAGCTGCGGCACTTTCCTTTCTGGCGGGGCACGCACACTTACTCGGCATGCAGCCAAGCGATTTCGACAAAATGAACTTTCATATACACTTTCCAGATGGCGCAACTCCTAAAGACGGACCTAGTGCCGGTGTAGGGATTGTTTGTGCGCTAGCCAGCCAAATTTTACAAAGACCCCTACCGGCAGACTTGGTGATGACAGGTGAGGTGACTTTGCGCGGGCAAGTGTTAGCGATTGGCGGCTTGCGAGAGAAGCTTTTGGCGGCGCAGCGCTATGGCAAAAAAAGAGTCTTTATACCGAAAGCAAATACAGCTGATCTAGTTGAAATTCCCCGAGATGTTAGACAAGCTCTAGAAATAATTCCCATTGAGCGAATGAGCGAAGCTTTGTATCTTAGTGGAATGCTCGATATTAAAGAACGGCATTCTAGTAATTTGGGCTACATTGCGCATTAATGTTTTGGACAAAGCAAGAGAATTAATATTAGAGAGAGCAATTTTTAGTGGGTTTTGCAGCTTCGAAATCGACACAGAGGATTTATTTAGACTACTCGGCTACATATCCGACTTGCCGTGAGCATCTTGAAGATTTAGTCAAAACACTTTGTTCAACAGATTGTAATCCTTCGAGCACGCATTCTGCTGGCCGCGATGCTAAGCGTTGTTTAGAACAAGCTCGTCGAATTGTCGGCGAAGTTCTCGGCGCTCCCAAAAAACACATTGTATTTACTTCTGGTGCAACCGAGTCAAATAACACGGTATTGCGTAGTGCGGTTTATTCTTGGCACAAAAATAATAAAACTTCGCAAAACACTCTACCAAGAGTCGTCATTTCTGCAATCGAACATCCCTCTTTGTTTCAGTTAGCTGAATCTATGAGATTAGAAGGTTTATGCGAACTTGTATTATGCCCAGTCGACAAGAACGGCTTGGTCGATTCAGAGCAATTGTTAGATGCAATTAATTCACAAACTTGTTTAGCTTCTATCATGTTGGTAAATAATGAAGTCGGCACGATTAATCCAGTCGCACAACTATTTCAACGTATAAAAGAAAAACAGCCAGACGTCCTTTGCCATTCAGATGTCGTGCAAGGGCTTGGCAAACTCGATTTGAGTTGGTTGCATAATTCTGCGGTCGATACCGCCGCCCTTTCTGGGCATAAAATCGGCGCATTAAAAGGTGTCGGAGCTTTGTATGCAAAAGACTTTTTGAACTTAATGCCTCTACTTGTAGGTGGGGGCCAAGAATCTTGTCTGCGTTCAGGTACAGAAAATATTCCTGGCATCGTATCTTTCGGAATGAAGTGCCAAGAAATTCTTGAAAACTTGCCCGCTATAGAAAAGTCAGTTCAAAGTTTGCGCGCAAAGTTTGTCGAAGGGCTTGAAAAATTGGCAATGGTGAATATACATAGTCAGCAAGAATTTTGCGTGCCTCATATAATTAATTGTGGTTTTATCTCAGTTTCTTCAGCAGCAGAACTTTTTATATCTCTCGATGAAGCTGGGATTTGTGTCTCCACAGGAAGTGCCTGTTCATCTGCAAAAGCAGTTCCAAGCCGTGTTTTACTTGCCATGGGATATTCTCCGGAAGAAGCAAGCAACTCAATAAGATTTAGTCTGTCTCACAATACAAATTCTGAAGAATTAATTGCGACTATCGCAGTCTTAGATAAATTTTTAGCAGCTAAGGCTATAAGCTAGAATGATTCTCTCAAAAT
>JAGOVF010000086.1 GCA_018060885.1 Oligoflexales bacterium | reverse complement strand
ATCTATAAGTCGGCGTTGATCGCGTCAAAGGATCTGGCGCAGCGTTGTCATTTTTCACTGGGTGAGCTCAGATATAATTACCCAAAAGAAATGCTCCCGGAAAATTTCAGCGCCCAAGAATTTCTCGAAAAAATCACTTGGGAAGAGGCTGGCAAGCGCTACGCGACACTACCTGATAAAATACGGGCCTTAGTAAAACGCGAGTTAGATCTTATTAAGGAGCTTAGTTTCGCGGACTACTTTCTCACTGTTTGGGACATCGTCAGCTGGGCTCGCTCGCAAGATATTCTTTGTCAGGGACGCGGTTCGGCAGCTAATTCAGCGGTGTGTTATGTGCTAGGTATCACGTCGGTAGATCCGGCCTTGTTTGACGTGCTTTTTGAACGCTTTATCTCGGTAGAGCGTGGCGATCCTCCAGATATCGATGTCGATTTTGAGCACGAACGCAGAGAAGAAGTGATTCAATATATTTATGCGCGTTATGGTCGTGCGAAGGCTGCCATGGTGGCAAACGTCATCACCTTTCAAAGTCGAGGAGCTTTACGCGCAGCAGGTAAGGCGCTGGGAGTTCCTGAGTTAGTTTTAAAAAAGGCTGCGGAGTTGTTAGAGGTGAGAGAGTTTCGCTACGGCGGAGCGGACTATACTGTTGCGGAACTTAAAAAGGACTTAGATTTAGCTGGCTGTAATTTAGAGGCCGATAATTTAGAGGCCGATAATTTAGAGGCTGGTAATTTAGCGGGGGAAGCAGCTAACGAATTACCGTTAGATCTTTGGGCGAAAATGGCCGCAGCTCTCGACGGCTTCCCCAGCCATCTCGGTATTCACTCGGGTGGTTTTATTCTTGCTGACAAGCCTCTCGACTGGCTGGTTGCGCAGGAGCCTGCCACCATGGAAGATAGAACGATCATTCAATGGTGTAAGGAGGATATTGAAGCACTTGGTTTTTTTAAAATCGATATTTTGGCCCTCGGTATGCTTACGGCTGTGCGAAAATGTTTTAGCGTGATAGAAACACATTATGCAAGAAAATTGACTCTCGCAACTATTCCGCAAGGTGATAAGGCTACTTACGATATGATTTGCAAGGCCGACACTGTTGGCACTTTTCAAATTGAATCAAGGGCACAAATGAGCATGCTGCCTCGCTTGAAACCACGCTGTTTTTACGATCTCGTTATTGAAGTCGCAATCATCAGGCCGGGTCCCATTCAAGGTGGCATGATACATCCCTACTTAAAAAGACGCGATGGCCTTGAAAAGGTCGATTTTCCTGATGCGCGGCTTGAGCCGATTCTTAAACGCACTCTGGGGATCCCGATCTTTCAAGAACAAGTGATGCGTATTGCCATGGCTGTAGGGGGCTTTAGTCCAGGGGATGCCGACGAACTTCGGCGCAATATTGGATCGTTTTCATTAAAAAACAAGGTCGAACTCTGGGTCGGAAAGCTTGCCGAGGGCATGCGGGCAAACAAGCTTCCAGAAACATTTATTGAGTCGACGCTTAAGCAATTAAAAGGCTTTTCTAGCTATGGATTTCCTGAATCCCACGCGGCATCGTTTGCCTTAATAGTCTACGTTTCTTGCTACCTAAAATGCCACTATTCGGCGGTGTTTTTCCTCTCCGTTTTAAACTCACAGCCGATGGGATTTTATCCGCCGCATATTTTGATTCAAACCGCCAGACAGCTAGGCGTAGAAGTGCTGCCCATTTGTGTTAGGAAATCAGACTGGGATCATCGGCTCGAAAAGATCGGCGAAAAATCTGCCGAACCCATCTATGCCATTCGAGTAGGCTTTCGCTTGGTGCGATCTTTAAGGGAAGAGGCAAGCAAAGCATTTGTCGCGCGGAGGAAAGAATCACCACCGTGGTCAGATTTTGAAGATTTTGTGCGGCGATCGGGTTTGTCGAGAGTTGATTTCACCGCTCTTGCTGCAGCTGATGCCTTTCACTCCTTTGATGTTGAACGGCGAAGTGCGATTTGGCGCTCAGAGGCAGCTCCTTTTCTTGAGCATATAGAAGATACTGAAAGGCCGCTAAAATTTGCCGCAGAGACAAATATGGAGAAGGTTGAAAGTAATTTCCACGCGACGTCGATTTCTCTGGGTCTGCATCCGGCGCAGATTATAAAACAAGAGCAGTGGCATTTCAAAATTCCAAGCACAACTATCACTTTGGCAACAGATATAGCCAAAGTTTCTGCCGGCAAGCGCATCATCGTCTTCGGTATGATCATCGTTCGTCAGGCTCCACCTACGGCAAAGGGGATGGTATTTGCCACAATAGAAGACGAAACGGGCTTAATCAATGTGGCGCTGACCCCGCAGGTGTACGCAAAATTCAAACAGCTATTTAATCGCCAGGCCTTCTTGTGTCTAAGTGGTCGGCTACAAAAACAGGGTGCGGCGCATTCGATTATGACCGAAATAATTTATGCGCCACAGATTCCGGAGGCGAAGGTCTTTAATATCGAGCTAGCAGAAGATAATAAATCGAATGATATACTTGGCTATGAGCTCGTCAGCGCACGTAATTACTGCTAAGAAAACTATGAAATCATAGGGTATTTTATATTAGAAAAGCAGATAGAATGTCTTGAACTCTCTAGAGTTCACAAAATTGATCTCTGACGCACAATCGCAATGACCAATACTACGACCCTTGATACTCAAAAACTAAGAGGAGCGAAAGAGCGCGCCTTTAACTTTAACCAACAAAAGGAAAAAATTATGAAACGTTTCTATCTAGCTACTTTCGCAATCGGAATCTTGAGTCTAAGTTTAAATGCATCTGCAAGCAGCAATGAAATGGGCAGAGATCCTGGCGTCACCTTGGAATTGGGAAATTATATCTTGTACAGTAACCCATCGGGGGTTTCTAGCGGCAGCTCATGTGAGGGCGGTAAAGAGCTAACTCTTGATAAAGGGAAACTTGTTGGTACATTTGCCTTAGTCAGCGACGCACTTGTTGGACAATCTATCTGTGAGATCTATGTAGTTCCAAATACTCGCTTTTATAAACTAGAACTAAAAAATGTCGATGACTGCGGATCTGCTAATTACGAAGCGACTAACCTGGACATAGACGGCACTCTCACAATAGAAATTGCTGATCATAGATATAGACGTTGTGACGATAATTTAGTCGGGCTTATTGTAAAAGAAACCGATCTTACTGACCCACGCCGCATCTTAGTAAATACATGGTATGGAAGGCCAGCATTATCATCGGCACCTGTGACAGTATTTCCATAACAGTAAACTCAATTTGCATTAGAGTTGCGCTGCATCACAAATGGAAGTAAAAAGTAAGTACAACAGCGCCCCCCTTGTCGAAGCAGACGTAAAAAAAATGGCGCTGGAGCACGAACGGGAGTAGAAGAATGTGCTACAGCGCACTCGTCGAAGCAGATATAAAAAAATTAACCCAGCGTTTTGGCGCTGTTTTAAAAATTGAAGATTTTCAAAATTTAGACGAACTACACAATATCAATGCAAAAAAATTTCGCACAGTATCGGAGAGAATTTATCCTGAGACTTCCTATACACCTGTGCTGCACCTAGAGAATTCAAAATTAGTGATTTCACCTATGCGATATGGTTTGTATTTGTCGAGCCAAGCAGAAGTTATTGCAAAAAGTATCGCTGAAAAAACTAAAGCTCGCCCCACAACCTACAACGCCAGGCGAGACAACTTAAATTCGCCCTATTGGCAAAACGCATTTATGCAGCATCATGGTTTTATCCAAATAAAAAAATTCAACGAATGGGTTCTTGTCAGTCATTTACTAAAAGCAGGCGTTGTTTCTTTAGAAGAAGTCCAAGGCTTTTTTGCGGATAAAACAGAAAAACGAAAACAAGAGATATTGGCAAAAGGAAAAAAATACAAAGCTACAGCCACAGAACTGAAAGATCCAAGATTTCGGCAGATTGAAATTATCTTCTCTCCAGAAACAGAGCAAGAGCTCCTTGTGCCAGTAATTTTCTCAGAAAAAGCTCTGGAGGAAGGTTTAATAGATAAAGGTTTTGCTATCGTGACAGATGAGCCGCTTTTGGAAGTAGCAGCAGCCGGTCATGACCGCTCTCCGGTGTTTCTACTCGAAGAAGATATTAAAATTTGGCTGAGCCCAATGAATAAAACCACGATGGAATTAGATAAAACATTAGAGAAAAGCAGTAAGATAAAATTTGCGCATCGTTTGGCCGAATCCGCGTAGATTCGGCTACTAGCTAATCTATTTTTTTAGTAGTTCATAAATATTTCAATTGGGGCTTGGTAATTTCCTGCGCCGATTTTAATTCTACAGCCGCTAGTATCAGTTCCCGCTGACCAGGCGATTTGTGCAACAAAACAAGTTTCATTTTTTGATGTTGCATTGATGCGAAATACGGCAAGAGCTTGGCAGCTAAAAAACCCATATTCCTCAACAACTTCTATTGACGGGAGATTTTTTTTAAGAGGCTCGGGAGTTTTGAAGGCTATAAAAATAGGGTTACCACTGCTCGCATCGATTTTTTTAGGAGCGGTAGCTGCAGCTTCAGAAGATAAGGGCGAATACCAGTTTTTAACAAATTGTATCGCCACTTCGTCAATGGAATTTAAAGAAGAAGTCTCTGCCACTGTGCTTGCTATATCACAATCACTGAGCTGTGCTGGCGATTCAGCGTATAAGCTCGAAGCTAAAAAAGTAACTATTATTAGAACAACAAATTTCTGCATCGCACAGTTCCTTATACTTAGAAATAGAATTAATCAGCCATCTTATGCAGAAGACCGACTTCCTATTACTAAATCGTGATAAATGCAGCAAGTAATCTTTTGCTTGTGAGTTAAAAACTAGGCTTAAGTGTCCGCAGTATTTAAGCTCACGTTGTAGATTTACAAAGTTAAGAGAGAATAGAAACACTATTTACAAGTAGGTTGTGGATCGCTTGGATTTGGATCTATAGTTGCACCTGTACTATCAAGTAGCAAGCCATCATCAATCCACTTTTGAAAAGCATCCACATCGGCTGTATCTGCAGGAGCTCCCGGTGGCATATTTCCTCTAACTAAAGCATCACGGCTAGCAAGAGCTGCGGTTTTTGCCGCTTCATAGGTTGAAAGATCCGGCGGTGTCGCTGAAGCGCCATGACAGCTTTTACAATTAGCCTCTAAAAAAGGCTTAATATGCTGCACATAATTGAGTTTGCTCGTGTCATCTTGAGGGATTTGTAATTTCACTCCTTTTGGCATACCAGCTGCGATCCAATCTTCTAGCAGCTTGATATCTCCAGCTGCTAATTGGGCTTCGACGTCTTGGGGCGGCATTTCGCCTTTTTTCATGTATTCGAGGCTTTTGCGCGCACCGTTGCGAACTTGATTGTAAGTCGCGAGATACGGCTCTTCTCTTGGTGATCCGGATTCACTATGGCAGTAAGCACATTTTGAATTCATCAAAGGTTTGATGACATTTTCATAGTCGAGTGGGGGTTCCGTTAGTTTTAGCGAAATACACCCTTTTTTAGCTTCCTCATGTGCATCTTTATCATTTGGAGTTTCATTGGCATCTGATTTTTCAGATGTACCTTGTTGCGATGGTTTTACTTGCAAGCTACATGCGCTTATCAATATTAAACCTGGAGCAAAAGTTTTTAAAAAAATCCTCATTTTGTTCTCCAGATCAGATTGAATTAAAATTCTTAATTTTCGCTTACATTTTCTCCACTTTGTTTATCGAACAAATGGGCGGCTTAGATTAATAATAAATCTAACTATCTGAAGATATAGTCTTCCATGAGCCCTCTAATAACTGGTGGGGTCTTAATCATATTTGTGTCACTTTCAGTAATGTTTGATGGAATTTGCTACGTAACATTTAATTAACTCTCATTTAGCTAGCCGTATTTGATTCAAATCGTCCCAGAACCGGTAAACTTGTGGGTAACTCGAGTTGCGTCTTGCAAACATTTCTTCTCTTAAATTCTTAAGAAAGCGGGAAGGCTAGGCTGGTGTCGCCATGAGTGCCAGTGGAACTGGTGAGGGCGGGATGCCCGAACCCGTAGCGATAATTTTGCCATGGATGGCATAAAAAATTGAGCGGTCCTCTGGCACTCATGGCGACACCAGCCTAGCCTTCCCGCTTTCTTAATGAAAGTCGTCTAAAAAATGTATGATTTGAAGGGGACTTATTCGGGAATTAATGAGACTAAAAGTTTTTCGATGTTATTTGACCTAGACGAAGAGTTTTTTATTCCAATTAGTCAAGATCAGCAATCCGTCGATTTACAAGCAGGTGTTGAAGCTTCGATCTTGATTTCTTTTTATCTCTCAAAGTGGTTTAATTTTACAGATTCTGATTTTGATCTAACTGATATCACAGAAAATGAGATTGTCTTGGACAAAGACTCCGAAGGCGCGGAAAAAGACATTCGAGAAAGCATAAAAGACCTCGTCAAAGATTCAGCTGAGTTTTCTAAAAATGCAGATGATGAAGGTGACGGAGAAGATTAAGATTAATTTTATTGATTAATTTAAAGTTAGGGCAATTGACGAGCTTTTAGCGATGTGTTATCCAAGGGACGGACCCAAAAAAGATAACACAAAAGATGCCACGAGGAGCGTTAAATGCCCAAAAGCTATGTCTATAAATTAAATACACAACTATCGATTATCACACTATTATTTTCTACGATCTTGATTTGGAGTTCTTTAGTTTCTGCTGCAGGTAATGAGAACTCTGCAAACGCGGAAAAGACAGCTTTGGCTTGGTATGCTACTGCGCTTGAGTTAGTAAAAACCACACCAGGTAATTCTCCGCCGGTGGTTTCGCGTCTTTTTGGCTATATGGGCCTGGTGCTGCACGAAACCGTTGGATATTCTACGCCAGCGAGCCAGACTCTGCTTGCAAAGCTCAACGATGCGCCTGAGATTCGTCGCCCACAGTCAGAGCAAATTCATTTAGACACAGCAATCAATCAAGCTATGAGTCATTTGCTTTTGCGATTTTTCGCGGCGAATTCTTTTGAAAACAAATTTAAGATTATCTCATTGCGGCAGCAGTTAGAAGATGCAATGACTTTGGAAATCACAGCGCTTAACTATGCCTATTCAAAAGCTTGGGGAGTGCACGTTGCCGATCAAGTCTTTTCTTGGTCACAAAAAGACGCAGAAAATGCAGATATACAAGCAGCTGAATTTTTTAATTCTCGCGATGCTCATTATGCAGGTGCATGGGAAGCGACTTTACCAGACTTTGCTCCGGCATTATTGCCATCTTGGGGCTGGCGTCGCAGCTTTGTTCCACAATCCACAGAAAGTTGCACTATCGAAGCTCCACCGGCTTTTTCTTGGGACAAGGGATCTGACTTCTATAAAGAAGCAGAAGCTGTTTATTCCACTTCACTTGAGCTAACTTCCGAACAAAAAGCGATTGCACAATTTTGGGCAGATGGTGCTGGAAAAACCGCAACTCCTCCCGGACATTGGATCAGTATCGCGATCGCAGTTCTTGCCAAGGAAAAAACTGATATAGAAAAGGCCAGTGAAGTTTTGGCGCGTCTTGGTATTGGATTGGCAGACTCTTTCATTTCTTGCTGGCGAGCAAAGTATGAATACAATCTCATGCGCCCTATTACATATATCCGTAAAACTATCGATGCAAATTGGATGTCTTTTATCACAACTCCACCCTTTCCTGAATATGTTTCGGGTCACTCGGTACAGTCAGCAGCGGCTGCTTTGGTGTTGAGTCACTTTTTTGGTACCAGTTATTCCTTCACAGATTCGACCCACGAAATAATCGGACTTCAAAGTCGTCATTTTGCGAGCTTCGATGCAGCAGCTAAAGAGGCCGCTATTTCGAGACTTTATGGTGGTATACATTTTCCGGTGGGCATTGAAAATGGCCTCAAGCAAGGGGAATGTATTGGTAATAAAGTTTTGGCTTTATAGTTTGAGCCTTCGATTTCTAGAGTCGTTTGGTAAAAACTTGCATATAAAACTGTAAAAGACACGAAACAACTCAACGCTATTCAATAGTTGTCGTTGTGGTTACTTTCCGCCTATTTTTCTCTCATAAAATTTAAATTAAAATACTGACACGAGTTGTTAAGAAATTTCTTTTATATCAGGAGATATTGCATGTTTTCGCCTGTCAGATTTATCGTTCCATCGTTTGTGGTATTGCCTTTATTATTCTCTTGTGCAAAAGATTCTGACGATCCCGTGGCTGCAGCTGCTCCAGTCTATCCTACAGGAGTCGCTCCAGAAGAAGGATAATCGACAGTGTCTAAGTCGACAGCTATTGCATCTTCATTAGTATTGAGCATTGAAGGTCTTGGTGATTATGAAACGGTAGAGCTTACTCGCAACCCTAGCACAGTAAATTTAAACGTAGCACCCACTATCGATACAGAAGAAAAGTGGGAAAACCAACAGACGTTTAACTGGTTTGGTAGTGGTCATGAAGGTTCGGCAACCCCAAAACAATTTTTAAATTCTGCACTAGATTCAGAGGGAAATGGGCCTTTAAGCAAAATGGCGCAATCGACTAAAATAGAAACAGATTGTAATCAAGAAATAGATTCAGAGTCAGCGGAGAGCATTTTGGTAGGCGTCACTGATATCACAAGTGACGATTATTCAAAACATATTGAAATGGAAATGGGCGGTGAATATCCAACGACCATGCAAATGTACATTGGCTTCTCACCAACAAATATTTTTGCATTACAATGGACAGAAGAAGAATCTGACGTTCCTTCAGTCAATCGTGTTGCTTTTAAATATAACCCTCAAACGAAAATATTTGCGTTTGAATATTTTAGTCGCATGTACGGCGAAGTCTTTGCAGACAAAAGTTATAATCACTACCGTGTTGCTATTGACGAAAATACCGATGAACTGCGCGTAAGTACAGTAATGGGAACTTCTGAAGAAGAAAATTTAACATTTTTAGGACTTCAAGGTAACTTCGAAGAAGCTGAAGCCGGAGCTGCATTTTATAGAGTCGGCCCGCCTAATATCGAAGACCAATTTATTTGCGTAAATGTGGACAATGGAAATTTTGTAAATACGACTGGCTGTAGTGAGAACAGCGAAGAAGACCGTGTTCATGAATTCAATCTAACAACTCCATCATATTTAAGTAGCTATGCTATAGATCATGCTGACTGGAAGGGCGATGAAACTGTTAGATCGCCTAGTTTTGATCTCGATACAATTTTAACGGCAGAAGTTGCCAACTAATTGGCGGACGTTTTTGAAATTTTGGAAAGAAATTAATAGCGAATGTATAGCTGAGCTTGAAGCTCTCGCTCGCGAGCACTCTATACATCCGCTGGTTATTGAAGACTGTGTGCATCGAAACCAAAGATCCAAACTCGAAGACTTTGAAACTCATCAATTCTTGGTTTGGTTCATGGTCGCAAACAATAAAGTCTATGAACTTCAATTCATTATTCTTCCTGCGACTTTGGTTTTTGTGCCGCACGAAGCCCCTCCGGAAGGTACAAGTTGGAAAGAATATTTTAAGGTTACAAGCAATGCGAAAGATGTTTGGCACACTTTGTATCAAGCTTTAGATCGAGCATCGGACGCAACGACTCTAGAAGTGCGGGTCATTGGTGAAGAGATTGATCAATTCGAATCGAATATTTTTACTCAAAGCTTTGATCCGCAGGCAATTTTATCTTTAAAGCGTCGACTTAGTATGCTTGAGCATTCCATTGAGCACTTGCCATCTCTAGCAAAGCAGCTGCAAAATTTTTACCAAAAAAAAGATGATTTAACCTGGAAGTGGCGCGATCTGTTCGATCACTGTGAGAGATCTTTTCGCAATGTTGAATACCACCGTTCTCACATTGGTTCTACTATTGAACTTTATTGGGGACATCAGTCGCACAAGACTAATCGCCAAATTCGAAAGCTTTCAACGCTAGCAAGTATGGCGGTGCCACTCACATTTTGGGCATCGTTTTGGGGCATGAATTTTGAAGCGATCCCGTTTTCGAATCCGAATTTTTTCTATGGTGCTTTGGCCGTGATGCTGGTGTCTTCTGCTGTGGCCTTGTGGTATCTGGTCAGAAGAGGATATTGGAATGATTAGCCGCCGCTAAATGTCGGCGACTAATTTTTTTTTAGATTTACTGAATAAATAGAGTCATAGACGTATTCAAAGATACTAATCTATTCCACAACTACAAACTGCCCCATAAGTCCCTGATCTTCATGTTCTAGAACATGGCAGTGGTACATATAGGGGCTTTTGCTATCGGTGTAGTCTGTAAATCGCAACAAAATGCGAACCGCTGCGCCAGGTGCGACCTGTACAGTATCCTTCCAGCCATTTTCATAAGCAGCTGGAGCCCTACCACCGCGATCGAGAACCTGGAATTGCACATTGTGAACATGGAAATTGTGCACCATTTCGTTTGATTCAATCGTCCAGATTTCAGTCGTATTGATTTTTACAGTTTCATTAATTTTATTAATATCCATAGCGACGTCATTGATTGTAAACATACTGTTGTGTGACATGCCGCCGCCAGCGCCGCCGCCCATCATGCCACCCATATTCATTTGTAATTTGAAGCTGCGTTGGTTTTGGGCGTCTTTTTCAAGTAACCAGTTATTTTTGACAAGAGTTTGTGGCAGTACGCCTTTATTAATACCGGAAAAAGCCTTGTCGACCGAGATTGGTAGAATAGTAAACACGCTTTCCTTGCCGCCCGCTGCTGCTTGAAAGCCTTCTATCGCAAGAGTCTTGCCGAAATCTGTAGATAAATCGACGATGATTTCAGCGCGCTCACCCGGTGACAAGCTCAGCTCACTTAGTTCAACTGACTTATCCATTAAACCGCCGTCGGTAGCGATCTGAAAAAATTTGCGTTTATCTTGGAAACGCAATTGGTAAAAACGCGCATTCGAGCCGTTTAATAAACGCAGGCGAACCATTTTTGCAGGAACAGAAGCTGTTGGCTCGAGCGCGCCGTTGATCAACAAACGATTGCCCATCATGCCCATATGTAAGTCCATCATCGATTGGACATATTGAAATTGACCATCTTTGGTAAATTTGCGATCTTGAATAATCACCGGAATATCATCTACGCCGTATTCACGTGGAAGATCTAAAGCGGCTTCTTGAGCGTCGTCAATAATGATCAGCCCTGCCAATCCTTTATAGACTTGTGCGCCGGTATTACCCATAACATGGGGGTGGTACCATAAGGTTGATGCGGGATTGATAACATCAAACTCGGCAGTCCAAGATTCACCGGGCTGCACGATATTATGTACTCCACCATCCATCACAGCAGGTATGCGCATACCGTGCCAGTGTGCGGTCGTATCTTCTTTTAGTTGGTTGTTGACTTTTATGCGTACTTTTTCACCGCTAGAGAACCGGAGAGTTGGCCCAAGTATGTCGCCGTTGACGCCAAAAGTTTTGGTTATTTTACCTGGAATTAGCTCTTTTTGGCCTTCTTGGAAGTTGAGATCAAATTCGCGCACTTTATCGCTATCATTGACCACACCAGAGTCTAAGGGTGGAATTGGCAAGGTCGTGGCTTGCGCAGATAAGGTCGAAAATTGTGCAGTATAAGCTATTAATAATGTTAACGTAGTCAAGGTTAAGCGTGGAAGTTTTAAGAGCGAAAGTAAATAAGAACTAATCATGATGAGAGCCTTTCACATATAAATTGCGGAAAGTTTGTTAAAAATAATAGTGCAGCATAGTAGTCATAACACTACCTTTTATTTCACGCCCAAAAAACTTTTGTTTAGTAGTCTGGTAATTTGTTGAAATCTCAAAATGGGGGTAAGGGTACCAGGTTATTTGCGGACCAAGGCCTTGGAAAAAAGTGATTTCGCTATCACGATCAGCCTGCCTTTGATCTAGAATGGCTGCAAGATGCAGTCCTTGCGTTACTTCGTTGGCTATTTTTGTAAATGAAAAATAACCATCCTCAGTCTGTTTTTCAGCGCCACCGCTTGCTTTTAACTTTCTAGATTGAACAATATAATCTGTCAGCAAATAAAAATTTGCAGGCAAGCCAAGTACGAGTTGGGGGCCGTAACCTGTTCGCTCGTATCCAGGTCCGCTTAAAGACATAATACTCGCGCCTACTTGGCTATTATCGAGAACATAAAATGCGACTTTTGCAGTAGCTCCGGTTTCTTTTTCACCAGTCCCACCGCCAGAACCGCCGACAACAGCATCTAAAAAAATCTCACCCCATTCATCGATATAGCCAACTTCTGCATTAAAGGATTCATTACCTTCATCGAAAAATATATGTTTACGAGTAGACGCTGTGTGCTCAGCAATTTGCAGACCAAAAGCGGGCATAAAGCGTCCTGCTCGAAATACCCAGTTGTCATTATATTGATAAAGCAAATAATGTTGCTGCGAATCCGAATGATTATCATAACTGCCGAAACTGCCGACAATTTGCAGCCCATTCCATACCTGGAAAGCTAGCTCCACTTCTGCTTGCATTAAAAAATTTCGCTTATAAGAAAAAAGGTCGTTATCAATATCTAAGCTCAGGTAACGTATATTTCCGCCCACATTTAACCACTTTGGAAGTTCCGTTGCTCCATGCAGAAATTTGCTGGAGTCCTTTGATGCCCATGTTGAAAACTTGTCTTCGGTTAATTCTCGCCCGTAGTTCGTTAAGAGTCCGGAACCCGTGGGGCTGACGTGGCAGCTTGAACAACTACTATAACCCAAACGTGTATTTTCAGGATATGCGTAGCTCATCATTGGAAGCATGAAACATAGGGCAGCGAGAAGTAGATTTTTCATATTTATTTTCCTGAAACAAAGGCAATGTGTGCTTCAATTTCGACTTTTTCAGCAACAGTGATTCCTGCAAAACTTGGAATATCAATTTTAAAATCGCTTAAATTCAGAGAAAACTTGCCGTCGAAGGTACAAGATTTTTCAGACTTACAGTCGAGCCTTCCTTGCCCATTAATTTCCTTACTAAGCCCATGCAGTTTCAAAATTGCTTTAAAGTCGCTTTCATTATCTCCTGGGACTTTTAATTTAAGCGAGCTGGCATCAAGTTCTGCTAATGGAAATTTTTCCACTTCCAAATATTTATTTTTCATATGCCGGTCTCTTTCATCAATACCGGTATCGAGGGTTTCTAAAGGTAATTCGAAATGTACGCTTCCCAAATCAGCCTGGAGTCGGCCAGTCAGGCCCTTGCTTTGGCCATTAATTCGCAAAAACCCCGGCTTGCCTATTGCTTTGAATTTGATTTCACTAGCTGCAGAATCGACTGTTAAATCCTCGGCTTTAAGAATCTGAGATGCAAGTGATAGTGCGATTACGAAAAAAAATAGAAATAAAAAATTAGTCATTTGCTGCTCCCATTTCTATCCAACGAAATATTGCCGATTTTTCCTCAACTGATAGCGGTGTGCCATTAGGTGGCATGCTGTCACTAATGACAGATGTGTATAAATCACTGTGAATAGCTGAGCCCGCAACAAAGTAACGTTTGCTTCCATCATAAGAAGCTAAATCTAGATGGCAGCGAGAACACTTAGGCTCAAGGATTGATGAGCGAATGTCAGAAAAAGAAACATTTTCGGGGAAGGAAATTTTTTGCTTTGGAGCGTTTCGCGAGCCACAACCTAACCCTATTCCTAAAAATAAGATTGTTGCCCATAGTGATGTGTGTCGATCTAGCATTTTGAATCTCCGACAAGATAGTAGAACAAATAATATGCTCTTTTTAAACAATAGCAAATTATTTTTACGAAAGAAAATAGCAACTTATAATGAAAATCAATATCAGTATCAATTTGAATATCAATTTTGAATTTTTAATAATATGCGTTAATCAATAGCACTTGTGCTTTTGAGCTGTGTTTATAATTGTTAGCCAATGATCTCACTGTGATATACAAAATAAGGAACTATAATAAAAGTGCGACGAAAAATAAGTTTAGATCGCCTCGTACATAAGCTTGACGAAATTGGCTTGTCTGATGCGGAAATTGAAAAGCAAGGCGCAACTTATGGTGCAAATTTTATAAGCGAAAGTGGTAAGTCTTCGACTTACCAACTCTTGCGCGACACAATAGCCGATCCAATGATTTGGTTTTTATTCTTTGCTTCATCTCTATTTTTCTTTATAGGGCAAGTGCAAGAGGGAGTGATTCTTGTTATCGCAATGCTTCCTCTTCTCGGAATGGACGCTTTTTTGCATTGGCGAACCTCAAACGCAACAAAAAGTCTGCGTTCGCATCTTTCTGGATCAATTCAAGTTAATAGAAATGGTAATAAAGAGAAAATTGCGACATCTTCTTTAGTGCCAGGCGATGTCGTCTATCTCGAAGCGAATGACTATGTTCCTGCGGATGCTATCTTTATTCGATGCAATAATATTCAAATGGATGAATCTCCATTAACCGGCGAGTCGCTTCCGATAAAAAAAACGGCGCTAACCCAGCTACCGCAAAACGAAAATACAGACATCGATGAATCTTGCTGGGCTTATGCCGGTACGAAATTACTTTCGGGCTCTGGCACCATCAAAATTGCTTACACAGGAATTGATACTGCTTACGGGGAAATCGTTGATTCTGTGACAAATATTACACAGGAAAAAACACCGCTGCAGTTAGAAATTGCAAAAATCACCAAATACCTTTTGTACGCAGCGGCGCTATTTTGTTTGATACTTGCATCGGCAAGGTTGATTCAGGGCTATGGAATTATAGATGCTATTCTAGGCGCGGCAACTTTAGCGATTGCGGCAATTCCAGAGGAGTTCCCCGTAGTCTTCACCTTCTTTTTGGGGGTTGGTG
>JAGOVF010000085.1 GCA_018060885.1 Oligoflexales bacterium | reverse complement strand
GGATAAAAGGGCCACATGCACAAAAATTAATCACATTGGATGGCTACCCTTTAACTAAGGCAATTGAAGGGTTGAATATCTACTCAAACAATTACATCGCTGACATGCTTGTTAAGTCCCTCGGTGCCGCATCACAAGGGAATAGACCAGGTTCAGGTTCGCTAGCCTCTGGGCTGAAGGTTATAGAAAGCTTTTTGCAGGACAAAATAGGCATGAGACAGAGCTTTGTGCTTAAAAATGGCTCTGGCCTAGACACCGGCAACCGCTTGTCAGCAAAACAAATAGCCCAAGTTCTTTACTACATGGCAAATTCACTGGAGATCTTTCCAGAGTTTCTGGCAAGTTTACCCGCAAGTGGCTTGACGGGAACCCTAGAAAAAAGGTTTGATGATCTGCCGAATTTAAAAAATGGTGCGGTTCGTGCTAAAACTGGGACCTTAACTTCTCCTATCACAGTGGCAAGTTTAGCTGGATATGTGAAACATAATAAACAGGGGCTTTTAGCGTTTGTTATAGTGAGCAACGGGAATGAAAGTAAGTCGCAGCCGTCTTTGGTTGCTTTGCGGCAGCAACATGAGCGAATAATTGCGAGCTATTTGCGTTAAGATTTGTCTAGAACGAAGAAGAAAATAGTTAAAAAGAAAAGAGGAAAGAAATGGCCATAGATTTTGAAAAAGAAGCGCTTGCCTATCACTCGCAGTGGCCTAGGGGTAAGGTTTTTACTGGCATATCGAAACCATTAGAGACGCAAACGCAACTTTCGCTTGCGTATACACCGGGTGTTGCTGGTCCCTGCCGCGCCATAGCAAAAAACGAACAAGACTCTTTTCTTTATACGGGACGCGGAAATTTAGTTGCAGTCATAACTAACGGTACCGCAGTTTTAGGACTTGGAGATATAGGCCCCTATGCGGCAAAACCGGTTATGGAAGGCAAAGTCGTTTTATTTAAAAAATTTGCCAATATAGATGCTATTGACCTAGAGCTCAATGCGAGCAACGCCGATGATTTTATTCAAGCTGTCGCCACTTTAGAGCCTAGCGTTGGTGGTATCAACCTAGAAGATATCAAAGCTCCGGAGTGTTTTTATATTGAAGAGACTCTGCGTGCCAGGATGAAAATTCCGGTGTTTCATGATGACCAACATGGCACTTCTATCATAGCGGGAGCTGCATTTATCAATGCATTAGAAATAAGCCATCGCAAACTCGAAACAGTCAAAGTTGTTTTTAGCGGCGGCGGTGCGGCGGCGATCGCATGTGCCTCCTTGTTTATAGAAATGGGTGTTAAAAAAGAAAACCTTATTATGTGCGATAGTAAAGGTGTGCTGCATAGCGAGCGCACAGACTTAAACCCTTATAAACAACGTTTTGCTTTAAAGACAAATCTGCGGACTATGGCAGAAGCTCTGAAAGGAGCAGATGCTTTTGTCGGCGTATCGACGGCAAATATTTTGACCCCAGAGATGCTCATTAGCATGGCGGCAAATCCAATTGTTTTTGCACTTTCTAATCCAGACCCAGAAATTCATCCAGAGCTTGCGTTAAAGACTCGATCTGATGTGATATTAGCGACCGGACGTTCAGACTATCCAAACCAAGTCAACAATGTCCTGGGCTTTCCTTTTATTTTTCGCGGTGCTTTGGATGTTAGAGCAACTACGATCAATGAAGCGATGAAACTCGCGGCGGTAAAGGCCATCGCGGAGCTAGCCAAGGAAGATGTGCCCGACGAAGTCATGCGTGTTTATAACCCCAAAGAGGGCATGGCCTTCGGCCGAGACTATTTGATTCCAAAGCCTGTCGATCCGCGCGTGCTACTTAAAGTAGCACCCGCTGTAGCTCGAGCTGCAGTTGAGTCTGGTGTCGCGCGGCAAAAAATTGATTTAGATAAATACGAAGAGCATCTTGAGCACATTTTAGGTCCAGCTCGCGTACTTCAGCGCAAAGTAAAAAAAGATATTTTTGCAGTCATGCTAAAACGTGGAAAATCACCGCTGATTGCAATTACGAGAGCATCAGACAGCCGAGTCGTGCGCGCAGCCAATCACATTGTTGATGAAGGTGGAGTGCGCCTTGCTCTGATCGGCCAAGAAAAAGAAATACTAGAAACAGCAGAGCAGCTTAAAATTCGTAATTTTCGGGAAAAAGTTGAGATTTTCGATCCATTTAACAGTGAGCAAACGACGCAATATGCCAAGCTTCTTGTCGAGCAACGCAAGCGCCATGGGGTGACTAATGAAATTGCACATAAACTTATAAGTGATCCAAATTATTTTGCTTCAGTTTTGTTAAAAAGCGGTCGTGTTGATGGCCTCGTCAATGGCCTCAGCGAACCCTATCACCATGCAATACGACCGATAATGGAGGTTGTTGGTGTAAAAGCTGCTGCAGTTTTATCTGGTCTATATCTCGTCATGGCGCAAGATAAGCTTTTGTTTTTTGCTGATTGTTCGATCAATGTGACTCCGAGCTCTGAACAGCTTGCTTGCATAGCACTTCAAGCCGCAGAGCAGGCAAAGCTTTTTACCAAAGATACATTGCGTGTAGCGATGCTAAGCTTTGCGAGCTTTGGTGCTAATCCGCACCCAGATGCTCGTCGCATAAAAAATGCAGTCGCAATCGCTAAGCAGCGTGCACCGCACTTGATATTAGACGGCGAGATGCAAGTCGATGTTGCACTTGACACCTATCTTCAAGAAAAAGAATTCCCTTTCTGTGAGCTCAAAGGCCTTGCAAATGTATTGGTCTTTCCAGATTTAAATTCAGCAAATATCGCTTGTAAACTTGTTGCAAAAATATCGGACGCGATATCAGTGGGCCCACTTCTGAGTGGCATGAAAAAACCAGCGCAAGTTATGCAGCGTGGGGCTACTATAAATGAAATTATCAGCATGATTTATCTCACGGCGCAGCAGGTAGAGGCCTAATATGACTTTGACTACTAAACAATGTGAGTTTTTTACTAACATTTTAGGCGAGCGATTTTTTACCGATGTGGAACGTACAAAAATATATGCACTTGACTGGACAAAAAACTACACCGCTAATGCAAGTGCTGTGGTTTTGCCGCAGACGACTGAAGAAGTCTCGCGCATCTTAGCTTTTTGCAATGCAGAGAAAATTGCTGTAGTACCAAGCGGAGGTCGCACAGGGCTTGCTGCGGCTGCTGTTGCGCACAAAGGTGAATTAGTTCTGTCGCTGGAGCGCATGAATAAAATTTTAAAAATTGATTTAGTTGGTATGTATGCTGAAGTTGAAGCAGGTGTGCTGACTCAAACCTTGCAGGAAAAAGCTCTGGAAAATGGGGCGTTTTTTGCTCTGGATCTTGCATCCAAAGGCAGCTGCCAAATAGGCGGTAATATTGCGACAAATGCCGGTGGATTGAAACTAATACGTTATGGCGGCATGCGAGAGCAGGTCTTAGGCATAGAGGCAGTGTTGGCAGATGGCCGAGTTCTAGATATGAACACGACTTTACGAAAAAATAATACCGGCTATGACTTAAAACAATTGTTTATTGCTTCAGAAGGAACTCTTGGAGTTATTACAAAAGCGAGCTTGCGTCTTGTGCCGCAGCCCAAGGCGCTCAATCTCGCCTGTCTTGCTTTAAAAAAGTTTGAAGATATTTTAGCAGTGCTCGAGTTAGTGCATAAAGAACGCCAGACGATTACGGCATTCGAGTTTTTTTCTCAGGCTGCTTTAGATCGCGTCTGTTATGCTCAAAAAAAATCATCACCTTTTGATACGAGCTATCCTTATTACGCCTTGCTTGAGATCGAGCAAGAGCAATCTTCACTTGAGGGTTTTGAAAATCTATTAAGTAAATTTTTTGAACAAGAACTTGTAGCTGACGGAGTTTTGGCAACAAGTCAATCCGAGTTTCATCGCCTTTGGTCTTATCGCGAGCTTATTAGTGAGAGTGTGACTGTCGGCAATCATGTTTATAAAAACGATATTGCTTTGCCAGTTGAAGAGTTGGCAAGGTTTGTCGCAGAGCTAGATCTTGTGTTGGCAAAAGCTCCGAGCGATATAAAAATGATAATCTTCGGTCACATCGGAGATGGAAATATTCATCTTAATTATCTTTCAGGTAAATTAGAAGACTTCTCTGAGTTTATGAAAAAGACGAAAAAATTAGAAGCCGATGTGTTTTCGCTGCTTAAAAAATACCGTGGCAGCATTAGTGCGGAGCATGGAATTGGTTTGCTCAAAAAAAATGAACTCAGCGTTTCTAAATCTGACTTAGAAGTGGATTATATGCGGCAGATCAAAGCAATTTTTGATCCCAATGGGATTCTCAATCCTGGGAAGGTTTTTTAGTGCAAACTTCTCCACAACCAAAGAAACCTGGCAAATGCTATGCCAGGTCCGTAAGAAATATAAATTCTAAGTAAAGAGCGTAGTTTCATTCAATGCCCAAGTAATTTTTACAGAATTTCATTAATGATATATTTGGAATATTTTCTGAATGAGGGCAATTTTTAGAATCTTTAATGATTGGATTGTTCTGAAAGGTGTCTCGATCTCCATCCCTCAGAAATTTATTTGTTAATGGAGAAAAATCTGTGATTGAGTTGTCGTTTAATTCTATAACCTTAATGGCTGGACTAATTTTAGAAAGTGCTTGAATGCTATTTATATTATTATGAGAGAAGTTGAGAAAAATATCGGGATATTTCTTCGGTAAAGGGCTGTCAAAATGTTTGCTAAATGCCTCATGCATTTCTTCGATTGTTGAAAAATATTGAGAGGCATCGATGCTTGCCATTTCATCAATATTTCTAATTTTATTGAATGAAAGATCTATCATTGATAATTTTATATTTTCGGACAAGTTAAGAGGTTTTATATCTTCAATTTCATTATTACTTAAATCGATGAAGAGTAAATTAGGGAAGTTTTTTAGAGAAGGTATTTCAGTAAAATTATTGTTATCAAGTTCCAATGAACTTAATTCCCAAAATCTATCTAAATGTAATAGTTTGGTTAAATTATTATTTCCTAGGCTTAAATTTCTTAATTTAGTTAAGTCTTCAATAGATTCCATAGCGTTTTCAGAAAATGAGTTACCACTTAGATCAAGGTGTTGCCAGATTTGGGTCATGTTTCGGAGCGGTTCCAAATTCGAAATATTATTATTTGCTATACTTAATGCCTCGACCATTTCTAAGCCATTTAAAGGCATAATATCACTAATCGAATTGTCAGACAGATAAAGCATTGTTAATTTCTTCAAATTCGAAAGGGCGGATATATTTTCAATTTGATTTCCGCTTAGGTCCAGATAATGTAGATTGCTTAACGTTGCAATAGGTGAAATATCTTTGACTTTAGCGCCGGATATTTCGAGACGAACTAACTTATTTAATCCGCTGATCGGTGAAATATCTTCGATTAAATTGGAAGTGAGCTGAAGCCGTGTTTTTTCTTTTAATATTTCAAAAGCGGCATCACAGTCACGATATGTGACTTTTGCAATCTCAAACATTTTTTTAACTGTATGTGTAATTTTTGGAGAAGCATTCTTATCTTTGCAGTAATCCAAAAATGTTTTGCTAGCATCTTTGCTACTAATAATACTTGAAGAGGGATTGTTTTTGGCTTGGTTACATGCGGCGATTAAAAACACAAATGAAAAAAGTTTTGAATTAAGTCTCATTTTTGACTCCTTTTTAGCCAATTAAAAAATAGAGATTTAGTTGTGTGCTGTAACAGCTTATGTGCGAAATTCATGCCACTTTCAAATGAAAATTTTTTGTATTTTAATGGGAGGTTATAAAGATTTATTTCGTGTTCATTCTATTGTCTAGAAAATCGACAGAATGTAAAAGGAAGATCTAAAGCGGTAAAAATGTTTCTCCAGTTTGTCGGGTCTTGGTCATATTTGTGTCACTTTAAGTAATGATAGTCGTTCAAATTTTGCTTGAGCATCTGCTTGAACGCGCACACCTTTTATTAAATGATTTTGTTACTTTTTTGATCAAGAGCCTGTAGCAATGGGTTCTTAATCTAAGAACCCAGGACTTCCTGCGCTACGACAGTTCGGGCTAGTTTTACAGGGAAGATTTATTCTATTTCGGGGTACTTTTACGGGTTACTTTTCTAGACTTGCAGGGTAGTTTTAGGCTACACTATAACTGTACTGCAAACACCTAAGGTTTAGAAATTTGTCTTTCGATATTAGTAAGTTGAATAATTTTCAAGCTTCTCTAGAAATGATTTCAAATATAGGTTTGATTGAACGTTTCACAGGGGAGTGGGTGAGGTCTGATCGCTTATCGCCCGAATTAATAAAATCACTGAAAAAAACCACAATAGTGACTTCATCGGGTGCCTCGACTCGCATTGAAAATGCATTAATGACAGACGAGAATGTCGCTGATTTCATTAATCAAGGTTGCAAGATCACAAAACTGTCATCTCGCTCTGAACGAGAAGTTGCAGGCTATATCAAGGTACTTGAATATATCTATGAAGGTGGGCATCAAGAAATCATTTCTGAACATTTTATAAGAACTTTGCATCAGCTTATGACGAAGACATTTAGCAAAGATATGTTGCCAGATTCCCAGCGTGGTTCCTATAAAAACGTCCCAAATGATGTAGTCGAAAAAAATCAAGCGACTGGAGAAGAAAAAATTTGGTTTGAGACAACGCCTCCAGGTTCTCAGACCGCAGCTGCGATGGCCGAACTCATAAAAAAATACCATGAATATATAAATACAATATTGCCGAAGCCTATTGTAATCGGTTGGTTTATTGTTCACTTTCTTGCGATACACCCATTCAGAGACGGCAATGGCCGCTTGTCGCGGCTTCTGACAATTTATTTGATGATGAAAAACGGCTATTCATGGATGCCCTTTGTCTCACATGAGAAATTTATTGAAGACAATAAAGAAAGATACTATGTAAGTTTGCGTGAAACTCAAAAAAGTTTTCGTGGCTCAAAAATAAACTATGAACCATGGCTAGAATTTTTTGTGAGGGTATTACAAAAACAAGTCCGATATCTTGAAGAAAAAGTCTTTCAAGAGCAAATTGAACCCAAAAGAATTTTTGGTAAAAATGAAAAGTATGTCATGCAACTTTTAAAAGACTCAAAATCTTTGTCGCGCAATGAATTGCAATCTATGGCTTCGATGTCTGAGAAAGGCATGAAGCTTTTGCTCAATCGCTTGATTGATCGCGGGGAAGTTGAACGTATCGGTGTTGGTAAATCAAGCCGCTATCGAATCAAAATTTAGCCGCTATAATTTTGTAGACCTAACACCGGATATTGCGTTAAAATTCGGGTTATGATTCGGAGAGCAGTTAACCTATCAAAATTAAATAATTTTTTTCTCTTTGGACCCAGGGGTGTAGGGAAAACGACTCTTATTAAAGGACAGTTTTCAGCTGAAGAGGCTCTGTATTTAAATCTTTTAAATGAAGTGCTTCTCGATGAGCTTCTTCTCGACTTCGGCCGCTTTCGTTCCATTATTGATCAAAATACTGTTATTAATAAGTCTGTAATTGTAGATGAAGTACAGAAACTTCCTAAAATTCTGAACGTGGCCCACACGCAAATTCAAGATCGAAAGCGTCAGTTTATTTTAACAGGTTCTAGCGCTCGCCGCTTAAAGCAAGAAGGAAGTAATCTTTTAGCAGGACGTGCTTGGGTCTATCGTCTGTACCCACTTTCTTATATAGAACTAAAAGAACATTTTGATTTAAAGAAGGCTTTAGAGTTTGGTGGGCTACCAGACGCTTATCTTCAAGACACAGAATCCGCGCGTGAATTTCTTAATGCGTATGTAGTCACCTATCTACAGAAAGAAATACAACAGGAACAGTGGGTCAAAAAGCTAGAACTTTTCAGAAAGTTTCTAGCAATTGCCGCTCAGATGAACGGAAAAATCGTAAACAAATCAGAAATTGCAAAACAAGTCGGCGTTGACGATACCACGGTGGCAAACTATTTTGAAATTTTGGAAGATACTTTGCTGGGCTTCTACTTGCAGCCATTTTCTCGATCAGTACGAAAAGCACAGCGACTTTCGCCAAAGTTTTATTTTATAGATACGGGAATAAAGCGAGCACTAGAAAAAACACTCTCGGTTCAACTTTTGCCACAAACCTTTGCTTGGGGCGATGCTTTCGAGCATTGGGTTATTTTAGAATTCATTAAAGGTGCTGAGTACTGCCGTTTTGATTGGAGCTTTTTCTACCTAAGAACGAAGGATGATGTAGAGATTGATCTAATCGTCACGAGGCCTGGTGAAAAGGAATTGTTTGTCGAAATCAAGTCGAAAAATAAAGTGACTGCAACAGATGCAAAAGCACTTGAAACTCTTGGCTACGATACTAATCCAGACGGTGAATTCTGGCTCTTATCTTGCGATCTTTTGGAGCAACAATTTGGGAATACTAAAGCTTTATATTGGCAAGATGCTTTAAATATTTTGTTCCACCAGGGCGATAATTCCTCAGAGCCCAATATTTTTTAAAATAAAACTCGGAGTTTTGGTTCCGAGCTTTCCTGTACTGCGTGACAATGTAGTCGTGTTCGTTTTATTAGGTATCTTCACACAAATCGCTTTGAGTTGCTAATATCTGTAATAGGAATGATTTTCGCATTCGCTTTCCTTGAGTTTGAACTTAATCTCCTTCGTAGGGTTTTTAAAGTCAGAACTATCGTAAACTTTGATTCCATAAGCAGATATGGTGAATATACTTCCATCAATTTTATAAATTCGATTGATATCGCGTGACTTATGCGAAGATTGCCACCACTGTCCCATTGCAAGTTCTGCTTGGCAGCTTTTGGGAATCCAGTCCTGATGACTGACACGCCCACTTTCGCTAAGCTTGCCTGAGCTAAGATCATAGATCACTGCTCCCGAATATTTTAAGCCTGCCCCAAAAGAGCCTGCTCCACCATTAATTTCGTCTATTTCTACAAGCGGCAAAGCCATAAGACTGCTTTCTCTATCATAGAAAAATGCATGATGATCGCTATTCACTTCGGTGTAAGAGCCCCGAGCGCCATGAACCTTCACGTCTGTGCGTTGGAGATTTTTCGGATCAGAAACATCAAACAAAGAAACCTGAACTCCTTGGAAAAAAGCAAAGTCGCCTTGATCTTCTGCATCATAACCAACACCGACCATTTGTTTATTTTCTATGGGGTGCATGTAAAGGGAAAAACCAGGTATTTTTAACTCACCGAGCGCGAGAGGCTTTTCTGGATTGCTTAGATCAAAAGCAAATAAGGGGTCCGTTTTTTTGAAGGTCACGACATAGGCCATTGTATCGATGTAGCGCACCGAACGGATATCTTCTCCAGTTCCGAAATTGCTAATTGCGCTCAAGACTTCTAGTCGACGTTTCGCTGAATTTTCATGCAAAAGCGTCAGGTGATTTTGCGCTACATTCGCACTATCGAGACTCTCAAAAAGAATACCTGTAGAAGTCGCCACAGATAAAACGCCATTTGGATATTCTTTGATGGCCCACTGGTCTTTTATTCGACCAGGCGCAGCACCGACGGCGACAAAATGCAATTCACCAGTCTCTTCTAGAACTTTGATTTTGCTAACGACAAGCTGTTCTTGTAAGAATGGGTTTGTGCTGTCTTCATCGAGAGGCTGTAAATTTGCACCGGCTTTTGTAAGATAAAGCGCGTTTTCTGTCATATAAGCATGACCTGAGCTGCTACCCAAAAAAGCCAGAGCATGGGTTTTTAAATTCTTGTCATCGATGTCAATACTAAGAACGCGGGTAACTCCAAAATCAAAATCTTCGATTTGTGGTTTTGTGAAACGCGTGCATTCGACAGAATTTAAAGTGCCTTCAGCATCGAGCTTCAGAGGTCTTTTTGCAATGGCTGTTTTTGGATTTACATTTGCATCTTGCATATAGATGCTTGGATATTCATAGTACAGCTGCTCTACAAAGGTCAAAATTAGGTGTTTCCCGCGCAAACGATGTTGTTGGTAGCTCCCCGGGGTCGATGTTTCGCTTACTAAAAGCGGGAGTTTGCCGGCTTTAAGTTTGTACACCTTGACTTTTGTCTTACTATTAATGCCATTCGTAGCCCACTCGGTGCCAATCACGATGAGATTATGATTTTCGACATATAAATTAATTTGACTTAAGCCTTTAAGATCGATTGATCCAATATATTTTAGGTTTTGTCGGTCGCTGACTTGGAGCAGAGATTCTTCGACAGCAAGGATATGGTGAGGCGCAATTTTTACATAGTCGCCTTCATCGATTTTCGACTCTTGACGATTGGTGAACGAGTCCTGAGCTTTTGGCGCAGAAGAGCTGCTTTCACTTTGAGCGCTTGTGTCTGCAGGTGAGCTGTATGCAGTATTACTATCGTTGGACGTTTTCCACTTTTCCATTTCATAAAGGTCATAAGCGAGTTTTTTCACCAGTTGCTTATGGGCATATTCTTGAAGCTCATCACAGCCTTCAAATGTCTCGGTGTTTAAGGTCAGCTTAGAGTAAAGCTGGTAAGCACCTAGATCCTGCGATTTTGATCTATCTTTTTTAAGCAGCAGAGGATCAATGTCGCCGCAGGCAACAATGCCTGTGATGATTACTAATAAAGCGACTTTTTTATGCCATTTGCTTCGTTCTAATTCCATAAACTCCCTCTAAAAAAGCCAAAAAATATGAGTGTCGGTGCCAAAAGCCCACGAAGCTCTCGAAATCCTCTCAAACTTTACGGTATTAGGGGGCTTGATCTCTATCTCTCTGATCATAAAAGCGTATTCCAGTGTATTCTGTGAGTTAAAAATAGACTCTTTTTCTTGAGTCTTTATGCAAGAAATTATTCAACTAAATCACATTTCAACAAAAAATTTTAATTTTTGATTGTAGGAACCGATAAAAAGGCAGGAAAAGTCCAGAGCCTATTTTTTGTAAAAGGGGTTCAGATGCCTAGGTTTCTAATGAGTTTGATTCTATAATGTCTTACTGCGATCTTGTCGACTAATTGCTCGAGTCCAGATTCTAGCCCTGTGGCTAATTCAAAGATTTAGGATGATGAATTTTATAATGGCGAGATAAAGAAACGTATCTCTAATTCTGAAATACCTCCTTCTGATTTACCGCCCCCAGAGAATCTCAACGATGGCGGGGATGATGGCGGAGACTCTCCTAGTCCTCTTGCATTAACAGAATGTAGCTCAAAAGAAGAAAATTCAGCCGAATTTCTACCAAGGCGCTATCGACGTTTGTCAACAGTTCAGTTAAACAGTGTTTTAAAACAAGCACTCGGTTCGCAAACAATAAATTTAAATTTAGGTCAAGATGCTGGAACTCCTTATGGCTTAAGCAGCAACTCCATGCTTAAAGTCGATAGTTCCAATATTAAAATTTTAGAGAACAGCGCTAAAAGTGCTGCCGATAAAGTTATGAGTCAGCTTGCAAGTGCAGAAATTTCTGAATTATTTAACTGTGGAGCAACGGTTTCACTAGGGAATGCCATTTGTATTCAAAACTTTGTTAAGAATTTTGGCGCTAAACTATTTCGTCGTCCACTCAGTGATCTAGAAATAAAAAAATACGTAGATTTTTATAATGCGAACAAGCTTGGAAGCGCCAGTGAAGGATTCAATATTCTAGTTGAATATTTAATGATGTCTCCAGGCTTTCTCTACGCTTCCGAAATAGGTGAAGTAGACAAAAAATCCGGACTGACATCTCTTACGGGACTAGAACTTGCTTCGGCAATTTCTTTGTTCATTGAGAATAGTGCACCAGATGTAGAACTTATTGAAGCAGCGGTTTCTGGGTCTCTAGAGGATCCGCTCGTTTTAAAGGCTCAAATTCAACGTCTACTCACAACAAAAGGCGGCGAGTTTTTATACACATTTGTATATGACTGGCTTAACTTAGACGACTTAACATTAGAAGGTAAAGAAGGTATTGAATCGATCCTAGTTAATAGCACCTATTCTAAAGAAAAATTACGAAACGATATGTTGAACGAAATAAGTCTCTTATCAATGAGCGTAATAAACGATCACTCGGGTCAATTCAATAAATTGCTTTTTAACGACACTTCTAGAATTAATAAGAGCCTAGCAAAAATCTATGGCTTACCTTTAGCAGACTATACAAACAATCTTTTTACAGAGACTGTGCTGAACGATTCTCAACGTCTAGGACTCTTTACCAGTGCTGCTTACCTCAATACATTCTCGGGAGGCACAACTCATATTCAACGTGGTAGTCACTTAAACACTGATGTCATGTGTATTAGTTTGGCAGAATTTTCCGATAGTCCTATGGCTGGAGATCTAGATAACCCGCCAAAACCCGGCAATGACCCAACAAAAACGGCGCGAGAAAATTTTCAAGCTCATAGCACGCTTCCTTGTGCGGGATGCCACACGGTTATGGATCCTCCAGGCTGGGGGCTAGGCAATTTCAATAATTTAGGGCAATTTCTTGCCACAGATATTCCTTCAAATAAAACAATTGATGCAAGTGGTGAGATTAAATTTACCTCTGGTGCTGTTGCAAAATTTGCAAGCCCAATTGAAATGCTAACAGGTATTTCTGACAAAATCGATTTGCGCTATTGTTTTGCTGACAAAATGCATAGGCACTATTATGGCCTGCCAACAAAACAACAATCCAGCTGCGAAGTTAAAAAACAAACAAAAGTTTTTTCTGCAAGTGATTCCATCATTGATTTAGTTGTGAGCACTTTATCAAGCGAATATGCAATTAAGCGTATTGCGACTTACGAGCCATAATTTGGGAGAGTTCTATGAGTGTTGAAAAAAGTTTAAATCGCCGCCGTTTTTTGCAATCTTTAGGCGCTGCAGCACCGATTTTTTTACCAATAATACGATCCGAGAGGCTCTTTGCCCAAGTAGGTTCGAATAAGCGTTTTTTACTCTATTTTACATTCAACGGCTGTCCTCAAGATGGTTTTGTGCCCACTGGATTTAATAATGATACGACACAAAACTTTAACAAAAGTTTTGTTCTACAGCCTTTAGAGGCGCATAGAACAGAAATCAACGTCATAAGTGGTGTGAGAACCTACAACGCAGTCGACAAACACGCGGGTCACTACAATGCTGCGGGATGGTTGACTGGATGCACTCCTGGTAATTACAAAAACGATGGTATGGAGGCCGTAGATCGTACAGTGTCGAATGAGTCGCTTGATTCTGCGATCAGCAGGGCGACGGGAAAGAACAAGTTGGCATCCTTCGGAATCGTGCCAGCTCTTTCTACTTACAGTGTTTTAACTTGGAACCAGTCTTTACAAAGAGTTAATCCCATTCCAAATCCCAAAGACACCTGGACGAATTTGTTTTCAAGTGGTTTTGGAGACGTAGCAGATCCGACAGAATTTAATAAAGCAAAATCTCGCAGAATTGCGTTATATGATGCATTAAATAGTGATTTAAATAGCGCGAGGCGCTTTTTAAATTTAGATGAAAAGGAAAAAATAGAGGGACATATCGCAGCCGTTTTAGGGCTAAAAAAAGAAATCGAACAACTGCAGTTTGAAGGTGGCTCGACCTGCAATTATACTGCCCCCACAGGGACTTTTGGGTTAAAAGATCAAGCGGTAAAAGATGTATCTCCAGCTATTCGAGATTTGATT
The DNA here is from genome assembly GCA_018060885.1 of Oligoflexales bacterium. Lineage (GTDB taxonomy): Bacteria > Bdellovibrionota_B > Oligoflexia > Oligoflexales > JAGOVF01 > JAGOVF01. The sequence goes on along the minus strand of JAGOVF010000085.1, from coordinate 1,375 downwards.
GCCAATTTGCAAATTGCGATGGCTGTTGAAGCTCTGAGTTGTGGAATTATTTCAACAGCGACGATAGTTGCAGGTAGTTCCGGAGCGCGTTCAAATCTTACTTTTAATGATCTAACAGGACCTGGTGGACAGAAAGTTAATAGTGGATGGCATAATGCCAGTCATCATAAAGAGCTTGGCGCAAAAGCAAAAGCTGACCATATTGCGATAAATCGTTGGCACGCTAGTAATGTGGCAAAAATTGTTGCTTCTTTGAAAACAAAAAATATTTTTTCACAAAGTTGTGTTGTTTGGGGAAATGAATTCGGTGATACCAATAGAAGCCATACCTATAACGATCTTTCTATGGTCGTCGCAGGTAGCCTCGGCGGATATTTAAAAGTGGGCCAATATCTCCAACTTCCAGGTCGTGGCGGTAACAACACTTATAATCAAACCAGTATTTTAACAGCCATTGGACGCGGATTTGGCGTTCTTAATAACTCCCAAAAATGGGGCGACCCGCGTTGGGCGCAAGATCCAATCCCTGGACTGGTTGCATAAAATAACTACTGAATATATCTGTTGATTTAAGAAAATTTTTGCTGAAAAAACTTCTAGAAAACAAATGTCTTCTTGTTAACTAACTATTATCAATAATAATTATTTATTTTGAATCACCCTACATTCGTGATATCCCTACCTTGCGTTACTGCGAGCCAGCAAACACGAATTGCCTCTATTAGAAATTTGTCAGATATTAGGGTTTTGGTTTTATAAATACAAAAGACGGGGGATGTGAATTCATGAAGTCGTCTGAAGCTTTTAGCTCAAATAAAGAGCTTGTAGAATGGGTGGATTCAGTAGCAAACCTAACTAAACCAAAACAGATCGTCTGGTGTACGGGCTCAGAAGAAGAAAATAACTCCTTAATCGCACTTATGCTCGCCGACGGCAGCTTAAAAAAACTCAATCAAGACACAAATCCAAATAGCTATTTACACACCTCTGCATTCAATGATGTTGCCCGTACGGAGCATTTAACATTTGTGTGTACAAAGAATCAACAAGATGCCGGTCCAAATAACAACTGGAAAGAACCAAACGAAGGCCATGCAGAAATTGACCGATTGTTTGCGGGTTGTATGCAGGGTCGTACGATGTATGTCATTCCTTACTGCATGGGTCCTATAGACTCGCCTTATGCGCGCTGCGGAGTTGAAATTACCGACAGTGCTTACGTTGTGGCTAATATGCGCATTATGACCCGAATTGGCACGCCCGTTTTACGCCGCATAGAAAAAGAAAAAACTTTCGTCAAAGGCCTGCATTCAACAGGCGATTTAAGTGTTGAAAACCGACAAATCATGCATTTTCCAGAAAATCTGATGATAAA
>JAGOVF010000223.1 GCA_018060885.1 Oligoflexales bacterium | reverse complement strand
ACAAGAAGGAAATGATTATAGTTGGAATAATAAAATAAGTTTTGATGATGAAACTTGGGCAAAACTTCTTATAATATATGCTCAATATGGTCTTCATTCTCCACAAGTAGATTTGGACCATTTTGATAATCCAATCTTCTTCTATTTTGACCTTCCTGATTTTGACTTGATAGCAAAAAAATACTCAGGTGAATATTGGGATTACATGAACAAGCACCAGGGTATGGCAAACGCCTATACAGCATCCGAAGATACAAATTATATGTTTCAGGTCAATGAAGCGGCCTTTCCAGAAGGCCTAGATCGATTTGCACAGTTTTTTGTCTCGCCGACCTTTGACGCTTCTAATCTTGAAAAAGAAAAAAATGCAGTGCACTCAGAATATGACAAGAACCTTAAAAACGACGCTTGGCGTGGCTATCAGCTTTTGAAAGCAATGGTACGTCCTGATCATCCAGCAAATAGCTTCTCGATTGGTAATCTCGACACATTAAAAAAAGTTAGCCAAAAAGATGTCATCGATTTTTATAATCGTTATTATTCGGCAAACGTTATGACACTAGCGCTCTATTGCAAGACAGATTTAGAAGCCTTAGAAAAAATGGCTCGTACTTCGTTTTCAGATATAAGTAATAAAAATCTCAAAGCACCTAGTTTTGCTTCTGAAGTTTTTGATACAAAGGCTCTGCCACAGAAAATTCTTGCAAAACCTATTAAAGATGAAAGCACTTTGAATTTTATATTTCCAATGCCAAGCGATGAGTCCTACTGGCGGACAAAACCTTTAGATGTTGTTTCATACTTAGTTGGTCGAGAAGGCAATGGTTCATTATTGTCCGCGCTAAAACTACAAGGTTTAGCTACTGAGCTTTCCAGTTATGGCGATAGCGAAAGTTATAGTAGCTATTTTAATATTTCGATAAAGCTAACGGAACAAGGACGAAAAAATGTAGATAAGGTTGAAGAATTGGTTTTCTCCTATTTGGCCGTTATGCACAAAAATGGCTACCCAAAACATATATACGATTTGCTAAGCACCATGTCTCAACACGCCTTTGTCTATCAAGAAACAAATTCGCCAGTTAGCACAGCTATTCGATATGCAGAAGGTATGAAGCGGCACTCTGGACTTGAAGTAGACCAAAATGAAATGCTCTATTTCGATTACTCGACAAAAGATTTTGAGCATTTTGTAGCATTTCTTAAACCAGACAATTCTCTTATTTTTTATTTTGATAAAGAAAACAAAACTGACAAAGTCGAACCATATTTTAGTATTGATTATGCAGTCAAACCAATAGCATCCACAACACTTGCAAAATGGAAGGCCGTTAAAGCTGAAGAGAAACTATTTGCTTACCCTTCAACTAACCAATATTTGCCAACTGAATTAGCCTTATTAAGCAGTGATAAAATTACTAGTCCAAGAAAAATTCTTGATTCTGATAAGGGCGTTTTTTGGTTTTTGCAAGACACGAGCTTTGAAAGACCAAAGGCCATGATGACAGTAGATTTACTTACTCAGAAAAGCAGCGAATCTATAAAGAGCGCAGCTGCTTCAGTATTAATGGTTAGACTTTTACAAGAAGAGCTGAACGAATGGATGGATCAACTCAGAGATGCAGGCATTTCTCTTAGTTTTACTCGCAGCAATGAAGGCTTAAGAATAAGTTTAGATGGGTATTCTCAACATTTGCCGACAGTATTGAACGATTTTTTTATTAAGTTACAGTCGGCAAGTTTCCCGCCAGTACTTTTTTCAAGCTCTCAAGCAATGCTCCTTCAAGACCTAGAAAATAAAGGCTTTCAAGATGCTTTTCGCTCAGCAATCGAGGCGATGAACATTATCATAGTAAAAAAAGAAATTGACACCGATCTGTTAAAACCAGAGCTTAAGCTACTAACAAGAGAAAAAATTATTGAGTTCAAAAAATCCTTTTTGAGCCAAATTGCATTTGGTGGTTTCGCATATGGGAATCTAGATGCCAAAGTCGTTCTTTCAACTCTTGACCAAGCTGGGTTGACATTAGGTGCAAAATTTCTTGCAAAAAAAGACCATCCAAAGGTTGAATATGTACAGCTCCCACAAGGAAAAGCATTAGCGCATGTCAAAACAGTAAAAAACAACAATAACGCCTGGACCTCCAGAGTTGTTATTGGAAAACGCACAGTCAACAATGAGGCAATTGCGCGCATGTTGGACGGCCTTTGGTCGGCCTCATATTTTAACGAATTGCGCGATAAAAAACAGCTAGGCTACGTAGTGAACGCCAGCGCTTCCCAAGGTGGTTCTGCAGATGTTAGCTCTTTTAATTTCATTCTACAAAGCAGCAGCTATAATAGTGCGGATCTGGCTAAACACAGCACAGCTTGGACTAAAGAACGCTTAAAAGAACTGCAAACTTTAAATCCAGAAAAATTCAATGAAGTCCGCAATGCAATTATAGAAACACTATCTAAACCAGATGCTACTATGGCTGAAAAACATCAACGACTTTGGAATGAAATTATTTCTCTCAATGGAGACTTCAACTATCGGCAGAATCTAATTGCACAGCTAAAAGCTCTTGATACAAAAAAGTTTATAAGTTCAGTTAATAAAATTTTTGATCCAAAATACAAAGCTCAATTTAGCGTTTATGCCGTAGCGGATAAGGCTAAAATTCCGGCAAAAGCTGCAGGTGAGATTGAAGTAAAGGACCTGTTAAGCAAAAAACAAACTTTACCGATTTTTTAAATTACTCTGTGAAAAGAAAGAGCTTGTCGCCGACAACGATAAGTTCTTTTTTTACATTATCGATCTTTGTAAAGTCCCTATCGTTCATAACTAATCGACCCTCTTGATCTAGCGGCATGACTGAGTAGCGCGGTACTCCCGCACAAAGCGAACCGGGGTACTTTGCTTTATCGTTCGAATCTGGCACGGCATAAACTAATTTTTTACCTTCGTCAGTAAAGTTCCAATACATGCCATATGCGCTTATAGATTCCAATAATGTATCTTGACCGTCAATTTTAGAAAGTACGAAGGTTCTGGATTCAAACGTACAGCTCTCACCTGCTTTTTTATACTGACAGGGGCCATTTTGATAACGCTCTACAGATTCAAGAGTATCATGGTTAACAAGAGCAAGTGGTTTGCGATTCTCAGCATCCCAAGTAAAGTTGTAGTAGCGATCGCCACTCGAAAGAGATAGCCATTTATATCGGTCCACGAAACTTACTGCGTCAATTTCACAGCTATTTTCACGCATTTTACATGAAGGTAAATCAAAAAATGCGCTCATTTCATACAATACAAAACCGGCTTGCGGCACTATCATTAAAGCAAAAGACTTTTTAAGCTGTAAATCATAATAAAAGACTAGGCGTGAACCATCTGAAAAATATGTAAAAGCTGTAATCTCTCTTTGAGTGGCATCTGTTAAACAATCACCTGGGGCATTGCCATCTGGCTTTTGGCAATAGACAAGTCGAAATGGCGAATCAACATCGAGAACAGATTTGGTTTCTAATGTTTTCCCAGGCTTATGCGGCTGTGTAAGTGGCGGATTTAGTGGTTCAGTTGGAAGGGGTTCCGTCGGCTCTGGTTCCGGAACAATCGCGTCAGCGTAATTAGTTTTTTTGGGCTCTTCTCTACCATTGCACGAAAGACCCAATAAAATTGACAACAATATAATTGATTTAGTGGACAATAATGTTTCTAATTTTCCAAGCATACCGCGCCTCGAGATATCAATTATTTGACTCATCGGCGCTTTGCTTCTAAATATTAAAAATTTATGATTTACTCTTTTATTCTAGTAATTTATTAATCTTATTTCGCGAGTTGGTTCATTAGAAGTGTTACCAAGGATTGGAAAGGAAAATCAAATCGCTATGTTAGTTTAGGCTTGAAAAAGTGGCCTATCCACCTGATTGTTTTAATAACAACAAAAAAACAATTAAACAC
>JAGOVF010000222.1 GCA_018060885.1 Oligoflexales bacterium | reverse complement strand
ACATTGTGCGTTTCAATCATTCCATAATTATCGAAAAAATGTATATTTTCAGTCTGAGCTTTAATTAATGTTGCTGCACGCCGCTCAGAATAGATCCTAGAAGTTTTTTTTCTGGATTTTTTCTTTTTCGTACTTTCATCTGCTCTGTTAGTTTTCTTTTTTTTGGTCATTGAAATGGCTACTTTCCAAGACGCTCACGAAGAAAGCTAATAACTTCCTTTCCATCTCCGAGAAGGCACAAATTAAAAGGAGATTTTCCGAAAAAAAACGAGTTTGGTGTAAGCATCCACAATCTCGCATCTTCTTTTTTGTTGTTGAATAGCTTAATTGCAAGGTCTGAGGAAATCACGACGGGAATCAGGTATTTTTCAATAAAATCCTTCGAGAGCTGAATTTCTGGCTTGTACATAGAAGGTCGGCTTTTACCGATTTTTTTTGCTACTTCCTCTGCAGTATACTCGTCACCAAGGAATTCTCGCAACTTTGGCGGACGAACTCTATTGAGTCGATCATTGAGCAAACCGAACTTATTTTGAATATCAGCACCATATTTTTCTAAAGCAGCCATTGCAATCCTCACTTTCGATCATTCTCTATCGGTAAAGATATATCATAAGTTTATATTTAATGTAAAATAATTGTCTAAATTATGTAAATAAACAATATAATTAGTTATATATGTCGAATTCGCTTTCTAAATCAAGGTCGGCTGGGAAGTTAAGACTGCCAGCCATCGTGGGAAGGTTCAAACTTTTTACAACTCATTCCACTTCGTAGTAAAACTCGGTGATTTAAGTTTGCTATTCATTTTCCAAAGTTGTGCAGAAACGCATGTACCTATTTTAATGCTGTCATGCCCCATTGTTGTATTTATTTTATCGACAACTTTCATCACTTCTGCATTTTGACGAAATTTCTTTTGATTGTCGAAAAGTCCAAATTGAATAAAAGAATTTGAGCTTATGTCACTTAGCATGACTCCTGCTTTTTTGTATTCGATTCCTGGTTTGTATATGCCATCTAAAATTTTAAATGCAGCTTGAACAAGATTAGCCAAAAAATTTGCAGAAACTACCATAAAACGTCACTTTTTGAGTACATTTTGATAAATTCTGTGCAAAAATATTTTTATATAGCAGATTAAAGGAAAGGAGCAGCCCCTTTGAATGTTGGAAGAAATGACCCATGTTCTTGTGGTAGTGGAAAAAAGTACAAGAAATGTTGTTTAGCCAACATCCAGACTGAAAAAATCGATGAATTTAGCTATCGAAGATACCTTGATATCGAAGGCAAGTTAATAGATCGCCTTTTTCTTCATGCGGCAGAAGTCTTTGGCCCTACCGCCATTGAAGAGGCCTGGGATGAGTTTCATTGCTGGGAGTTTGCTGAAGGATACGACCCAGAAAACCGCATAAAACAGGTGTTCGGTCCATTTTTTTTATTTAGCTGGGAAATTGATCCTGCTGCGACAGCTTGTGACCTTTCACTAGTAGGCAAAACCGTCGCAGAATCTTTTTTGAGTAAAAATCGATCGCGACTTTCGCCAGAAGAGCTTGAAATACTAAAAGCTTGCAATCGTCCAATTTTTGCTTTCTATGAAATCAAAGCTGTGACGCCAGGTCAGGGATTCTTATTAATGAATGTTCTCACCGAAGAAGAATTTGAGGTCACCGAGCGCCTCGGATCACAAGATGCTCAGCGTGGTAATATCATTTTTGGCGCAATATATGACTTCAATGGTAAGAACAAATCGTTAACAATCTCCCCATACATGTTGCCACCACTCGCACTTCAATCACTGATCGAAGTGCGGAATATTTTACTTAAGCGGCTTAAAACCAAGCAACTAAGCGACGCCGATCTTTCGGATTTCGATATTGAACTCCGTGAACTCTATTTCGAAATACTTGAGCCGCTACTTAAGCCGAAAAGGCCTAACCTTTATAATACGGACGGCGACCCTCTTTTACTGCAAACACTTTATTTCGAAATCACCAATCCTGATGAGGCTTTCTCAGCTTTAATGAAGCTGACTTCAGGGTTTATTAGAGAGGAAGAACTTCGTTCTGAAGCAAAAATTAAAAATGGTCGCATTCAAGAAGTTGAAATACCTTGGTTTAAAATGAATAAATCTGCGAAGCATCCTGGCTCAAACACGGTAATGGGTACGATTAAAATAAATGGAACTAAACTCACAGCAGAAGTAAATTCGAACAAGCGTGCCACCACAATAAAGAAAAAAATCATGACGGCGCTTGGTTCCAATGTTCGATTTAAAACTAAAATGATAGAGAGCATTGAGGGAAACATCGGGCGCGAACCAATCCAAAATCGTACTAAATCATCGGCACCTACATTAGACCAGCTACCACCAGAAGCTCAGGATGCGATTAAGAAAATGGCAGACGCACATTGGACAAAATGGTTTGATGAAAAAATTCCTGCTCTAAACAATAAAACACCTAAACAAGCTGCGAAAACAAAAGAAGGGCGAGAGCTGCTTGAAGCCTTACTCAATTTTTATGAACAGAAAACTGACCATGCAAATAATGCAACTACAAATTTGTTTGAGCCAGACGTCCAGCAACTGCGTTCTAAACTGGGTCTATCTTGAAGATGAAGGAGGCCGCGCTGTGTCGATGAAACTTGAGGCTGAAGCCGCGAAAGAAACATGCTGCTCTTTATGGCATTACCTGGGTGCTCCGGAAATTTTCAGGATAGTTGTCGCATAGAACTACGCAGCCAATCTATTACATGACCTTTCTTTTCTGTTCAAGCAATTTAAATAAACATTTTTAATTTGATTCCAATTTCTAGTATTTGAACTCCATCGTGCAGGATGTTTGAGTTTTGCTTGGGCGTAAACTTCTTTACGCTTGATTAGTAGATTTAGATCTTCACCATTGTGCCGTGATGATGGTGTAACAAAATTTATTCCGCTATGTAGATGTTCTTCATTGTACCAGTGAACAAAATTAGAAACCCACGCAGAAGCCATAGATACTGACGCAAATGGTTTCGTCGGAAATTTAGGGCAATACTTCAAAGTCTTAAACAACGACTCTGAGAATGGATTGTCATCACTCACAGAGGGTCTACTAAATGATGGGGCTACACCAAGGCGCTGAAGCGTCGCTAGCATTGTAGCTCCTTTCATGGGTTTGCCATTATCACTGTGCAAGATTAGCTGGTTTTGGCAAATCCCTTCAGTCTTACAAATCTTTGTGATCATTTCAGCTGCGCGCTCACTCGACTGTTTTTCGTGTACTTCAAACCCGACTATTTTACGGCTGTAAATATCCATCACTAGATAGAGGTAAAAAAATATGCCAACTATTTCTGATTTTAAAAATGTTATATCCCAACTCCACACTTGATTTGGAGCTGTGGCAATAATTTCTTCAGGTCTAGTTATCGAAGCTGGCTTTGAGCGCGTTCGGTGAGCATTTTGACCTTCTTGTTTTAATATTCGGTGAATACTTGACTCAGATGCTAAATAAACACCTTCATCAGCTAATAGCGGTACTATTTGTGCCGGTGACTTGTCCCTATATTTTGCCCAATTTACAATGGTTATTATTGTTTCACGTTCAACTTCACTAAGTTTATTTGCTGGTACAGTCAGCGGTCCTCGTCTTTGATCGCCGAATGGATTTTTTCTCCAGCGTTCAAAAGTGCGTACACTTACACCAATCATCTGACATGCTTTAGCTAGTGTACTACCAGCTTTTTGTGATTGCTCAATTAACAACACTGAATGACTACGATCAGAAGTGCTTACTCGTCGTCCTCTCCCTTGCCCCAAATCTCCTCGGCTCTTTTTTTTAGTATTATCAATGCTGAGGCTTCAGCTAGCGCTTTATCTTTTCGACGTAAATTCTTTGTTAATCGTTCATTTTCTTGCCTTAAGGCGACTAACTCAGGATCTAACTTTGGTCTACCACGCTGAGCTACTTTAGC
>JAGOVF010000084.1 GCA_018060885.1 Oligoflexales bacterium | reverse complement strand
GCATTACTATTATATGGTACTTGGTAATATGCAGCTTATTATCAACGGCCTTAACCATCATATTTATCTAAAAACTTTAAAAATCAGTCGCTATTCACGGCAAAAAAGAGCAACGGGCGATGTGGTGAATCTGATGGGTACCGATTCTGAAGCTGTGGCGGAATTTATTTTTGCTGCAAGTGATTTGCTTTTTGCAACTATAACAATTGTAGTAGTAATCGCAATGTTGTTTTCTTTTCTCGGAGTAGCAGCCATAGCTGGTCTTTTCGCTTTTATTTTTGTGATTCCCATCACTCGCTATTTAGTTAAGCGCTTCACGAAACTTGACGAACAACTTATGCAGTTTCGTGATCAAAGAGTTTCACTAGTTTCGCAAGTTCTCTCTGGTATTCGCATCGTTAAGTATTTTGCCTGGGGCGACAAAATGCTTAAAGAGATTGATGCAATAAGAAAACAAGAAATTCTTTGTCAAAGGAAACTAGCCAACTCAAGCTGCATTTCCTTAATTATTTATTTTACCGGCAGTACACTAGTCGGTGTAGCAGCTTTTACAGCATATATTTGGCAAGGGAAAACTTTGGACGCTGCGACAATTTTTTCATGTATTGCATTATTTGGCATGCTTGACGGGCCTTTAGGAAGTCTATCAGACTTTATCTCAAAATTTACTGCTGCATTTGTTAGTGCAAACAGAATTGCAGAATATTTACGAGAAAAAGAAAATATCAAAAGCGTAGACGAATTAGTTCTAACTGACGCAAATAAAGCCTTCGGTGTGCGTTGGGAAAATTATTGCGCAAAGTATACAGATTCTCCGCAACTCAATCTTAAACAAATTACAGCGGAGATTGCCGCCGGGGAATCCGTTGCAATTGTTGGAACGATAGGCGGCGGAAAGTCTAGTTTATTACTTTCGCTTTTAGATGAAATTCCCTGCGAAGGTGGATCAATAATCTTTCCGGAAATTGATACTCAGAAACAGCCGCGTTTTGCCTATGTGCCACAAGAAGCTTTTACATTGAATGGAACTATAAAAGAAAACATTGTTTTTGGCGCAGAAGGCGGATTATCAGACGATGAAATTGACTCAGCGCTTTTTTCTGCTGTTTTTGACCGGGATATTAAAACATTTAATGGGGAACTAGATGCCGAGATAGGTGAGCATGGAATTAATCTTTCTGGAGGCCAAAAACAGCGCATAGCTCTAGCCCGAGCAGTAGCCGCAAATCCTGGGATGGTCTTATTAGACGATCCCCTATCTGCAGTTGACCATGCAACAGAAGATCTTTTGATAGAACGACTGATTTTTGGCAGATGGAAGGATATAACCAGAGTAGTCATCACCCATAGACTGAAACATTTGCATCGCTTTGATCGTATTATATTTGTAGATGAAGGCTGTATAATCGCACAAGGTTCGCTTATGGAACTCATGCAAATATCCCTTAGATTTTGTGAATTTTACGCTGAGTACTCAAAAAAAGACGAAGCCGATGTTCTTTCAGAAAATATAAACAATAACAAATATCCAAAAATAACTACTTCCCGCTTAGATGCTGTTGCAAATCAAAATTCTAGAATCACAGAAGATGAAGACCGTGAATCGGGTGCAGTGAATAGCAAAGTCTATTTAAAATATCTTCATGCAATGGCTGGTGAAAATGTAAAGTTAAAACCGTTGATTTTGCCGATATTAGTACTCTCAACTCTCATAGTGACTTTAATACCGATACTTCAAAATGCCTGGCTTGCAGTTTGGACGAACAAATTAGAGGAAAGCAATGCACAAACAGTTATAGCAGGAAGCTGGTTAAATAGAACGGTCACAGCTTGGCTGGCTCCTTTTGTAGCAGACGACCTTTGGAATGTGTTTATCTATGGTCTTTTGGGTCTTGTGGTAATTCTTGCTACGCTGATGCGTCAAGCATTATGGCTACATCGCGCAATAACTGCTTGCCAACATTTACACGATACGGCATTAGCTGCGACTTTAAAAACAAGCTTGCGTTTTTTTGATTCGACTCCTGTCGGCCGAATCTTAAATCGCTTTTCTCGCGACGTGGATTCAACTGGCTGGGATCTTTCATGGGCCATGGAACACACAGTGCGAGGATTCTTTAGCACTTTAGCTTCTATAGTCGTTTTAATTGCACTAGTTCCAATCATTATAATGGTCATTTTGCCAATGCTCTATTTTTATGCCAAATTACAGTCACTCTACCGGGCAGCTAGCAGAGAAGTACAACGATTAGCGTCGATAGCGAGATCCCCACGATTTGCGCACTTCAAAGAAACTTTAAATGGATTGATTGTCATCCGAGCCTACAAAAGACAGAATGCTTTTGCTGCGGCATACCATAAGAAACTCCACCATTACCAAAGGATGTTTCATGCACTTGTTATATTTAATCGCTGGTTCTCAATTCGCATTCCATTATTAGCAGCCATGATAACTTTTGCTGTAACTTTGAGTATTATTTACTTTTCTCATCGTGGTGCCATACTTGCCGGCACTGCTGGACTCGCTTTAATGTACTCGCTGCGTTTTTGGGAGGCACTGAATTGGTCGGTTCGAAGCTTTAGCCAAATGGAAGCTAAAATGACTTCGGTCGAACGTCTCAGTCATTATGCAAACCTTCCAGCCGAAGCGGAAATTATAGGATCTCAAACTTTAGCTGCCAATATTCAGTGGCCTAGTTTTGGCCACTTACAATTTGAAAACGTGACCGCACGCTATGCGCAGCATCTACCAGATATCTTGCGAAATGTTAATTTTTCTATTCCTGCCGGTAGCAAAACAGGGTTTGTTGGACGTACAGGTGCGGGTAAAAGTACATTGTTCCAAGTTCTCTATCGTTTTATCAACCAACACGAAGGTAAAATTCTGATCGATGGCATAGATACTCGAAGTATTCCGCTTGACCGCCTAAGGCGCGCTTTAGCAATTATTCCACAGGATCCAACTTTGTTTGGTGGAACTTTGCGTAGCAATATTGATCGCTTTGAACAGCATAGCGACGCAAATATTTGGCAAGCTTTGCGCCGTGCTCATTTAGAGAAGTTTGTCCGACATCTACCAGGACTATTAAATTGTGAAGTGAAAGAAAATGGAAATAACTTTAGCCAAGGACAGCGGCAACTCTTCTGCCTTGCACGCGCCTTATTGATTGACGCAAAAATTATCGTTATGGACGAAGCCACAGCAAGTGTTGATGTGGAAACTGATCAACTAATACAACAAACAATTCAAAACGAGTTTCAAGGGAAGACCAAACTAATAATCGCACATCGTTTAAATACGCTTAGAGATTGTGATCTGGTTATCGAATTGATCGATGGACATGCTCGTCTTTTAAGCAAAGATGTCGTAGAAAAAAGTCTGCCGAATTTGTCGCATTCAATTCAACAATTTTCTCTATCAATTCAGTCAGATAAATCGCTATGAACATTATTACGACTATAAAAACTATAGTGATTGACTAGGCGCAAATTAAATAATAATAAGCAGCCTAATTGCGGCTTTTCGTCTTAAGCCCAAAATCCTGGAAATTGAGAGGAGATTGAAAATGAAATATTTTACCCGAATTGCACTTGTTTCTTTTTTTGCCATGACTTTAGCTTCTTATGCACAAGTTGAAGTTGAAAAAATTAAATCACCAAACGACCTGCCCTTAGCAGATATCACGGAGATAATTAAGCCCATTTCTTCAATTGCTTCGAATGACTCTATAAAGGTTTATGTCACTCATGAGCCAACAAATCCAGCTTGCGTAGATTTTGCCACATTGACAATTTCTGGCAGTGTTGAAGCTGGGTATATAGCTACGCTCGAAAATTTCGTAGAAAGCGATCCAAAATCTAACATTTCTTGCGAAAAGTATGTAGTACCTAACAAGAGAAGCTATCGATTAAAAGAAGATCTTACAAATGTCGGAGATATTAGCAAAATCAGAACCTACGTCGGAGAGCTTATCCAAGAAAATGAAGTTGATCTAAGAGACGGATTGAGCAAAGACACTTTCGAACTTGCACAAACAATTGTTATAAGTGACAGACGCGAAGCTTACGGAGCTATCAGTGCACTTTTTGCTTCTAGCATTGCGGTAGAAGAACACATCGAATATTTAGATGAAAAAGCTGAAGTGCAAACCTCAGTAATCTTCTACGAAGCTTTTGACCTTTTTTAGTGTATTCACTATCTAGGTGTTTTAAGACGCTATTTTAGATCCATTGCAATATATTATTGCATGTTCAATAGTGTAGATGGCTACAAAATTCTCTCGTAATATATTGTTTTGATTTAATTAATCAGATTAATTCATCTCCACGGCTCAGACCCCGAATAGTCATGCCAAGAGGTGCATGATATGAAAATTAGTATAAATAGCCTTGTTTTTATAATATTAGGTCAATTACCTATAGCCTGCAGCAGTAGTTCATCATCAAACGCAAGAAGCCCTAGCTCTGCAAATCCAGAAGAAGTGAGCAACGACGACCCCGACAACACTGACGAAACTCCTGAGGGCGGCGGAACTCCTGTCATTCTGGTAGAAGACGACCCCAATGCAGGAGCGCTTAACTTAGACTCAGCACGTGATTTGGCGGTATCTTTCGTCGAATCCATCAATCCACAATCTCTTGAGTTAAGACCTGCGGAAGTCGTTCCAGCCGCTTCTTCTGTAGCTTCCATAGGCGCATTGGTCATTCCTTCATCAGTGCAAGCTGCATCGTTAAGATTATCCCTGAATGAAGAGCGTGACATTGATAGCGCTGAACAAAAATTTACCTGGGATCCTGCGCAAGAACCCTTAAAAGAGAGCGAAAATTTTCGCTGTTTAGTCAATTTAACTGAATACCCAAGTGTGCTTCTTGAAACAATTACAAATAGACTCAGTGGTGATCCAGATCAAGCAGATGAAGATTCTGGCATCTATGTTTTCGAAACAACGGCGACTTATGAAAAGAGCCTTAAAGAAGACCTTATTAAAAAACGTTGTTTTAGCAATGCAAGCGGCGGTAGCGCCGGTGGCACAGCAAATGGAGGAAGTGCTGGCCAAGATAGAGTCGCGCGTTTTACTATTTCTCTCGCAACGACTATTGAAGTTCAAATAAATGAAGAAGATAATACCGCCACAGTTAATATCGGAACAATCACTGTGAAACTTTGGTTTGATGTAAGTCGAGGCCTAGGTTCAAAGGTTCCGCTAGCTCTAGAGCCAGGAGAAAGCATTCCTCTGACATCTTATTATGGTTTAGTGACTTTGACTCAATTGCCATCGAGCAGTAACCCCCAAGGAATTGGGACGATCGCATATAACGCATTTGAAAAAATAGGTGAAGTCGAAGGAGTTCAGAGCTTAAATGGCCGCGTTGACCTTACTTTAAATGACGAAAAACCTACCAGAAGCTTCCGCGAAGAAAGAACTGATCGATTTACCTGGGAGCAAGGCGAAGATATTTTCGGGTTTGAAAATTCATTCACGCAAAATGCCATTATTCAATATGAGCTTCGCTCTGAAGACGCTACCCACGAAAATGTCTACAACGGCAGTGCCGCAAGAACTTCTTCTTCTTGGTCATGGACACCAATTCATGAAGACCAAGGTACAACTGCACCCGTCGATGACGATGCTTCTGGTTCCTATTCTGTTGTATGGGATGCAGAAGCTGGTCGTTCTATCACCAAATGGGAACCCGCTGCGGGGGCCGAAGAATGGTGGGATATTAGTGCTGATCCAACAGCTGCCCAATGCAGAGATACAGAGAATTTAATTGCAAATATTTACAACTATGGTGTTTACACACTTGATGGCGATGAAATCAATCATAGAACTTATTTAGAAATTATTACGGATAAAGTTGATATCTGGGGTTGGCCTATCCGAGGTGGTATTGGTACTTGGGGTCTTTGGCTCAGTGGTGTCGATGATGAAGAGTCTGTTTATGTAGATGTTGAAGGCGAAGGAGAGTTGGAAACATTTACTTATAAAGTGTTACCTGGAGAAATGCGTGATCAGAATTACCAAGCCGTAATCCCTACAAGTGACATCGTCTATTCTTGCATTACCTTATGTCCGAAAGAATATATCTCAGATTCTGCCGATGCAAAGGAAGACGCAAGTGATCCTTCAGTTCCGCTTTTATACACCTACAAAGTCAACGATCGCAAATTGTACCACCCTGAGGGCGGGGCTATAACTCTGGCTCCCGAACTTGATTATGCATGGCTCACATTTTCATTGACCGTAGTTTCTGGAGCTACAGTCAATGATGTTCATCAATGGTCGATGAACAGATCACGCTACACTTCAACAATGCTTAATTACTCCAATGGACTTTGGTTTGACGCTTGGCTAGCAAGTAATAATGGTAGTAACAATATCAGTTTAAATTGCACTGCCGATTGTTTAAAAGCACAGATCACGCAAGTAGAACTAAGCACCGAAGCAGTAACTTTGTCTGGCGCGCAATGTTATGTCTATCTGGTTAATGATTTTGATTGGGCAAGAAATTACAAACTTTATCTAGACGCGAATTGTAATGAAATAGTTGATGACGGCGAATCTGCTGTAGAATTCGCTCCAGGCGTTGAATCAGGAATTGTAGAAATGAATTTGGTTTTCGAATCTGATGATGGTGAAGAAATATTAAATTTCTCTGTTAATAAATCTGAATATGGTGCAAGCGGAGGTTTAGTCTCTGCAGATGAGCAATGGCTTGTCGCACCAAAAGCAGTGAAATTTGCAAATTTCACTATTGCAGAAGAGCATATTTTTGAAGGTTCACTTTCGGACAACGCTTTAGGATTATCAACTGATCATATGGACATTTCTTACGGCCAAGGATTTTCCGACGAAGGTTGGGGTTTTGGCTGGGTAGCTTGGAATGATACAGGTCTGGATGATGCATTTGGAAATAATATTTGGGGTCCAGCAGTCGGGTTTAAAAAAGGCTTAGAAGTAACACCTTTAAACTCTACGGGACCTTACGTGCAAGGACAAGCTGTGCAAATTGCTCCTAAGATGATTGAAGTTAAAGGACCTTTAGTAGAAGATTGTTCTGAAGAACAAGAAGAAGCTGTGACTAATCTATCTTCAACACTCTCATTGCAAGATGATGAGGAATTACCTTTTATTGATGTCCGAGAATTGATCGGCTTGCGCCCCGTCATTGAATAATTTTTTTTTGAAATTATTTATTCTAAAATAAGATTACGTAGGAAGCTCTTAAAGCTTGCGCCTGTATTGTCTCCGTCAGCCATAATCCATAAAGCTACAGTTTCAGTAATAGTTGACAATTCAAAGCTGCACGCTTGCCATTTTGAATTTAATATCGCTGTCTTTCTACACAATACTGCCGCAGCAGTAATACTATCATGATAAGGTGAAACCCATTTTTCAGAGTGAAAGCGATTTGGATCTTGCACTGTTAAATACAACATGCGATCAGAAGAAAATTTAATATGTGTAGCTAATGTTTTTAACCAAGCAGGTGCTAAAAAGCTAAAACGTGGCTTCTCGCCTGAAATGATTAGTCCGATACGCAGCAGGGCATCATCGCCTTTTTTTGATTTTTCATTGATACCTTTAGGAAAATCTATTTTACCGACGCTATACCATTCGAAGCTGACTTTTTTTACATGCTGAATCTTTGAAAAAGGAACGATAATCGCAGATGCTGAAGCAGTCACATCTATTGCAAGAACTCCAGGTTCTGGATTGGAGTATTTCGTCTGTGCTAACTTTTCAAAAGTCAGATATTTTAATTGCTGCAAATTCAAATCGACTTTGAGACTTTTTGCAAGTACAGCCGAGCAAAAACTGAACGAGCCTAAAAAAATGAAAAAAATTTGGATTATTGAAATGGTGCGGACGGTCGGACTTGAACCGACACGAGTTACCTCACCGGCTTCTAAGACCGGCATGTCTACCAATTTCATCACGTCCGCATAAAATGCTGAGCTACCTGATTTACCTATTATTCTCAAAAAAATCTACCTCAAATGTGGAGGAGATGGGGAAAGCCACAGACTAAAAGCCGCCGCTTTTTCTTCCGGACGCGCTCTCTGCAAGCGGCTTCACTCGAATACGGATTCCAGAACCAATAAAAATTTCATCGTTAAAATCAAATTTGTGCATGCCTTTTATCCGTTGGTTGTTGAGGAAGGTTCCATTTGTAGAGTTTTGGTCTTCAATGAAAAGTTCGCCGTGGTCGTTGAGCTTTATTAAAAAATGTTTGCGTGAGAGCTCGCTATCTTTCTCGAATTTGCCAAACGGCGTTGAACGTCCGATAAAAACTAATTTTTGAAAAAGTTGGACTTCTTCCTTTTGCTTATCAGGATACTGTATAGAAAGCACCATGCCTGAAATTCTATCCGCAGCAATCTCTTTCTCTAACACAGTGCCTAGAAACGTTGTCTTTGTATCACTTTTTTTCAAAGAAGAATGAAAAGTTGTATTTAAATGGCGCACATTCGCCTCTTCTTCGAGAGCAAATTTGAATTTTGTCCGACCTACGGTCAAGACGTCACCAGATTTTAATTTCGCTTTAACGATACGTTGATCATTGACGAAGGTGCCATTAGTGCTATTCATATCAAAAACCTGATAGTCTTCGCCAACTTTTTGAATTTGGCAGTGATTGGAGGAAACTTCTGAATCATCTAAAATGACCAGATTGCCGCTGTCTCGCCCTAATATAGTTGCATCGCGGCGGAGTTTTATTTCTTGGCCAGACAAGGGGCCATTAAGGAATTTTAAGGTTCCTCTTAGGTTAGCACTTGCCTTTTTATGTTCTTGCATCACAATATCCACGCTTGAAGGGACTCAATATTCTGGTGAAAAGGGATCGGCGACAAAACAAGAAACTTGAAGAGCAAGCAGCCGCAATTTTATTTGAATAATTTCAGGCAATTATCGGACCCTTTGTCAACAAGATGTTATCAGGAGAAATACATGAGTAATGACATGCAAAAATCGCCAAAAATGCCGACAAACAAGTCTTCTGTCGGGGATCCTATTGATTTTAGTGAATTGATTTTAGGCTTTTCTTCAGCGGCATTGCTTTACCTCGGCGAAGCCGGGATCGCTACAGAACAGACTAGTAACTTGAACCTCCCCTTGGCTAAGCACAATATCGACATCCTGGAACTTTTACGCCAAAAGACTAAGGGAAACACCACTTCTAGCGAAGCAGAACTTTTAGACGAAGTTTTAAGTGATTTGCGCCTTAAATATGCAAAAATTGCCGGATAATGCGCTTTTTTTTCCTTTTTTTGCTTTTCCTATGCCAAATTTCTCAGCTTTTGCACCTCAACTCCGATAACAGTCTGGTAATTCATCTTTTTTGATTTTAACCAAGATTTGTTACGGGGCTCGTGTGGAAGTTTCTTTATACGACTTTGATGCACAAAAAATATTCTATCGCGGTTTGCAGATTGCAAAAACTTTCTGTCATGGTGAATTAGAGATTGAGCACATTGCTTTAGCAATTTTAAGCAGCAATACAATTGATTTTAGAAAAAACTATCGCGATCAAGTTCAAAAAGCCTTAGAGCAACATTTTACTAAACTTCCAAAAGTATTTGGGATTCATCGACTCGAATTCGGCATACGTTTGAACGCTGCGCTAGATAAGGCAGAAAAAAATCATAAGGATCGATTGATTTCGCCACTTGATTTATGGGAGTTTCTGCGTAGTGAATCGAGTTGTTTACGAATAGTTGGAGAGCCAGAAGACTTACCAAAATCCGAAGAAAAAAAAGTAAGAAGCGAAAACAAAAAAATACACCCTTATAGCAAATATGCAGAAACGAAAAAAAATGCGGAGGAAAAAAAATCAACTAACAGCACAAAATCGAACAATGAAGGCTTTGTCGCAGACAAAGGATTTGAAAATATTGAAATCGAAAATCCTTCTCCAAAACAGGACTTCAATAAATCTCAAACTGGAAAAACAGTATCCAAAGGATTAGAAAAATCTTTATCGCTTTATACAATAGACCTCACGGCCAAAGCAGAAGCCCAAGATGTCGATCCAGTTATAGGGCGAGATCCTGAAGTACGTCGATTAATAGAAATTCTAGGACGTAAAAAGAAGAACAATCCGATTCTCATAGGTGAGCCGGGCGTGGGTAAATCTGCAATCGTCGAAGGGCTGGCATTGCGCATAGCGCTTGGCCAAATTCCAGAGCCACTTAAAGGAAAGAGGGTTTTAAGCCTTGATCTTGCGGCCCTGTTAGCAGGCGCAAAATACCGCGGTGAATTTGAAGAGCGGCTTAAAAAATTAATCCAAGCACTTGAAGCCTGTGAAGGTGAAGTTATTCTATTTATCGATGAAATTCACATGCTCGTCGGCGCAGGGGGCCAAGACGGCCTGCAAGATGCAGCTAATATGCTAAAACCAGCCTTAGCTCGCGGCGAATTGAGCTGCATCGGCGCAACCACGCTGGCAGAATATAGAAAATATATTGAGAAAGACGCAGCACTGGCGCGGCGTTTCCAGCCAATTTTAGTTAATGAGCCTAGTCCTGAATTAGCTTTAACTATATTGCGCGGTCTAAAACAAAACTATGAGATACATCACGGTGTACAAATCGAAGACGAAGCTTTGGTCGCAGCGGTTAAATTATCTGTCCGCTATATAAGCGATAGAAGTCTACCAGATAAAGCTATCGATTTGGTCGATGAAGCCTCAAGTAAACTGCGGCTCGAAATCGATAGTATGCCAGGAGTTATGGAAGAGCTTCGATCTAAAATTGAGCAATTTGAACTCGAAAAACAGGCCATTCCTAACGATATAGAAAACAAAAAATCATTAATTCGCTTGGAAGTTAAGCTTGAAAAGCTCAAAGCTGATTTCAAAAACTACGAAAAAATATGGCAGCAACATAAACAGTTGCTTGAAGAAATGAAAAATGCTGAAAGCAAATTACGAGAATGCCAGCTTTTGTATGAAAATTCAAAAGAGCGCAGTGATTTTGAATTTGCCGCGCGTTTGCAATATATGGAAGTGCCGAAGGCACAAGAGCTTTTAAGCAATGCGCAAGATAAGCTCGTTCAAATTCGAGCGCAGCATAGCTTTTTACGGCAATCAATCGGAATTCCGGAAATCGCGCAGGTTATTACTAGCTGGACAGGGATTCCTTTAGCGCATCTCATTGAAGAAAATAAGACCATTGATGACAATATCGAAAACGCCATGCGTTCTACTGTTTTCGGCCAAAGTCATGCGATCAATAAAGTGTTAAAAATCATTAAGCGTAATCAAGCTGGTATTAACGACCCGGGCAGGCCGATAGGCGTTTTTCTTTTTATGGGTCCGACCGGTGTAGGCAAGACCGAGATGGCAAGAACGCTAGCAAAGAGTTTATTTCATAGTCCAGAAAGATTTGTCCGCATAGATATGTCTGAGTATATGGAAAAACACAATGTCGCACGTTTGATAGGAGCGCCCCCAGGTTATGTTGGTTATGGCGAGGGCGGAGAATTGACTGAAGCAGTGTTGCGACAAAGAAATTGCGTCGTGCTTTTTGATGAAATCGAAAAGGCACACCCGGAAGTTTTAGATATTCTATTACAAATTTTTGAAGAAGGCCGCTTAACCGATGGATCGGGACGCTTAGTTGATTTTTGCAATTGTCTCATAGTAATGACTTCTAACCTCATGGTTGATCGTGGTTTTATCGATGCACAATCTGACGAAGTGCAAAAAGACGAGGCTTTAAGATCGCAGCTGATGTTGAAACTGCGGCCTGAGCTTGTTGGTAGAATTGATGAGGTGATTACTTTCAATCCACTTAATATAGCCGCTTTAGACTTATTGCTTAATAAATACCTTGCAGAGCTTAATTTACGCTTAGCCGACCATCAATTGAAACTTGTTTTAGGTGACAAATTGAAACAAAGTTTACTTGAAAAAAGCAAAAATAGTTCCATCGGAGCTCGTTCCCTGCGACGTTATTTCCAAAGTCTGGTGATTGATTTTGTTTCTGATCGAATCATGGATAAAAGAAAAAATAAAACTCAAAAAATCTCGGGCGCATGGGTTTTAGATTACGACGACGATGGTGAGCTGCAGTGGGCAGAAGAAAACACACCAACGAGATACTTACCAGCAGGGAGTTAGTAGCCTGCTGGAAATATAACTTAAAAAGACGAAGGTTTAAGCTATTCGCTATAGCCAATCTTGAAGCCAAAAGCACGCATTTGATCATCAACAACTAAAAGATATTTTAAATTATAACCTTCGCCGCTACCATAAAGGAAAAAGCTCTTTTTGATTTTTTCGGAAACGAGCAATTCTAAGATAGGTAAAAAAGCTTCATCACTATCCACGCCCTCGCCAGCATCTTTGTAAAATTCTAACGCAGCTTTATCAGACCATGCTGCTAAAGTTAAGTAAGGTATTCCAAACTCTTTACGAATTTCCGTTAGAGATGGAACTTCAGAAAAATTAGCCGGACCAAAAAATTCTTTATCGAGATTTTTGAACTTTTGAACTTTTGCCCATTGAGCTTCAACAGCTGCAAAGTCAATATCGCCATTTTCATCGAGCAGAGTCACAGCTGTAGAAGAATTTTCTATTTCGTTTTCATTTTCTACTTCTTCTACTTCAACTTCAAAATAGCACTTTTTACAATTTTGATTTGCTGTTTCTTCATCGTTCAAAGTCTGCGCCAAACTTTGAACTCCTGCTATAAAAAAACAAGTCATATACAATGGTTTTAAAACTTTCATCATGAAATTCCCCTCTAATAAAGTGTGGTTGATTTTGAATTTAAAATTCTGACTTTTTTGCGTTTAAATGACCAAAATACGGCAAGCTGGGTATATTTCTTTGAGCAAAGGAAATCAATAAGAAAATGATTTTTGAACAGCCATTGACGTTGCATGATTCTCGATATTCCTGACTAATCTATTGACAAAACTGAGCGTCTCGATGCAGACTGTGCTGCGAATATAAGACAAATATTTTTGTCTGTAGGGGCGTCGTCAAGTGGTAAGACACTGGATTTTGATTCCAGCATTCGTAGGTTCGAATCCTGCCGCCCCTGCTTTCGTTCTTCAGCCCATTTATCTATATCCATCAGATATTGCAAGGAAAATTCTATGACTGCGGCCTTACAAGAAATTATTTTCTTTGCCGGCAATGCCAATAAGCCGCTTGCGCAAAAAATCGCCGCCTACCTTGATATCCCTCTCGGTAAGGCCTTGGTCGGCCAATTTGCCGATGGTGAAACGCGAGTAGAAATTGAGACCAATGTACGCGGTAGAGATGTCTTTATTTTGCAGCCAACCTGTCGCCCAGCAAATCAGCATATTATGGAAGCCGTGATCATGGCTGATGCTTGTCGCCGGGCATCAGCGGAAAATATTACGCTTGTCGCCCCTTATTTTGGCTATGGTCGCCAAGAGCGAAAAAGCGCGCCGCGAACCCCAATTTCGGCAAAACTTGTCGCCGACCTGTTTGAAGCTTCTGGAATAACCAGGCTTTTGACTGTTGAGCTCCATACCTCCGCTATACAGGGATTTTTTAATGTGCCGGTAGATCACTTATTTGCGAAGCCGGTGTTTTTTGATTACTTCAAAAACAAAATCGGCCCTGAAAACAATCTGATTATTATTTCTCCCGACGCAGGCGGGGTTGAGCGCTCGCGAGCCTTAGCAAAGCTTTTTAATTGTGGCTTAGCGATTGTCGATAAAAGACGCGATCAGCCGAATGAAAGCTCGGTGATGCATATCATCGGCGAAGTGAAAGGAAAATTTTGTCTTATCGTAGATGATATTTGTGATACCGGCGGGTCTCTAACAAAAGCTGCTGATGCTCTTATGAGTGCTGGCGCGGAAAAAGTTTCGGCGGTGATTTGTCATCCAGTCTTTAGCTCACCTGCAGTCGAGCGAATTGCTGCTTCTTCCCTCGATGAAGTTTTAGTGACGGATTCTATCCCCTTGACGGATGACGCATTAAAATGCAGTAAAATTAAGCAGTTAAGCCTGGCGCAGCTCTTGGGTAAAGCCATGCGACGTATTCACAATAGTGAGTCCGTAAGCTCATTGTTTATTTGAAATATTTCGCGATATGCTCTCGGTCGGAAATCTAAATTAAAGTACGATAGGTTGCGAAAGACATATCGTTGACATAAATAAGACATATCGTTATAAACTTCGTCTTACTTGCTTGTTCTTATAAGAGCGTATTCTTTAGGAGAGATTCGATAATGGAAGAAACATCAACACAAGTTGTTATTGAAGGTAGAAGCCGCACCGGAACAGGTAAAGGCTATGCTCGTAAATTACGCAAAACCGGTTTTGTTCCTGCGAACCTTTGCATAAAAGGTAAGTCGGAAATGATAGAAATTGATAATAAATGGCTTTCAAAAGCTTGGTTGAATGGAAAAACTTTTCAATTAAATCTGAGCGGCAAAAGTCAAAACGTTCGCATTGGTGAGTTGCAACTTCATCCTGTAAAACGCCTCGCTTTGCATGTTGATTTGTTTCCAATCAAATAATCAGTGCAATAATTTATGTTGTTAATTGTCGGCCTGGGCAATCCTGGGCCCAAATACGAAACGACACGGCACAATGCCGGCGCCTTGCTGCTCGACGAAATTCTATACGACTTAAAAATTGAATTAAAAGAGCAGGCGAAATTTAAAGCCCGAATTGGGCGAGGTCAGATTTATGGTGTCGACACTATATTTCTGCGGCCTTCGGTCTATATGAATCTTAGTGGGCAATCTGTCGCTCCTGTACTTAATTTTTTTTCAATTCCCTGCTCTCAATTGATCGTGCTGTATGACGATCTCGATCTTTCCATTGGGATGGTGAAAATGCGACAGGGTGGTAGCTCCGGTGGTCACAATGGCATTAAAGATATTATTGAAAAGACGGGCAAAGATGACTTTTACCGCATAAAGATCGGTATAGGACGCCCAGAAAATTCACAAATATCTGTAACTAATTGGGTTTTAGGGCAACTCAGCGACCAAGAGCTACTATCCTATCAGGGGCCGGTTAAAAATCTTGTCGAAGAACGGCTACAAGGTATTGTCAAACAGCTAAAGATTTAGACAAAATATTCTTGGAATTGTTTTAACTTCAGCATATATATATGGCCTACCAAATCGGACC
>JAGOVF010000221.1 GCA_018060885.1 Oligoflexales bacterium | reverse complement strand
GAGGACTCATATTGACTACGTTTAGTAGTGTTTAGCCCGTGCCGAGCCGGTGTGCAATACAACCGGAAAGGAGACCAACTTTTTCAATTTACCGACATAACAGATCCTTCACCTTCGCAAGCTCAGGATTCAGGATGACGTCAGGATTGAGTTTTTAAATAGTTTCATTCGAAAGCTTAGCTTTTATCTTCAAAGCCAAATCTTCATTAATGCCACGCACTTTTATCAATTCATCGATTGAAGCCTGGCGCAGCGCTTCTATACTGGTAAATTGCAAAAGTAACTTTTTATGTAAAGCTGCGCCTATACCGGGAATTTCTAGCAAAACAGATTCATATGTTTTTTTATGGCGCTTTTTGCGGTGAAACTTAACAGCAAAGCGATGTGCTTCGTTGCGAATTTGCGTTAATAGACGGTATTCAGGAGAGCCGAGTTTCAATTCTATGGGCCGCTTTTTTTCTGCCGTAAAAACCCGCTCATCTGAACGTGGCATATCTAATTCGGAAAAGTCGCCGTTATTTAGTAAACGGCTTTTTGCCAAAGACACAATCTTGCTCTCATGAAAATCGAGTTTTTTTGCAATCTCTAACGCTGAAGAAAGTTGGCCTTTACCGCCATCAATAACCAATAAGTCAGGAGCATCATGATCACGCTGAGCACGAATTATTCGCCGCTCGACGACTTCGGCAATCGACGCAAAATCATCTTGCCTGTCTTCGACCGTTTCAATAGTGTAGGCACGGTATAAATCTTTTGCGGGTTTGCCATCGATAAAACAAACATTAGAGGCAACCAGCCCTTGATTGCCCAAATTCGATATATCAATGCACTCAATTCTCATAGGAACTTTATCTAGGCCAAATAGCTCTTTTAGTAATTCCAAGCTCATATTACGCTGCCGCGACTTTTCAAATTGGTTTTCAAAAAAGTGGCGTGCGTTCATCGTAGCTAATTTTAAAAGCTCGGCTTTTTCACCTTTTTGTGGACAAGTAATAGTTATTTTTCTTAGCACAGTCTGGATGCGACTAGCTTCGAGCGAAGAATTGAGAGCGTCAATAAAAATCTGCTCTTGTTTTTGGTCAATAAAAGGCAAAGCAAGAATAAGTTCTGCTGGGACAAACCGATTTTCATAATACTGTAAACAAAAACTAAAAAAAGATTCTTCTAAAGTCTGTAAAGGCCGTAAAAAACCGTAAGTTTCTTGGTTCACAATGCGGTGATCACGCACCTGAACTATTGCCAAAGAAATTTCCTCGTCTTCTTCATTGCCATAAAAAGCAACCACATCAGCCTCTGCAAGATTGACCACGACTTTCTGACGCTGTTGATTATTTTTAACCGCTTGCAAAACATCGCGCAAACCAGCTGCTCTTTCAAAATTCTCCAGCTCGGCCTGTTTATGCATTTCGAATTCAAGATCTTTAATGAGACGAAAATTATTACCTTTGAGAAACTCGATCGCTTCCTTGACAAGAGTAAAATAATGACTGCGATCGACTTCAAGGTGGCAAGGCGCTAGACACATTTTAATGTGATAGTAATTACAAGGTCGGCTGATTGTTTTGAACACATACGGAGAGCAACGGACTAAGGGAAAAATTTGGAACATCAACCCTAAGGTCGATCGCAAACTACCGGCATTACCAAAAGGACCAAGATAGAGCGCTCCATCATCTTTTCTGCGACGCACTTTCTGAAAGCGCGGCCAATCATCACCAAGATGCACACGGATAAAGGGATATTCTTTATCATCCATTAATTTAATATTATAAGCTGGCTTATTGTGCTTAATTAAAGAGCGTTCGACAAGCAAAGCTTCGACTTCATTGTTCACAATGATAATTTCAAAATCAAAAATTTTTTTTACTAAGGCCTGAGTTTTTAAATCGGCTGTTTTGGTCTGTTGAAAATAGGAACTTAGGCGCGACTTCAGATTCTTAGCTTTACCGACGTAAATAATTTTGCCCTTGATATCTTTCATAAGATAGACACCGGGAGCCGTTGGAACTGTTCTAAGAAGTTCTTTTAAATCGCTTAAACTTTTAGACATCTGAATCCAGGCCAAGTGGACTGCCTTCTGCCAACAAAAGCAGGTCTTTTAGTTGCCGAATTTCGTCGCGTAGCTCGCCGGCTTTTTCAAACTCAAGCGCCTGCGCTGCTTTTTTCATTTGTTTTTCCTTAGCTGCAATACTTTTTTGCAAGTCCGCAGTGCTCTTTACATCACTAAGCTCGAGTTTCTCTAGCTGTACCCCACTGCCTAAGCCATAGATGTCTTTTATATTTTGCGGCAGTTCTTTGATAATCGTTTTTGGCGTGACATTAAACTTCTCGTTGTGTTGACGCTGTATGCTTCGACGACGAGCTGTTTCATCCATGCAGGCCTGCATGGATGGTGTTATCGAATCGGCATAAAATACGACTCGACTCTCTGAGTTTCTTGCTGCACGACCGACAATTTGTATCAGCGAAGTTTTTGATCTTAAAAAACCTTCGCGATCAGCATCGAGCACTGCAACTAAACCAACTTCAGGAAGGTCAAGACCCTCACGTAAGAGATTTATTCCAACCAACACATCGAATTCACCTTTTCTTAAATCGCGTAAAAGCTCGATGCGCCGCAAACTATCAATATCTGAATGCAGATAACGCACACGAACATTGTAATTTAAATAGTAGTCTGTTAAGTCTTCGGCCATTTTTTTTGTTAAGGTCGTGATCAACACTCGCTGATTTTTTGCGACTGTTTTTTTAATGCTGTCATATAAATCATCGACTTGATTAAGCGAGGGCCGCACTTCAATCTCTGGATCTATTAAGCCAGTCGGTCTGATAATTTGTTCGACAATTATTTTTGAATGCTCTTGCTCATATTGACCTGGTGTCGCAGATACAAAGATTGTTTGGCCAGTTCTTTCGATAAACTCGATAAAATTCAAAGGGCGATTGTCTAAAGCTGATGGCAAACGAAATCCAAATTCGACTAAATTGGTTTTCCGCGCCCTATCACCGCGGTACATTGCACCAATCTGCGGTACTGTGATATGGCTTTCATCGATAAAAGTGAGAAAATTTTTTGGAAAATAATCCAACAGTGTAGGCGGTGGTTGGCCTGGCTTTGCGCCAGTTAAATAACGCGAATAATTTTCGATACCGGGACAAAAACCGAGCTGCTCTAAAAGCTCGACGTCATGCATGGTTCTTTGTTCAAGCCGCTGAGCTTCAACGAGTTTATTCTGTGATTTAAATTCACGCAGCCGCGTTCCAAGATCGCTTAAAATTTCCCTCACAATTTTTGCCATATCCTTGCGATCAGCAACATAGTGGCTATTTGGATAAATGGCGATATCATCAAGTTCCCGAATAACCCGACCACTTAAAGAGTCATGTATCGCTAAACGTTCAATTTCGTCACCAAACAGCTCAATCCTGACCATCTCACTTTCTTGGTGTGATGGTAAAATATCAATGATGTCTCCTCGGACACGGAAAGATCCGCGGACTAGATTCATATCATTGCGCGAATACTGAATATCTATAAGCGCACGTAAAAGCTTATCTCGGCTTATTTCTTGGCCGATAGCGGCTTTTACAACCAGCTCTGAATAGGCTTCCGGTGATCCCAAACCATAAATACAACTTACGCTCGCAACAATGATGACATCTTTGCGTTCAAACAACATTTGTGTCGCGCGATGCCGCATCTTATCGATGTCATCGTTGATGGAAGAGTCCTTCGCGATATAAGTATCGGAAGATGGTAAATAAGCCTCCGGTTGGTAATAGTCATAGTAGGAAATAAAAAACTCTACCGCGCTGTTTGGAAAAAAACCCTTGAGCTCGGAAAATAATTGCGCCGCCAGTGTTTTATTTGGAGCGATGATAATCGCTGGCCTACCCGTCTCAGCAATAACCTTCGCCATAGTAAATGTTTTACCTGAGCCTGTGACACCAAGCAGTGTCTGATTGCGTGCGCCTACCTTAAGC
>JAGOVF010000083.1 GCA_018060885.1 Oligoflexales bacterium | reverse complement strand
GCGCAAGGTTTTGAGGTATTCTATATGGTATAAATAAATTCCTTTATCAAAAGTCAGAGTTTGTATTTTTTTGTTTGAAAGTAACTTTTGTAGCCAAGTCGGGTTTAAATTTAGCGAGTCATCACGCACCATAACCAAATCAAGCAATAAATTATGCAGTTCATCGATATTTTGCGGCACGGGTTTTACACGCGCAGCAAAGTCAGCCAAAAGGCTCGGATCAATCTGAGTCAGTTTTTCTGAAATCTTGACTGTTTGTGCGCGGTAGGGTGTGACACGTGTTCTTCGATCCTCTAGGGGAGCCCCATCAAGAAAGGCATAAGGCCTGGCGTTGATCAGTGCTTGGGCAAAAGGTGACGGCTCTGCGCTTTCTATAGCAATAAATTGCACCTGACCAGCTCTCTTACTTTCTAAAACTAGGCAAGCACCTTTTAGATCCATGGCTTCAGACAAACAATCCTCAATGGTCTGCAGCACGAGGGGATGATCTGGAATCGGTAGCTCTCCGACTAAATTTTCTTGGCAACCTGTCTGCTGCGGAAAAACTCGGGTCAATAGGTCTTCGGATCGAAATCGTTGTAGCGCAGGGGGAACGCGCGTTCCCTGATTCATCCGTGCTACTGCTAAGGCTCGGCTGCAATTCCAACGCCAGCGCGTCGCAAACATCGGTAGCGGCAAGATCGCTTGTTCAAGCAAAGAGCGCAAATTCTCAGGCTGCAACATGCCAAACAAAGCATCTATGGGAAAACTGTGCTGTGGCCCCAGAGAGAGCACAAAGCCATTGTCATCTGCAGCGGCTTGCAGTTCGAAATCAAAACTCCGACAAAATCGTTTGCGCATTGCAAGACCTAGCGCTCGGTTTATGCGCATTCCATAAGGGCTATGCACGACGAGTTGCATGCCGCTACTTGCATCAAAAAATCGTTCAAACACGATGTTCTTTTCATCGGGGATAATACCAAGATGAGCGATTTGCCGCGCTATATAGTGAGTAAGTTGTATTGCAGCACTTTGATCTAGTTTTAAATGTTGGCTCAGCCATTGCAATGCAGCGCCATAGCAATTTGGAATTTGAGTAACTAGTTCTAGAAAACTTTCATTTAAATTGCTTAATTCTTTTTTAACATCGCTGAGATTTATTTTGTCGGCGATGTTAGAACGCAAATGAGCAACTTCTAAAGAGAGTTCAAGTGAACGGCCTGGAGCTTCGCCAAACCAGACGGGAATATTGGGCTGCGCAGTGCCGACGTCTTGAACGTAGACTTTTCCTTGAGTGATTTTTGTTATTTTCCACGAGTGCGAACCTAATACAAAAATATCACCGCGAGAGCTTTCTATGGCAAAATCTTCACTGACGGTGCCAAGTTTGATATTGTCCTGTTCTAGAATCACCGGAAAATCACCATGGTCAGGAATTGCCCCGCCATTCATCAGGGCGACGAGTCGAGCTGGACCTTTGTGGGTGAATCGATCTTCTAGAGAATCGTATTGAATCAGCGCGCGTTCTCGTTGCTCTGATCCATAGCCTTGCACAAGCATTGCTAAATTTTTATCAAACTCTTCTATTCTCAGATTTTGATAAGGCGCTGCGCGGCTTACCCATTTGAAAAGTTCGAGCCTTGATTCACACTTTAGGGCAAGCTCAGCAATTAAGTGCTGAGCCAAGATATCTCTGGGCATGTGGGGGATTTCGATGTTGTCGAGCGTTCCTTGTTGCACAGCAATAATAAGGGCGGTTGCTTCGACGAGCTCTTCCTGGGTCAGGGCAAAAATGCGGCCCTTAGGTTTGCCTTTATACATATGACCGGAACGTCCAACACGCTGGACAAAAGTTGCGATGTTTCTAGTCGAGCTAATTTGACATACCAAGTCAATCGATCCAATGTCGATCCCCAGCTCGAGCGAAGAGGTCGCGACTAGGGCTTGCAGCGCACCTGCTTTTAAATTATTTTCAGCTTGTAAACGCAATTCCTTCGACAAACTTCCATGGTGACAGGCGATCTTGTCTGGAGGAAAGTAGTCTCTTAATAAATAAGCTATGCGCTCTGCTAAGCGTCTGGTATTGACAAAAATGAGCGTCGCGCGATGCTGCTTGATGAGTTCGGCAAGCTGAGAAAGCAAATCATCCCAAGCTTCGTGAGAGCAGACTGCAGATAAAGGAATATTTTGAGGTACGACTACGCCGAGATCAAAGTTGCGTTTATTGCTCAAATTAATGATGTGACAAGGCCTATCAACAGCACTGCCCACCAAAAACTGCGCTATTTTTTCTAGAGGCTTTTGTGTTGCGGATAAGCCTATTCTCTGCAAAGGTTTTTGGCACAGGTTTTGGAGGCGTTCTAAGCTGAGTGCCAGATGCGAGCCGCGTTTATCTGCGGCTAAAATATGAATTTCGTCGACTATAACAGTTTCAATTGTAGAGAGCAGGGCCCGACCGCGCAAACTGCCTAATAACAAATACAGGGATTCTGGTGTTGTCACTAATATATGCGGCGGCTTTTTTAATATGGAACTTTTATGGTAGGCGCTGGAATCTCCGGTTCGTAATGCGAGTTGAATCGGTTTTATTCCTGGGTAGTCCTGCTTGCAGAGCTGTTCAAGAGCTTGTATGGGACCCAATAAGTTCTTTTCAATATCATTACTTAAAGCTTTTAGGGGCGATAAGTACAGAACAGTCGACTCTTGTTTTAGTTCATCGGCAAAGGCTTTTTTAATTAATTGGTCTATAAGCACCAAAAAAGCAGAAAAGGTTTTACCGCTTCCGGTAGGGGCAGATATTAAGACATTTTTTCCGGCGCGGATTTCTGGCCAAGCTAGGTCTTGAACTTCACTAAGCTCCTGAAACTCTGAAGAAAACCATTCAGATAAGCGTGGATGAAACTGTCTCAGAGCCAAGGAATCTATATTCTTTAGACTTTTTTTAAGACTGTTTTGAGTTAGGGTGGTCACTGTGCAATTCCCAGAGTGATCTCCTTAATTTTCGACTGTCCCTAGATTTGGCCGCACCTAAGACAGTAGCGAATCAATAATAGTAAAGAAATACAATTCTATTTGTTGAAATTTGCAGAAGAGTTAAGGTATGAAGACTGTGTACCGCGACAAAAGACAGAAAGTAGAATTCAATGGCACTTAATAAGATTAGTTTTTCAGATCCACGGACAAGTTTTGCATTCGCGAAGCTAGTCACTGCTTTGATTGACTTTTTAAGCTTTCTCGCCCTCGCTACCTATGCTTTGTTGGTTGGTCCTTTGCTAGCTTTACGCGGCCCTATGGCGCTTCCAAAAATTTATGCCTATTTATGGGTTTTACTGCCAAAAGGCGCGATAACCCCCTGCTTACGAGGATTGATAGATTGGCGACTTGGAAACTTTGAAGGTGCTATTGCCCAAATTGAAAGCGTTGTGGGTCTTTTAGGCACTCACATTAGTCGGAAGAACCCACGTTTGCGTTTTACACGCGACGTAGCTGAAGATCTTTATACATTGTTGGTTCGTGCATACTTACATACGGGGCATTTAGATGAAGCTATGCTGGTCGTATTAAGGGCTAAAAAAGTTCTCGGAGTAAACCGCTTGCGCCAAATGCCAGATCTTGATGTGAAGACAGCTCATCTTGTTCGGGCCGGTCTTGCCGCAGGTAAACTTCTTGAAGGCGATGCCGTTGCGACACTTTTTGTGAAGTCGAACGATCCTGAGCGCAGCAACCCATCTCATCATAAAGAAAAACCTAAAACTCCCATAGAACGCTATGGAAATCTGTTTAAAGATAAAAATGATGGTAAAGAGACTCAGAAGTCCCTTAAGCAAAATGACCTCTCTAGAAATGCATCAAAAGAAGGCAAAGTTATTCCTTTTCCTTTTAAACAAAATGCTGCGCATCCTCCACCAGAACCTACATTAAATTAAAAACTGCTTATTCTAAAATCTCTGTATGTTATCGGATCTCTCTCCTGGTATAATTGCCCTGCTTTTACACCTATTGGAGTTTAGATATAAAATGGCACTTGAAACTGATACGTCAAATCCAGACTATTATCACCGCATAGTCGATTGCCAATGGGCCTGTCCTGCCCATACTCCCGTGCCTGAATATATACGTTTAATCGGCGAGGGTAGGTATGACGAAGCATATTTGCTTAATCGTTCGTCAAATGTTTTTCCAGGAATTTTAGGGCGCGTGTGTGATCGGCCTTGCGAACCAGCTTGTCGCCGCACACGTATCGATCAAGAACCAGTTGCGATATGCCGCTTAAAACGCGCTGCCTCTGACTTTAAAAACGTAGAACTTTATAAATATATCATTCAGCAAGCAAAAGACCAAAGAGAGCTAAATTGCAGTAATAGCCATAAAAAAATTGCGCTAATAGGCGCCGGTCCTGCTTGTCTCACAGTGGCAAACGACTTGTTGCTGCTGGGCTACCACTGTGAAATATTCGATCGCGCCGACAAACCCGGCGGTGCTGTGCGCACCCAGGTTCCTGCATTTCGCTTGCCAGAAGATGTTTTGAATGAAGAAATAGCAATGATTACAGAAATCGGCCTCAAGTATAATTGGTCGACTGAGATTAAAAGCCTCAAAGCTCTTTTCGCTAAAGACTATTTTGCTATAGTCGTCGGAACCGGCGCCCCCCGAGCAAAAGATCTGAATCTACCGGGTCGCCAAACAGCGGGTGGATGGGTACATTTAGCCTATAATTGGTTGGAAGGTGTGGCGTTTGGCCATATCGACAAAATAGCCGAGAAAGTCGTTATTATTGGTGGCGGCAATACTGCCATGGATTGTGCACGAACAGCGAGAAGGCTAGGGGCAAAAACCGTTACAGTCATTGCTCCTGAAACCTATGAACAAATGCTGGCATCACCATGGGAAAAGAGCGATGCTTTGCATGAAGAAATAGAATTTAAAAACTTATTTTTGCCTGAAGTCTTTAACTCTTCTGCATCTGGAAACAGTATTTCATTTAGTAAACTTTCAAGTTGCTATGACGAAAAAGACGGTAAAAAAATATGGAATCCAATTAAGGAAAGTGCCCAAGATCTAATTTCAATAGCTTGCGATGAAGTCATCATAGCGATAGGGCAAACTCCGGCTTTTCCTTTTGTCGAATCTGATTCTGGAGTTTTACTAAAATCAAATGGACTTCCGCAGCTCGATGAAAAAAGTTTTCAATCGACGCATGAAAAAGTGTTTTTTGTGGGAGATGCCGCATTCGGACCTAAAAATATAATCACCGCGGTTGCGCAAGGCCATGAAGTCGCTTTGTCGATAGATTTATTATCTAAGGGACTTAGTCTGACCCAGCGACCAGCTACAAAAGTAGGATTTGTTGGGCAGAAGCTTGGTTATCAACAATGGGCTTATCGCACGTCGTATTCCGATGATGATCGCCAAGCTGTTCCCGAAGTAAGCAACGAAGCTCGCTTTAAATCTCTTGCGATTGAAGTCGAGAAAGGCTTTACTCAGGAATTAGCAAAAAAAGAAACTCAGCGTTGTTTGAACTGTGATGTCCAAACCATTTTTTATGAAAGCAAGTGCATTGAGTGCGATGCTTGCATTGATGTATGTCCCTTAGCATGTTTAACGATCGTGCCCAAAAAACATGAAGAATCATTTGAAGAACATCTCACTGCTCCACGTCAATCCACGAACTTACCCATTTATGCTCAAACAATTCATTCTACTGGCAGTTTAATGGTAAAGGACGAAGATCTCTGTGTGCATTGCGGCTTATGCGCGGAAAGATGCCCCACGGCTGCCTGGGATATGCAGCTTTCAACTTTTGCTATACCTAAAGCAGGAAGTTTATGAAAAACAATAATTCTAAAAAAAGCACTGATTTTGTTGTGCGTTTTGCCAACGTGAATGGTTCTGGATCCGCAACAGCAAATACTCTGTTTGCTAAAATAATGCTGGATCTCGGTGCAGATGTCGCGATTCATAATATCTTTCCATCCAACATCCAAGGTCTACCGACTTGGTTTGAAGTGCGAATTTCTGATGCGGGCTACCATGCGCGTAAAGGGGTAACTGATATTCTTGTGGCAATGAATGTGAATAGTTTAGCCGCAGATGTGAAATCATTAGCCTCTGGGGCTAAGATTATTTATGATTCTAGCCGTCACTTGCTAAAAGAAGAAATCAGAGATGATGTTGAGTATATCGCCCTACCGGTACAAAAATTAGCCTTAGAAGCAATAGCAGATGGCAGGTCTCGGCTGCTTTTGCAAAATATGATTTATGTGGGCGGACTATTGCAACTCTTTGGTATTAGTGTCGAAAGCACGCGAGCCTGCATCTCTCGCCATTACAAGCAAAACACGAAGTTGATTGATTCAAACTTGCAAGCCATGAATATTGGCTATGCGGCTCTCGAAGAAATGCGCATAGACGACTGGCCTTTTGAAGTCAAAATCAGATCAAAAAAACTAAATCGTATTCTGATTGATGGCAATGAAGCTGCGGCAATTGGCTGTGTTGCGGCAGGAGCAACTGTGGCATCATGGTATCCGATCACACCCTCTACGTCTTTGATAGACGCCTTTCGGCAACACTGTAAATCTTTCAGACGGACTCCAGACGGAGAGCAGTCTTATGCTGTGGTCCAGGCTGAAGATGAAATTGCAGCGCTAGGCATGGTTCTTGGTGCAGGCTGGAATGGTGCACGGGCGTTTACTGCAACAAGTGGTCCAGGTGTTTCCCTGATGACGGAGCTACTAGGTTTTGCTTTTTATGCGGAGATTCCGCTTGTTTTATTTAATATTCAACGTTGTGGTCCGTCGACGGGAATGCCAACACGAACGCAACAAGCCGATCTGTTGTCGACAGTTTATAGTTCCCACGGTGATACTCAGCATGTTCTCTTGTTTCCCAAAGATCCGTATGACTGTTTTATGATGAGTATAAGGGCCTTTGATTTAGCAGATCGATTGCAAACACCAGTGATTGTCATGAGCGATTTAGATATAGGTATGAATTTAAAATTGTCGCCGAATTTGGCTTATCCAAAAGAACATAGTTTTGATCGTGGAAAAATCTTGCGCTACGACGAGCTTGAAAAAATGAAAGAACCATATTTTCGTTATTTAGATAAAGATGGAGATGGTGTCCCTTATCGCAGTTTGCCTGGCAGTCACCCAAGTAAAGGTGCCTATCTGACACGTGGTTCGGGACACGATCGCTTTGGCAAATATACCGAAAACTCAGAAAGTTATAGCGATAATTTGGCGCGAGTATTTAAAAAATTTATTTTAGGCAGAAATCTCTTTCCGGAGTCTGAAATAATCATTCGAGACAAAACAAGCCCACTTGCTTGTTTATATTTTGGCTCTTCTCATGACGCCGTCGTAGAAGTACTCGATCGATTGAGGGCAGAAGATACAGTTGTAAATAGCTTGCGTATAACGGCCTTTCCTTTTCGAGATGAGGTGAAGGAATTTATTTCGCAGCACAAAAAAATATTTATCGTTGAGCAAAACTATATGAGCCAAATGCAGAAGCTGTTAGCAGCAGAATTAGGTTTCAGCCAAGAAAATATGCGCTCAATATGTCTTTATGATGGACAGCCGATTTCTTCAGAACAATTGTATAAAAAATTCAAGGAACATCTATGAGTCTTTTTAAAAAGGCGCAAATTAGCCATCCAAACTTAAAACCAAACGCACTTGGACTTTTGCCACGCGACTATGAAGCAGAAATGTCTACTTTATGTGGCGGCTGTGGGCACGATTCGATTTCTCGCGCAATAATTCTTGCGTGTTATGAAAGTAGTATTGAACCGCATCGTGTTGTGAAGGTGAGTGGTATTGGTTGCTCATCAAAAACACCCGGATATTTTTTAAGAACAGCTCATGGTATTAATACCGTTCATGGTCGTATGCCTTCCATAGCCAGTGGCGCTTATTTAGCTAATAAAGATTTAACCTATCTAGCTATATCGGGTGATGGTGACACTGGGTCCATTGGCATTGGACAATTTGTCCACGCAATAAGACGCCAGACGCGCATGGTGTATATTTGTGCGAACAATGGAATTTATGGCTTAACCAAAGGCCAGTTTTCTGCGACGGCAGATTTCGCAGCTGTTAATAAAAAAGGCGATAAGAATCTCTTTCCAACATTAGACTTAACAGCCCTAGCCTTGGAGCTGGGCGCGAGTTTTGTGGCAAAAAGTTTTTCTGGTGATAAACATCAACTGGTCGGAATTATAAGAGCCGCTTTGCTCCATAAGGGTTTTTCTTTTATCGATGTACTTTCGCCTTGTGTGACTTTTAACAACCATGCCGACGCAGATAAGAGCTATCATCGCATTCGTCGCGACAAAACTGCAGCTTTCGAAATTGCAGATTTAGTACCAATCCGCGAAAGTATAGAATTAGAAGAAAGTACAGATATAAGGAAGTTGCAAAAAATACGTTTGCATAGCGGTGAATGGATTCATTTATTGGCGAATGACCAAGACTACGATCTGAGCGATCCTCAGCAGGCCATGATGCGGCTAAAGAGCGTCGAAAAAGACGGGCATATTTTGACCGGTATTATTCATTGGTCTCAGGATGCAACAGAGCTGCACGATCATTTAAAAACAGTAAAAGAGCCATTAAATAATTTGAGTCCAGAGTCTCTGGCATTGAAAACGGTGGATTTTGATTCCATAAATAAACGCCTTGAGCTTTGAATTTGAGGATAGTGAGGATAGTGAGGATAGTGAGGTAAAGAGTCGATGAATATAGACCTAATCGATTGTGGTAGTCAGAGAGTGCCAGAAATTAGATCTGCATTGGATTTCTTAGGCTGCAAAGTTGATCTTTTAAGTCTAGAACAGCAAAATTTACGCTTGAACTTTCCAAATCCTCTGGTCATTTCAGGGGGCCCTAGACTTTTTACCGAGGCAGGTGGCGAAGATTTGGCTAGACACTTTGACTTTTTAGAGCGCGTTCAAACACCCATTCTTGGAATCTGTTTAGGACTGCAAGGTATTGCTAAAAAGTTTGGTGGCTCTGTTTTTCGAGGTGTCGAAGTCCGCACGGCTAGAAAATTGAATTACCACAAAGAGCATCCATTGTTCGAGAAATGTCCTGCTGATACATTGTGGTTAGAAGACCATTGTGAAGGTGTGACTTTACCGGAGAATTTTGACTGTTTAGCTTCTTCTCTAGAATATCCAATAGAAGCAATGGTCCATAGGCAAAGAGCAATTTTTGGTGTCCAGTTTCATCCGGAGTCATCTGGAGCTAGTGGGAGGCTTTTTTTCGCCAATTTTTTAAATATTGCTCAGAAACAATTAAAGCTAGACCTAACCAAGTCATAACAAAACAAAATACGAGCTTGGAATTCAATTCTTCACCAAAAATAAAAACAGCAATTACAAATTGGCAGGTCGGAGCGATATATTGAAAATATCCTAGACTACTTAAGCGGATTCTTTGTGCCGCTTTTATAAATAACAAAAGCGGCACTGCAGTTACTATTCCCCCACCAATTAGAAATAGATGCGTGTTAAGGTCGTACTGGGAAAGTTGAAGAAATTTTTCGGAATAATCATTCAATACAAAATAAATAAATATGGCGATGGATAATAAGCTGCTCTCCGCTGCCAGTCCCAAACTTGCATTTAAGGGACTAGATTTACGAATGAGAGAATAGAATGCGAAGCTCAAGGCAAGAAGAAAGGCATAAATGGGTAGGTTCTCTTGATTGAATAAATAAGGTAGTACCCCAACTAAGGCACAAAAGGCGGCAATTTTTTGCATTGAACTTAAACGTTCCTTAAAAAAAACAATTCCTAATAAAATATTAATCAAAGGATTGATAAAATACCCAAGACTAGCTTGGATTGTTTTTCCGGTCATGACTATGTACATAAATATGTACCAGTTGATGCCGATCATGGCTGTGCTAGCTAATACTCGGATGAAAATTTTCGGATTTTGTAAGATACTAATTAGGCTAAATGACTGTTTTTGCCAAAAAATAAAAAGCAGCATGAGTACTGCAAGGTAAATAATACGCAGAGCAAGGACATCTTCAAGTGGAACATGAAGCAAAAATTGCCAATATAGAGGAAAGATTCCCCAGATAAAAAAAGCAATAAATGCAAATAAGGAACCCTGCTTGTGATACTTAGATTCTTCTATCAATTTTTATTAACTTTCATATTTCTATTGAGCCAATTACTACAAGCACAGGTGATCCCTAAAAGCGTGGTGGATAAGAGTAGTGCAAAATCAAAGTCAAACCAGAATTCAGCAACTTTAAAAGCGAAAAGGATCGTGGTACTTGGTGATTCACTATCCGAAGGCTACGGTGTTGCTAAAGAAGAAGCTTATCCTACTTTATTGGAAAAGCGTTTGCAAAAAGAAGGTCATCTTATAAAAATCGACAATGCGAGTGTGAGTGGATCGACAACAGCAAGTGCGCTTGATCGTCTTAAATGGCAAATGCGAAATAAGCCCGACATGTTGATATTAGCTCTTGGCGCAAATGATGGCTTACGTGGCTTTAAGATTGCAACGACTTTCGATAATCTCGAAAAAGCGATTCTAACAGCAAAAAAAGCCGACATCCAAGTCGTTCTTGTGGGTATGCAAATGCCGATTAACTACGGAGAGCCCTTTCGTTCGGAGTTTGAAAAAATATTCGTTGATTTAGCGAAGAAACAACAAGTGGCTTTGGTGCCTTTTCTTTTAAAAGGTGTAGGTGGAGAAAAGCATCTCAACCAAAATGACGGCATACATCCCAATGCACTCGGCCATGTTAAGATGGCAGACACAGTCTACGAAACAGTAAAGAAATTATTATGAACAAAAAAATGCCTGTTTCAAAAAGTGAATCGTTATTAATGGAATTCAGTTCTGTTGATAAAAGTTTCTTCCAGGAAGACGGCAAGATTGAAATTTTGTCCAAGATAGATTTACAAATCGCTAAAGGGCAGAAAATCGCTATTGTCGGACAGTCGGGTGTTGGCAAGTCGACATTCTTGTCCTTAGCGGCAGGTCTAGATATTCCTGACTATGGCGAGATTTATTATCAAAGTATAAACCTCAAAAATATTGATCTTGATCGCTACCGTCGCGAAAATATTGCAATCATTTTTCAGCATTTTTTTTTAGTGCCGTATTTGACGGCTTTGGAAAATGTCAGTTTGCCCTTTGAATTAAAAAAGCAGCCCGAGGCCAAATCAAAAGCAAAAGAACTGCTGCAAATGCTGGGATTGGGAGAGCGCTTACAAAATAGGCCATCTCAGCTGAGTGGTGGCGAGCAACAACGGGTCGCAATCGCCCGGGCTATTGCCTCTGAATCTCAATTATTATTAGCCGATGAACCAACTGGAAACCTAGATAGCCATACAGGTGATCTCGTGATGAACTATCTTTTTCAATTATGTCGAGACTTGAATGTTGCGCTCTTGTTAGTGACTCATAACCATGAGTTAGCGCGCCAGTGCGACCTTATCTACGAATTAAAGTCTGCAAAGTTACACAAGGTTACATAAATATGCATCTCACAAAATTGCTTTTGCGCTTATCTTTGGCAGAAATGCGTTTAAACCTGCGCTTTTGGTCACTGCTTATTTTTATGTTTTCACTGGGTGTCACTGGATTTTTAGTCGTCTTGCAAACCAAAGCCCATATTCAAAGTTTTCTCGAGGATAAAGGACAACAGTTTTTAGCAGCAGATTTTGTCATCTCTGCCCGGCGTTCTCTCGATAGTGAAAAAAACATAATTTCTAATGCACTAAAAATGCCATTTAGAACATCACAGTCCTTTAGTTTTTACTCAATGGTAAGTTCAACTAAACAAAGTCGCTTATTAGAGGTCGTTGCCGTTGACAAAAATTACCCGCTCTATGGCCAAGTCACATATTCAGACTCAAAAGATGATAAATCTGTTTTACTAAATTCATTACCCGAGAACTCCGTCACGGCCTTTACAGAGTTGAAGCAGCTCATGCAATTAGAAAAGGGGGATAATTTAAAAATTGGATCACTAACGACTCAGCTTATTGGTTTTGTGTCTGAGGACATGGCCAGTGGCTTTGCATCTGCGAGCTTTGCGCCAAGGGTCTATATAAATATTAGTGATCTCGAAGCAACGCAATTATTAAAAAAAGGCAGTACCTTTTTCCACCGTTGGTACTTTTCGCTTGATGATCCCAGAAAACTAAAAGAGGTCTTACAAATAATAAAAGATTTAAACCTTAGTTCTGATGTTTCGCTGAGTAGTACATTAGACGAAGAGCAAAATCTAACTCGTGTTTTACGCTATCTTTCTGACTATTTAAGTCTGACAACTCTTGTAACTCTAGCGCTTCTTCTATTAGGCGGCTATTTTTTATTTCTTTCCTACCTACAACAGCAGCAAAAATCTGCCGGGGTATTAAAGTCACTTGGCTTTAGTTTTTCGCAACTATTATCTTTAGAAGCGATCAAAGCATTACTTATTAGTGCTTTGGTTGCGAGTTTAGCAATCATTTTCACACAAATATCTTTAATTATTTTTATAAAATATTATAACGAGCTATTGCCATTTAAAATTTCAGCAACATTGTCACCCTTCCTTTTTTTTATTGCGTTTGGCTTTTGTTTGTTTTCTATGCTGGTGGTTAATTTTAACTACTTTATTTATTTAAAGTACGCTGAACTTAAAAATGTACTTTTAAATCTTAATACAGGTTTTTCATCAGAAAAGACAAAAAAAATTAGAAAGATTAAGCTGGGTTTTTATGTCTTATTGTTGATGACATTTTGGTCTACAGCAATATATTTTGCAAATTCAATTGCGACAGCAAGTCTTTTTGTTTTGGCTTTAGCTTTGGCCTACATATTGATTTTCGTATTTGTGCGATTATTTTTTGTGTTGTTTGACCGAATGAGTCTACTTTTTCCTTTTTCAATGCGGCTTGCTCTCCTTTCAATTCTTAGACAAAAGCAAATGAATTCTTTAGCTATCACCACGACGGCACTTCTGGTATTTTTATCTATTTTTATTTTAATTATTAAAAATGGTTTAGAAGAAGAACTTTTGGCAAATCAAGATCAAATGCCTGAGCTTTTTTTGTTCGATATTCAATCTGAGCAAGTTGAGAGGTTGCAAGAAGTTGTTGCAAGCGAAGGAGTTAAATTACAAAGTCTCTCACCTTTGATTAGAGCGCGTTTAGATTCGGTGAACGGAGAAATAAATCGTTCAAGACACAAGGGTAAAATTGCTGAAGAAGGTTTACCACTTCGAGAAGATCAGGAAAGACAAGCAACGCTGAACCGTGGCTTCAATCTTTCCTACCGTGGTGAGTTGGATGACTCTGAAACATTATTAGATGGTGATTTTCCTATTTCCTTGTTTTCTGAATCAAGCGGTTTGCCAGCTGCGATATCTATCGAACAAAGATTTGCAAAAAGAATAGGTGTCAAACTTGGTGATCGACTTGTTTTTGATGTTCAAGGAGTCAGAATAGAAACTGAAGTCAGGAGTATTCGATCTGTTCGGTGGACAAGTTTTCAACCGAATTTTTTTATTTTAGTTCAGCCGGGTGTCTTGGAAGACGCGCCCAAAACATTTTTGGCAAGTATAAATAACTTGAACGAATTAAAAAAAGAACAACTACAAAATAGTATAGGTAGTGAGTTTCCAAATATTTCTTTGCTGGATATAGGCAGATTGAGCGATCGTATACGCGAGCTTTTAAATAATGCATCCATTATTTTTGTCGGAATATTTTCATTTTGTTTGTTAATCGTGGCATTTTTGCTGATTATGCTTGTTGGCCAGATTTGCCGACAAAAATCTGCGGAATTATCCTACCTTCGTATATTGGGATTTACCTCAAAACAAGCGAA
Source organism: Oligoflexales bacterium (assembly GCA_018060885.1). Classification (GTDB taxonomy): domain Bacteria; phylum Bdellovibrionota_B; class Oligoflexia; order Oligoflexales; family JAGOVF01; genus JAGOVF01. Next base: position 1,371 of record JAGOVF010000083.1, on the reverse strand, counting down.
ATTGAACGGATTTATGACGGCGACTTTTGTCGCATTTCTGGGAGTGCTAGTCGGTGGAATACTATCTGTAGGATTTTCATCGGTGATCTTTTACGAATTGTTTTCTATTAGAGCTGTTGTGTCTTGGCTTTCTGTGTTTGGTACCTTAGCCACTTTTTTTGTTACTTTTATTTTAATGTTTGTCGTTTTGTTGCGGCAACAAAATCGAAAGTCGTTGATCTCTGCAGTTCGAGTATAGGTAGTTACTAATTATCTTTCTGCGGCCTGTAAATTAAAATGCTGTTCTGCTACTTGGTCGCTGGAACAAGGTTTTAATTCCAAGTCATGCTGTGCAGTAGCTGATATACAATAGATTCTATCTTGTTCGTTTCCAAGTCTAAGCTTGATCGCAATTACAACTGAACGCAGTGGCGTTGATTCAACAGCGGAAATACGAGAGAAGGGTAAAATGAGCCAATTTTGCATAGGGTTATTATAATCGCAGGTCTTAAAGTCCATAAACAATTTCTTGTTTTGATCGATACCAGCACTAAGGCACTTCTCTTGAGCGTACGAATTTTTTAAAGCAAACCTTTCATCGCTGAGCGGCATACTGCCGCCTCTATCTAAAGCAAGGATATCGAATCCTTTGCTTTCTCTTACTGTCTCGTTACAAACTTTTAATGAATTTAGTATTGAATTTGCCGGATCAAAACCTAAGCACATTCTATTGTTTGGCTGTTCCTGCGCTTTAACGATGTTAAATACGAAAGCAGTTCCTGCCTCATCGCTCTCTTCCAGAAGCTCTTCTAGTGTTTCATTCTGGGATAGAAAAATTTGCTGGGAATTGTTATCTGCAGGCCTAGAACTCTGTACTTGTGAAAAGCGGCAAGAACTTGTCATCTGAGATGATATTATAGCGACCAAAATAATGTAGAAATTTGATATTTTCAAACATGATTCTCCATTAGATCGAATCGGCTATCTTTCGAAATTATTTAGAAAGATTTTGTCGTTAAAACTAAAAACTAAAAACTAAACCAATAAATTTAAATAAATATCTGATTTAATAATTTGGAAGTAATAAAGAGTGGTTTATTTGAAAATTTTGCTGTCTGTCAAATGTTTTAGCAGGGTGGTAATAAAACAACTACACGATTTCCCCATTGATACAGGGAAATCGCGGTTTTTAAAACTGTAAGTCAAAATCTAATCGTGACGGCTTTTCATTACTATATTGCTAAGTTGTGCTCCGTCTAAGTTTCTTGCAACTGCGATGTTAGATAGCTGTGCTGCTGACTCGTGTCTTGTTTTGATATCTGTCATCTGAGCCACTGTGTCGTGTCTTGTTTTGATATCTGTCATCTGAGCCACTGTGTCGTGTCTTGTTTT
>JAGOVF010000004.1 GCA_018060885.1 Oligoflexales bacterium | reverse complement strand
CTCTAACTTTTCACACAAAAGTTTTTAATTTTGCATTGAACTATTTGCGAGTGTAAAACATTGAGACAGCTCTGACATCTTAAGTGGATCTGTATAGCGAATGACATCCTCTATAATATTAATAAAACTTTGAAATTCCGCGGAAATGGAACAACTTAAACTTGAAGAACCATTTAAAGATTCACTAAAATGATAAGTATACGCAGGTATGTACAACATATCACCTGGACTAACTTCAATTTCAACTAATTCCCCAATAATATTTTCTTTTTTAAAGTAACGGTCTTTCAGCGAGCTTCTTACCGAAGTCTCAAAAATTCTGCCATCGCTAAGTTCAATATATGTAGAGTTTAACTTACCTACTGATCTGTCTAGAGTAAATTTTTGTCTTCCCTCTAAAAGAATTATAAAACAATCAATAGGGGCGCTTATTCCAAGTGTCTTGATACTATACGGCAGTTCTAAAATCGAATTTTTATAACTAAATGCAAACGCGCTTATATAGTGTTCCAATTCAAATATGAGATTCTTCAATTGCTGGCTTTCATATCTTAAAGATAGAATTCCATAATTTTTATTTCGGAGCTCAACTAGGTCGTCTATTGTACCTGAACGGCTCATTTCCATTTCAAAAGTTGGTTCAGAAAGTTCTCTAAGCATTCCGTTGTAAAATTCTGTACTTGTAAATGTTCTAATTATTGCAGCTGAAGGTGCAAGCTCCTTATCATGAAGCAAATTTTTAAATGAACGATTATTCAAAATTTCAGCTGGATCTATAATATTTCTTAAATGTAAAAACTTCTTTCCAAAAAAGTCGCTCAAAAAATTCTCGTCTTTTAACTTTCTAATTACAGTATGATGCATAGTAGTCTCACTTTTAACTGATAATTAAATATTTCTTCTTAATCATTTGCTCAAACGGTTTTCGCAATAGGTGCCAATCCGATTCTCCTGCATTTTTACAGTTTTTTATGACATTTTTGATTGTAAACTCCCGGTCGCTCTGTAAGACTTCTCCAATGCAACCAAACTTATAACCATCAAAAGTAAATTCTTCGCTGTTGATATAAAACTTAATATCGCTATGATCACTGCTATCCATTATATAATGACTGGAAAAAATAGGGTTTCTCTTAAGATGAGAATTAATATTAAAATTATCTCTGCAGCCAAATGTAGTTTCTACAATACTGTCTAGATGTGAAGTTGAAAAAGACTCATGATCTGTGCTACTTAAAATTCTTCCCAAATGATCGTAAAAATTTAAATTGTTAGATTTTATTCGACTAAGAATATTCGCAATCTGAGTACAGACTGAAGTTTTGATCTCAGTAAGTTCTATGGGAAGAACAAATCGCTTTTCAAGTAGTCCATTTAAAGTAAAGTCTTGATCTGAACTTAGCTTAAGCAGTGTATCAACAAAATTCTGCGGATCTCGGAAAACTGAGAGTGAAATATTTAACTCATTATCAGAAAAAACTTCATGTGTAGTGTAAGTAGGAATATAAAGAAAGTCTCCGGGCTGGGTAATAATTTCTTGTCTTTCCTTTACAACCTCTGATTTTGCCAAAACTCTTCGATGTTGTATTGAATCTGTACAATAAAACTCATCTTTGTTCTTTTGCATTACTGTTAATTTATAATTGGACGCTTCTGTACCTATAACCCACCTTTTTGAGCCATACATTTGAAGTACAAAATTTTCATAGGCATCTGTATGTTCTTCAGTATAACCAACTCCACTTTCGCTGTAAAAAAAAGTTGCGATATAATTGTCGGTTAAAGACTTCAGAGTGTTTTGAATACTTGATATAAAACCGCAAAGACCTGGAGACATATTTCGTGAGGGTTGACAATAGAAGTAGTAGCCTTGTTTCCTTAATTTAATTCTTGCGCTACTACTTTGAATGTTTTCACGTTCAAAAACATCAGTGCTAGCACTAGCCTCATACACTAATTCGCTATCTATTTCATCTGTCTTTATTGGATTAAAAGTCCAACTTGATTCTGGGCTTTCGAATTCATTCATAAATGTGCTTAAACACAATAGATCATCAGGATTCTCAAAAGCAGATTTTATTAGTAGCGGTCTTTTACCCCAATAAACCTTCATAAATTCATCTAAGGAGACTCCCCCTTTTTCTAAAATTTTATTAAGAGTTACATAATTCATCAGCCATTCTCTTGTTAAAATGTTTATCCCACTTTGCTTTTCATTTCGTCAATTTTGTCATTACAATTATTTTTCCGTTGTACATAAACTAAAAAATGTGCCTTTAATAAATAAGCTAAATAATCGTTTAGCTCTTTTTTTTCATTTTGATTTTTTGCTATCTTCAAAATCCTATCTATTTCTATTTCGTTTTCTACTTTCAACACATTTAACATGAGTTCCTGACCAATTTTTGTGTCAAATTCGACAATTTGATCTTGAAAATGCAGAACTATAGTCCCTACATGATTTGTGTAAGTGTGAAATTCTATCTTAGGATTTTTCGCGATATATTTAGAGTTAAAATTGTTTTTAGATTCAATATTGAAATGTCTTTCAAAATACGTGCGATCTTGAAATTCCTCTGAATTCTCAATCGTGCGGCTGGCTAAAAAATCGAATATGTCATCTTTTTGATAGTTGATGTTTGGTAAAATTATTTTATAGTTTTCAACTAGAATTTCGAGTTCATTTTTAATATCTTCAACAAAAGCCTCTGAATCCTCCAGTGGTGGGAATTCTCCTTTTAGTTTGTTCGTATTTTGAAGTTCACTACTTATCTTACTATTAATTAATTCATAAATTATTTGTTGATAACTCGGTTGACTAAATCTCATATTTAACGCAAGACTTGCTTCTTGCCCGGCTTCGGTATGATGAAAATAATATGGCGGGAGATAGAGGAAGTCTCCTGGATTAAGTGTAATAGATTGTCGATTGAAGCACATATTTTTTAAACTTTTGGGAGCGAAGTCTTCATCTCTAATTAACTTTCCTTTTATATATTTGATTGAGTAAACAAGGTCTTTATCCATATCAGTCGTAAAAACACGGCTACTATCTAAACACTTGCCAATATGCCATGTTTTCTTTCCAGCAAGTTGAACAACCATCACATGCGATGAGTCGGTATGATATCCGATGCCGTAGGCACTACCAGAATAGAAAAACTGAGCAGACACCTGGCTCATTAGGCCAAGCCAGTTTTTAATACTAACTGTTAATTCTTTTAATAAATCATTATTTTTTTCACACTCAGATAGAACGAAAGTCGATCTAAAAAACTCAGGAATTGTATCGATTTTGTTTCTACAAAAATTACTTGCATCAATTTCTGGCCGTACTCCGGTTTTCATGAATAAATTATTACGATTATCTGTATCGATAGATAAACGGCAATTTGTATTTGAATAGAGTTCCTCGCACACGTTTATCATTGCAAGCGTGTCTATATTGCAATTTTTTACCCAAAGAGGTGCTTTGTTGTAGTAATTTTTTAGAAACTCCTCTTTCTTTATATTTTTTAGCAACTTTTTGATATTCATAGCTTCTTCTTTTCGCAAAAAATATATCCCTTGCGAAATATTCGGAATTTTTTTTCGATACTTGATAGAAAAATACTAGAGACGACATTTTCGATCGCTTTTTTCTAGTTTCTGTCTAGGGACAATATCGCTGCTCTTTTTCAAAAACATTTCAACCCGAAAAGAAAAAGAGTTTTATAACTTATTGATATATATAATTTTTTTAGATTTACTTTTATTTTTATAGAAATCGTCGATGAGTATTTTAAGTTTAAACAACACGTTTTTATAAAAGGAGACAAGCATGAAAGTTAAGACCAAAACAGAAGCCGGTGGAAGATACGCGACTGGGAGCGCGAGCACAAAAAATTTTTATTAGCTTTTCAATCTGATTTCGTTAGCGGGAACTTCAAACAACACTTTTTTTTAGAAGGAGACAAACATGAAAGTTAAGACCAAAACAAAAGCCGGTGGAAGATACGCGAGTCATTACATCGGTAGTGTAAAAATCTATTAATTGACTCTTAGCAGATTCAATTATGTGGAAGCTTCGATCTTGAAGCTTCCACTTTTTTTCTATTTTAACTTTCCACTCTTTTCGAAATTAACAAGCAATATACTGACAAATTTCGCTGATTATTTTCTGGAAGGTAAAAAATTGCCTTTAGAATAAATCCAACCTAAAGAATTGAAAACTTAAGACTGCTAAAATCCAAAAATTGCGCCTACTTTACTATGCTTACTATTCATTGTTTCTTAATGAGATTAATTGAATTTTTGATAAAAACAGTGAAAATATCTAATTAATAAGTGACAAATTTGTAAACTAATACAAGTTCGCACCTAAACTGGGAAAAAATATGTACAAAAATCTTCGCGAAGTCATTCAGGACTTACAGGAACAAGGGCAGCTGCTGCGTATAACTCAACAGGTTGATCCAAATCTCGAAATGGCTGAAATTCAACGCCAAGTCTATGCTCAACAAGGACCTGCTGTCCTATTCGAAAACATCAAAAATTGCCGCTATCCGGCTCTGAGCAATCTTTTTGGCACTGAGCAGCGTGCACAGTATTTACTGCGGGACTCACTTCCACGCTTGCGACATTTGGTCAATGCTCGTAGCAAACCAGCTGTTTTGCTAAAAGACCCAATAAAAACAGCAGCTTTAATCCCCCTGCTCTTAAAAGCTCCGCCTCTGCGTTTGCCGAAAAGCATGCTGCATTCGCGCTTTAAAACGATTAAAATTAACGAACTCCCCATGATCAAAAGCTGGCCGGATGATGGCGGAGCTTTTATTACCTTGCCTCAGGTCTATAGCGAGCACCCAGATGCACCTTCACCCTGGAACTCAAATCTTGGCATGTACCGCATTCAGCTATCTGGCAATGAATATATTGAGAATGAAGAAGTTGGGATCCACTATCAATTGCACCGCACAATCGGGCAGCATCACACAGCGGCCTTAAAAAAAGGACAGAACCTTAAAGTGAGCATCTTTGTCGGGGGGCCCCCTGCCCATTCTCTTGCTGCTGTAATGCCGCTGCCTGACCATATCAGTGAAGTATTATTCTGTGGTTTATTGGCAAATCGAAATTTTCGCTATTTGTACGATGATGCAGGGCATTTAATCAGTTACGACGCAGATTTTGTGATTACTGGTGAAATAGATGGATCTAATACAAAACCCGAGGGGCCTTTCGGAGACCACCTAGGCTACTATAGTCTTACACACGAATTCCCAGTTATGAAAGTACATCGGGTTTATGCACGCGAAGACGCGATTTGGACATTTACAGTCGTCGGTCGCCCACCGCAGGAAGACAGTAGCTTCGGAGCTCTTATTCACAGCATTGCTGAGCCAGCAGTTAGTAAAGAAATTCCAGGTGTCAAAGGACTGCATGCGGTAGACGAAGCGGGAGTGCATCCTCTCTTATTAGCCCTAGGCAGCGAACGCTACACGCCTTACGAAGCTGTGCGCAAACCGCAAGAGATTTTAACCCAGGCCAACGCAATTTTAGGTTTTGGGCAATGCAGCTTGGCAAAATACCTTTTTATCATACCTCACGAAGAGGTTCCGCACTTAGATATCAATGACAGCAAGGCTTTCATCCATGAATTACTGCTCCGCATCGACTTTCGAAAAGATCTCCACTTTCAAACTCAAACGACCATGGATACGCTGGATTATTCTGGTACAGGGGTCAATTCCGGATCAAAAGTAGTTTGGGCAGCTGCCGGAGCCGTTAAAAATAAACTGAGCACAGAGTTGCCCTCGCATTTAAAATTTGAAGCGCCGATAGAGCAAGTGCGTATTATAGCGGCGGGTATCCTCGCTTTAAAAAGTCAGTTTATTTTTCAAACGTATGCGCAGGCAACTCTAGATCTGGAGAAAATCATAGTAGTTTTAGCTCCTATGCACCTGTTACAGAGCGGTTTTCCACTCCTAATCTTGTGCGATGACCCGGAGTTTCTGGCTGCGACTTACGCAAATTTTTTATGGACATGTTTCACAAAGTCAAATCCCTCTCATGACATCTATGGCCTAGACTCTATGAGCGAATTCAAACATTGGGGCTGTAGCGGCAGTTTAATCATCGATGCCAGGCGCAAACCGCACCATGCGCCAGACTTAAAGGAAGACCATGAAATTAAAGATAAATCTATGAGGTTTCTGAGATCAAAAGCACTATTTTCAGCTAACATTTGATCACATGACAAAAAAGCTTATCCATATAAAAAAGATTTGTTAGGTTGGGACATCTTTATCAAGTATTTGGAGGGGTCAACTTTTATGCTTCATAGAATTAACAGATTTATGACAACTAGCATTTTCACTTTTGGAGCGTCCAGTCTGATGGCTTTGACATCATATTCAGAATCGATCACTAAAATTGATGACAAAGTGCAAATTATCGCGCACCGCGGTGGGAAAGCTCTTTGGCCTGAAAACACACTTTTCTCTTTAAAAAATGCAGCAAATTTGGGAGTTGATTGGCTTGAATTTGATATTCAAAGCTCTGCAGATGGCCACGCTCTTGTCTTCCACGATGATACCCTAGAACGCACAACAAATGGCGTCGGTCCAATTTCAGCATTAAGTCTTGAAGAACTTCGAAGTCTCGATGCAGCATATAATTGGACGAAAGATGATGGAGCGAGCTTTCCCTATCGAAATAAGGAAATAAAAATTCCACTTTTAGAAGAAGTTTTTCAAGCACTGCCGAAAATGCGGATGTTGATTGAATTAAAGTCCACGGGGAATCCCCAAGAACTCTGTCGCCTCATACAGCGCTACCAGCGCGAACATCTCACTGTGGTTGGTTCGTTCTTTGAAGAAAAAATAGCCGCTTTTAAACTAGCTTGTCCCAACATTGCAGTTTCTGCCGGTCGCACACAAATCAAGAATTTCTATATTTCAAATCTAGTTTATCTCAGTACCCTTTACAGACCTAAAATCCACTCTATGCAGCTGCCTATAGATCCGGAAGAATCGGAAGGCAAAGAATTGGTGACTCGCCGAATGATTCGAGCGCTCAAAAAACAAAAAATCCAGTCGCATATCTGGACAGTGAATACAGAAGCCGATATGCGCCGGATGATCGAGCTTGGAGTAGACGGAATTATTACTGACGACCCAATTTTGCTTAAAAAAATCTTAGCCGAGCCTTTGAATGCCGCGAAATAGCTTTGTTTTTTTAATATTGCTCGGCACTGTTTTCGCAAGCCTTGCACGGGCTAGCCAGAATAAAGACCCGCAAAATACTGACACCAAAAATGCTGTTACATATCAGACAATGTTTAGTGTCAGTATTAGTCCACTTGCATTTATTCTCGAACAACTTTTGCCAGCAGAGAAGGTTTTTGTACTGGTCTCTGCAGGCCAGAATCCAGAAACCTTTCAAGCACAACCGAGCCAATTAGAACAGCTCGCGTCAAGCAAATATTATTTTTCTCTTGGGCTGCCAATAGAAAAAAAAATTATTTCTTATCTGAACAATGCGAAAGAAAAACCTCAAATAATTGAACTAGAAACTACATCTTCAACTCAATTACAATCTAAACATAACCATGATCATAAAGGCCTGCATCCTTGGACAAATCCTCTTAAAATGCGGCAATATGTGCAGGCCATTTGCAATACTCTTATAAAAGAAAAGATACCCACTGAAACAAATGAATTTACGCAACGTTGTATTAAAATTGATGAGGAATTTAAAATTCTTCATAATAAATTGAAAACGCAACTCGCAGAATATAAAAATCAAAAATTTCTCGTTTTCCACCCTGCTTGGAGTGAGTTTGCCGCACTCTACCAACTTGAGCAAATCGCGGTCGAGCACGAAGGCAAAGAGCCAAGTGCAAAGCTTTTGCAGGATATAGCGATTCTGGCAAAACAAGAGAATTTAAAATATTTTTATTTTCAACCACAACATTCCTTGCGAACTGCTCAGACCCTGGCTAAACAACTCTCGCTAGAATTAGTCGAATTAGACCCGCTTAAATACAACTACTTTGAAAATATGAACTACATAGCGAGAGAACTTTCTGAAGGATTTAAAAAACAAAGAGTCAGCAAACAAAGTAAAACCACTCTTAATAAATTGAATTAAGGAGCTCAGCAAAATGCAAGCTCCGGTGCTTGAATTCAAAGATGTAAACTTTTCCTATAATGGAGAAGAGTTGATCTTGGAGAATGCGAGCTTTCGCATCAAGTCAGGAGAGTTTATTGGCATCCTAGGCCCCAACGGTGGCGGCAAAACGACGGCAATGCGCCTGGCATTGGGATTAATAAAGCCTAGCTCTGGTTCAGTTTTTGTTTTTGGTGAGGCTCCTGAAAAATCAAGACTTCGAATTGGCTATGTTCCTCAATTTATTAATTTTACGAAAAGTTTCCCTATCACCGTGCTCGAAATGGTGTGTATGGGGCGCATTGAAAACGGCTTAGGCAAAAATTATTACAGCAAAAATGATCGCGCTGCGAGCCTAGCTCTGATAGAAAAGCTCGCTCTTCAACAATATGCCGACAGCCCAATTGCAAGACTTTCTGGTGGACAAATGCAGCGAGCCCTCGTCGCGCGAGCTCTTGTGTGTAAACCTGGATTGTTATTACTGGACGAACCAACAGCTAGTATAGATCAAAGCGGAGAGCTTAGTATTTATGAATGGCTGAATAGCATGAAAGGCGAAACAACTATTGTGACGATTTCTCATGATATTGCTTTTGTTTCAAAGTATGTGGATCGAGTCATTTGTATTAATCGTCGGGTGAGTGAACATCAGACTAAAGAATTATCTGGTGATAGTTTAGCGGCAATTTATGGCACAGATTTTCAAATGGTTCATCACCACCATCAGGAAATATAAATAAAGGGAATCCATGCCAGGATTTATAGATTCACTTATGAATTTTCCATTTTTGCAGAACGCTTTTTTAGGTGGTTTGTTCTCTAGTATTATTGCTGCCTTAATCGGACCCTTTATTGTCATTAGAAAAATTTCATATATAGCTGGCGGCATTGCCCACTCGGTTTTTGCGGGTTTAGCAATTGCAAATTGGGCTGGCTACGACCCACTATGGGGTGCATTAGTCATGGCGATTTTTTCTGGACTGCTCATAGCAACGATTAGTATCAAACACAAAGAAAAAGAAGACACCATCATCAGCGCACTCTGGGCGGGAGGAATGGCCATAGGTGTTATTTTTATTGCCAAGACTCCAGGCTACGCTACTGATTTAATGTCTTATATGTTTGGCAATATTCTTATAGTGCGAGACCAAGATCTAATCCTGCTGGCAGGGCTGAGTTTCATAACACTTATAACCGTTATGTGGGCCTATCAAAAAATATGTGCCGTGAGCTTTGATAGTGAGTTTGTTTTATTGAGAGGAGTTTCAGTTAACTTTTACAACTATTTATTATACCTGCTTGTTTCTCTTGCGGTAGTTGTTCTGATTCAGATTGTAGGGCTTATACTAGTGATTGCATTATTGACCTTGCCTGCCGCCATTGCCTGTCGGCACTTTTTTTCGCTTAAAAAAATAATGCTGCTGACTTTTTTCTTAGCCTTAGTTTTTACCAGCAGTGGTATTATGCTCGGATACTATTTTGACCTACCTGCAAGTGCGCCTATTATTCTGATGAGCACACTTGTGTATATGTTTGATCAATTTTTTGTACGTAAATTAGCTTAAATTAAAGGAATAAATCAATGCAAGTTAGAAACTTTAGATTAAAAATTATTTTACTACCTATTTTTTTGTTGTTCGCAACCGGATGCCACGCATCTATAAAACAAAAGGACAGCAATCAATTCTCAATTGGCGACTCTCAAAATCCTCATAATCTTGAGTGCAACATAACAAAGGGCTGCGATCTCAAAACTCTGTTACGTAATGCTCTCTCACCCAGCATCATCACATTAAGTCCAGGAACTTATGATATCGAAGCGACTGAAATCGTTGATAGTCACTGTGGAAATTGCCAAGAGCACGCAACTAGCAACAAAAGCACTGTGGGACTTATCATTAAAAATAAAAAACTAATTTTGCGAGGCCACCCAACTCCAAATAAAGTTACAATAAAAACCAATGCTGGTTTTGGCATCTATATTCAAGGCTCGGAAGTTACATTAGAAAACATTACGATTAGCGGAGGAGTCCGTTCAGAAGATGAGAATGCGAGTGATGGTGCGATCGTTGTCAGAAATTCAAAAGTAACCTTGCAGAATCTGCAGATTACCAACAACAACACGCGGGTTGAAAATATAACCCAAGGCGTTGCGGGCATTATCGGCCGAGAAGGTGCGGATATGCTCATTCAGAATAATAGCATCATCAACAATAGCTGGGATGGAATTACCCTTTACCGTGGGGCAAAGGCGACGATAAAAAATAATCTCATACGCCAAGGTCGAGGAGTTGGAGTTGCAACAACCTGGGATAGTGAAGCTATTGTTGATGGAAATAAAGTTTCAAATTATTGGAAGGGGATTGGAGCTTTTGGAAATTCAAAAATGAATATGAAACGCAATGAAATAAAACAAATGTCTGCCTGGGGCATTGCATCCTGGGGTGCTGGAATTCGCATATCAGCAATAGATAATGTCATTAGCAATTCAGGCCGCTGCGGTGCTTTACTTCATAGTGCAAAAGAACTTAATTTCCAAGGCAATCAATTTGTAAAAAATGGACGCAATGAAGAAACACATTGCCCAAAAGCTGGTGTCGTTTGGTACCGCAATTTAAATAGAAAAAACCACAATTATTGGCCTGAAAATTGGGCTTTTGAAAAAAATATTTTTTCCGATAATTATTTCGACTTTGGACACATCAGAAATAGCAAAGATTTGCCTATCGATCCCAGCGATGGCTTTACGTCAAGCTTTACCTCCAATAAGATTCAAAATTCGAAATAGATAAACAATTACGTTTGAGATGAAACCATAAACTTATGAATAATGAGTCAACAGATTTGCAGATTGAGAATTTAGTAGACGGCACTCTCTATTCGCGCGCGCATCGGATTAAAGTACCGCTCAAACATAATAATTCATCAGCGCCTTCAAGTTCAGTCGAGCAAATCGAAATCTATATCAAAGAACTATCGAACGAACCTTTTACACAGAAAAAACCCCTACTTCTCTATCTACCTGGTGGTCCCGGTTTTCCGCCACCTCGCCCTTTTGAAAATGCAAGTTGGATTAAACAGGCTATAAAAAAGTATCATATAGTTCTCATGGATCCGCGAGGAACTGGAATGAGTACGCCCTGGAATGGAGCTAAACTCTCGGCGTTATACCCAAATACCGAATTGCTTGCTGACTATTTAAAGTGCTTCCGAGCTGACAACATAATTCGGGATGCAGAACTTGTACGAAGCGAACTTTTTGGCGAAAAGACCAAGTGGAGTGTCATCGGCCAAAGTTTCGGTGGTTTCTGTTTAATGAATTATTTGTCTTTTTATCCAGAACATCTCGATGAGGTTTTTATAACTGGGGGTTTGCCGCCATTCGACATAGAAATAGAAGATGTTTATGTAACGCTCTTTAATAAAATGATTGAAAATAATAAGCAGTTTTTCTTGCAAAATCCAAGCAGCGAAACATTAATGAAAAAGTTAGTCAATAGTTTAAAAGACAAGCCTTTACAACTTAGAGATGGGGTTCTATCAGCTGATCGTCTCTCTCATCTTGGTCTATATCTTGGAATGGAAGTTACGCCACCAAAGGTTCTTCAATTACTAGAAACTCTCGATTACTACATAGAACGACAGTTAAATGATTTTATCGATAAAAAAAGTTTCGATCTTCTTTACACTTTCGATGACCATCCGATTTACTATGTTTTACAAGAAGCAATCTATTGCGAAAATCGCAGCTCGAACTGGGCAGCGACTCGTGTACTTAAAGAACTGCAACAGAAGCATGATTGGCTTGATCACTATTTTTGGGCCGAAATGATCTTTCCCTGGATGCCTAGGGATTACGCCGCACTAAAACCATATGAAGCCGCTACAGATTTATTAGCAAAATATAAATGGCCTATACTTTATGATAAACAAGCCTTAAGCAAAAACAAGGTTCCAGTCAAAGCTTGGGTCTATAAAAACGACCTTTACGTGGACTATAAATATAGCCTTAATTCAGCCAGAAAAATTGGCAACATCCAATTATTTGAATCTGAAACATTTGCTCATGACGCTTTACGTGTACATAGCGAAACTGTCTTTAAAGCATTTCTAAAGAGTTAAAATTTGCGGATCATTTGAAATTGCGGGTGTTTCAGCAAATCGACTTCCTCAGGACGCTTAATTCCTTGTAGTAGCGCTCCCCGACTAGAACTCTTGAACCAACGATCCAGCCAGCTTTGTCCTAAAAGGCGTGTGCGCCAATAAGACTTTTTTTCTTCAAATGCGCTTGGTGTAAGCGCTATCGTTGTCTCAGATTTGCCACCGCTTCCAAGTCCAGGCGCAACATAAAACCCTGCGCACAATAGCGCCTCTCTAACAGCTGTTGCTGCAGAATAAGTATAGAGCTCGACTGCTTGGCGCTCAAGCACCTCATAAAAAGAATGGAAAAATTCATAGTTCCAAAGCGCTTTATTTGTCTTAAAAGAAAAAGGGTCATAAAAAATAACTTGCGGTAACATGGCCTCTAACATCGTCCGCCGGAAGTCGCCTTTTAGTAGTTCCCAGTGTAGCGGTATAGATTCTGAAAGCCATGAACCATCCGCAAACAAAGCGTGCGGAGCTTTGTGACGCAGGTGATGAAATATTTTTGGATTTTCTAATGCCAATTGAAAAGAACTCAAATCGTTTTCAAAACTCACAATATAGATATTTCGTCGCGAGATATTAGGTTCGCTACGAAACATATCCTCCAAAGCCGTTAACAATGCCATTGCATTATGGCCAGCCCCTAAGCCGACATCCCAGATAACAAGTGCTTTTTTTTCAATCGGGCTTTTTAAATAATTTAAAATTCCTGATTGTTCGACGTAAAGACGCTTCGCTTCGACATCCGGGTGTTCACTGGCGTGCATGATTTCACCACTACTTATTTGCCGAATACTAGAAAAGCCTGTTTTTTGTAAGACGACTTCATAATCACCCAATTGTGGTGGAGCAAGCTCAGGCTTTGTTTTTGCTACTTGTTTTAATGATGGCTTTTCTTGATCTTCTTGTAGAAATTTAATTCTTTGATCTTTATAAAAGGCAACGAAGGTTTCAGCTAAAATGTGCTCTCGCATTTTCTTCATTAAAGAGTGATAGAAGAACAAATTATGCATCGATAGCAAGTGCCAACCGAGCTGTTCCTGACACTTAATTAAATGATGGATATAGGCCATACTATGGTTTGCACAACAATAACAATCACACTGAGAATCTAAAGGTTTTTGTTCTAAAGCATACACTCCCCGTCCTAATCGCAGGCGTCCGTTCCAAGTATATGCCACCCCCTGCTGAGAGAGCGCGCTTGGAATAATGCAATCAAACATATCGACACCGCGATAAACGGCCTCAAGTAAATCTAGAGGCGTGCCTACGCCCATTAAATAACGTGGGCGATTTTCCGGCAAAAATTCTGTCACGAGTTCTGTCATGTCTTCGCGTTCTTGCCGCGTTTCTCCAACAGCTAGGCCACCGATAGCAAAACCATCGAAAGCCTCTCGCCGCAAAAATTCCGCGCTTTGTTGGCGCAAATCAGCAAAACAAGCACCTTGTACAATTGCAAAAAGCGCCTGGCTGCTATTTGTTCGAGCTTCAAGACAACGTAAGGCCCAGCGATGCGTGAGCTGCATGGCAGATTCTGCGAGCTCATAATTCGAAGTCGAAGGCACACACTGATCTAATACCATCATGATATCACTGCCAATCGCTGTTTGCATGGCGATGCAGGATTCAGGACTCATCATTAATTGCCTTCCGTCAATATGACTTTTAAAAAGGGCTCCGTTCTCGTCGATTTTGACGCGGTCACTCAAGGAAAAAACTTGAAAGCCACCTGAGTCTGTAAGCACCAAACCTTGCCAGCCGGTAAAACGATGGATACCGCCAATTTTGCGAAATGCCTCTTCCCCAGGTCTCAACATTAAATGATAGGTATTTGCCAGCATAATCTTACTGCCAGCAGCTTGCAGTTCATGAAAACGCAGACCTTTCACAGTGGCAGCCGTACCAACAGGCATAAAAACAGGGGTCTCTATAGTCGCCCTTGCAGTTTGCAAAAGTCCCGCTCGAGCACGGCTTGTTCCACACTTAGCTTGTAGGCTGAAATCTAAAGGCGATTTTTGCATTCTATTCTGCTTCCTTTTTTACAGCAGCGCCAGCATAAACCCAATCTAACTCTTTGCGGTGCTTAAGCTGCAATTTAGCATCTTTGTTCATTGCATTAACTTGCAGCCACATTTGATGGAAACTCGCAATAGCAGCTAAAAATCCTGTAAAATCTTTTGAACGCAATGGTTCAGGGCCAAAAAACTCTTGGGGTAAACAACTGCGCATATAATTCCACAACATTTTAACTCTTCCGAGAACTCGTCGATCTAATTTTAACTCTGCTTCACAATATAATTTTCCGCCGCATTGCGAGGAGATAAATTGATAAAATGCTTGCCACTTCTCTTCATCATTTTTACATGATACTAAAAAATGCCCATCATCTAACCATCTCACCAAGAGCTCTGGATTGACCAATGCGACTTGCTGCAATACTGCAAAACTCTGCAATGCCAAGCAAAGCGTGGTAAAACTCAACTCGACGGATTTCTCTGTATAAAGTTCTTGAAAAATCCAAGGATTTCTCAAAGCACCACGCCCAACTATGACACCCTGAATAGTTGGGCTTTGTCTGATGCGCCTATGCAAAGAAGCTAAATCAACAATGTCACCAGAACCGAATACCTCACAGGACAATTTCGTTGCCAGAGCAATCAAGTTCCAGTCGGCACAGCCTGTATATTTTTGTAAACGCGTGCGTCCATGTACCGTCACTCGTGCGAGATCAACTCCTTGCAGACTTGAAATAAGTTCTGAAAAATTTGTTGCCTCCGCGGCATAGCCAGTGCGCATTTTTACACTGAATTTTCTTTTGCCTAAACGTGTCTCAACTTTCGTTACAAATTTCGCAAAATGCTCGGCATCTTCTAGCAAACGACTGCCGGCTCTTCTCCCAGTAACTGTTTTAGAAGGGCAACCACAATTCAGATCAACAAAATCTGTCAAACTTAAAAACTGTTCCGCTGCGACGGAAAATACTTCTGCAGTATCAGCCATGACCTGCGGAAGCAGCTTGTAACTTAAACAAGAACTTGGGCAGAGAAATTCTCCGGCAAAATACTTCGAAGCTAATTGTAAGCTTGGATTAAGACTCGATACCCGAAAAAAAGGCGTGCTCATAAACTCTGGCGGATAAACTTTGGCGTACCATAAGCGCGTGGCAAAATCTGTCACTCCTTCCATAGGAGCGAGTCCGATTGATAATACAGGATTTTGCGATTTTGTTGTTTCCGCTACAAAGCCCATAACTTTCCGAAAGTTTTGAAATATTGGTTTCTAATACCCATAATTGAGCCTTTTCTATTCAATACACAACTTGTTTAGTCCAATACTGAATTTTTTCATAATCAAAAGATGTATTTTGGCTTGGGTAAATCTGTAGATTAACCAAGGCATAGTGGGAGTAAAGTCACGTATAGCAGCAAGCACATACTTTCAATTCAAAACCTCGCGAAATTCTAAACAGCTACAGTATTTATCCGGCACCAAAAATTCCTCCAACAATATAAGGGGGTTGTCTATCTAAACGGCCGCGTTCTGAGATATGCTACGCGGGATATTCCTTGGACTCTCTAGAGTCCAATAAATGCATTTTTTTTTAATACCCTCTATTAGATTTTTAATAATCTAGATATGTCTAGATCGTTGGGAATTCATAGATAATATTTAATGAAGTCCATCTTAACTCTAAGCCATTAAGGAGAATAAAATGAGAACGAAAGTATTGCTAATTGCGGGAATTTTAAGCTTTGCAGCACAGGTGCCCCAGGTTTTTGCGTGTTCAGTACTGCCCTTTGATGCTCAAGCTAAAGCAAAAGAAATTGAATTATCTCTCGTAAAAGCGGCAGCAGCAACCTTTGCTGAAGACTTGACTAATATTGAGTTTTCACCCACACGCCATATTACTTGGCTTAGCGTTTCTGGAGACTATATTTGGAATAGCCCAATGTGCCCCGAGGGCTGGGAAATAAAAGGTGAAATGGCAATTGACTACTATCCAAATGGGACCTTTCCATCAGTTTGCCGAGCTAACGTAGAGGTTGAACGGGCAAAAACAAGTCCGAATCAATACTTGATTGGTGCTCAGTTGGAGAATAAACTGAGCTTAAAACTTGTCAGCAATGTATGTAAAAATCTAGAATACGTCTTACATTAATAACGCATGCATTAAAAAAAACACCTACAGTTTTTAACCTGTAGGTGAGCTTTCAATTTCAAATTAAATTCTAATCTTGTGGCAAAATCACGATGGTTTTAACAGTGCCCGTCAAACCAGTTTTTTCGGTTCTATCATAGGGTGCACTTGTAGACATCGTTCCGAAACTGTAACTATTATTCGAGAAGTCCAAGCCATCGTAGTATACCGAAGCACTGCTTCCGCCGCTGGCGATATTGTAGGCTTCAAAATTTGTATGCAATACGGCAGAACTTTCGCTCGTGACACTATAACGTTTTAAATAGTACTTACCATCTGTTGTATTATAAGTTGAATAGTAAGGCACATCATCAACTAACCATATTTGCACCGCTTGTTCGTTAGTACCTGACAACATCGATAACGTTTTAGTTTCCTCGTCGACGATTGCAAGAGCTCTGTATTCATCAGTCCACTGGTCTCCACCATTTGAAGAAGCGTCTATTGGTTGGCAATTATACCAGTTCGCATTATAGACAACCTTAGTTCCAGCTTCAATTGCAGTCACATCTGGACCACTGATGTCCCAGATATTCACTTCTCTATTTGCATTATCTAAATCTGTACAAAGATCAGTGGAAACATTGTTATAATGGAAGCCTTCGCTAGTAAATTTCCAAACATGCATTGCAGCTTCACAATCTGCTTCTGTGGTAAACTCAGGGAAGCCATCACAAAATCCAGTGCTTCCTTTCCAAAGACCTCCAGCCTCTTGACAAAGCACTTCGGTACCGTAAGTTGTATCGCCAACCAAATAAGGGGCATTGTCAAAAACACAGTGTTGTCCGCGAATTTGTAAACCGCAAGAAATTTCCCCGGCCTTTTTCTTTCGAACTTTACCAATGACATAGACATTGCCTAAAGTATCTTGTTTAATAGCGTTAATTTGGCTTCCGCCTCCTGCGAATATTTGGCCTTCGCTCTCACAGCGATTTTGCAATTCCGCAACCCAAAGCGCTTTTTTGGTTAGATTTGTTTCGTCATTGCCGATACCATAAGTCGGAATGTCTTCCGCTCTGGTCACATTAATCCAGCTCCAAATATCTGAACCACAAGTGATGACATCACTGATACTCTCAGTAGCACTCGTACCTGCAGATGGATCAAAATTAAATAGACATGCCGAATTCCAAGAAGCTGTTGTTGAACTGCGTGGATCAGGACCGAAAAATACCGCCGAATCCGTTGCATTGTTTCCGGCTTTAGGTTCGAACACAAAATTCCACCAATCACGAGCAATTTCTCTCACTCCACCGTCATCCGGTGCAACATAGCGGAAGAAGCCACCTGCATCACCCCCACCACCTTCACACGAAGAGCTGCCGGTATAAAAAACCCCACCATTTTTTGTGATTAAAAAGTCATTAACGCAGATATTCGAGTTAATAACTTCTGTTGTTGTCTCTCCATCGCGAGTGCGCTTATAAACAACCATTTTTCCACCGCCATTAGGTAAGGAGGCTGGATAATAGACGTTGGAATCATCATCAAATTGAAAGACGCTGTTACGATTTGCTTGCCAACTATCGATAAAACGCAAATTATCAATACATTCAAGATTATCAGCTTCTGGAGGAGTCACCAAAAGTTTGTCTAGAGTTCCGCCTTCAACTTTAAAAATCTGACATTGATAACCTTTACTCATGTCCCATGGATCTTCTCCTGGTACGTCGACAACACGGTAAATAAAGGGTCTCTCAAAATGCAAATAAACATCCTTGTGCGGAGATACTGCAATAGTAAGAATTTTAGGGAGTTGTTTAGGGGGGCCCATCATGACTTCATCTTCTTCAATTGAAATCGCAGGTTCGATTTCACCGTCTTCGTTTATCTTAACTAAAGATGAATCGTCAGCATCGCCTTCGGCGTCACCTTCCGCGAGCGAAACATTTTTAAATCCATGCAAACTTGCTGCACCATTGTTCTCTAAAATCAGCATTCCGACTGCATTGTTTAAGTCGGCTGTTACAATAGTTTCCTGCGTCCCGCAACAAGCACCTTGGGGATGATTTTCATCTTTTTTCTTATCGCCACAAGCGCTTACTAACAACGAAACTAAAAGAAACCGCATTGATAGTAAAAATATACGACTTGACTTACTTCTATAAAACATAGATTCCAACATAGATTTTTCCTCCGTCTTTTAAAGACACAACTATATAAACAATAAGATAACATTTCGTTAAGCAAACTCTCGGCTGCTTTCAATCCCAATTTAAATAATCTTCTTATTGAGGTTTTGATGAGTTGCTCAATATCACCATAATCACTAGGGATTTTCGTAATAGTTGTGTTTTTATTTGTTTTTTTAATCCTGCTTGCAATTTACATATACAGTTGTTATGTGAAAATAGTTATAGAGAAGAATTATAAGGAATTTGTCGATGCGATTAACACATTACAGAGTGGGCTACCTTTTATCTTTATTCTGTTTGTTATCTGCCTGTGCAATTAATGAACAGAGTCTACAAAAAAAATCCAATTTCAACAGTTCCGAAGTGACAGTTCCCAAAAAAAACATTAAGCAATTAATTTTTTCTATCGTCAATATTTCAACTCCTCGTCATAGCGAAAATTCCGGCTCTAAAATCGAAACCATTGTGACTATTGAAGCAAAGATGGAATGTAACGCCACATTGGTCGAAGATATAAAATATGAATACAGCGAAAATAAAAAGTCGCAAAAACTAAATATTTATGTCAGCGCTTTCGTAGAAACAAAATTTTCTATTATAAAAAATGAAGATAATTGCCAAAATGAAATTACGCTCATTCGCGAGCTCAAAATCGCAGCGACACAAGCATATCGCGAGGAAAATATATCTTTAATTAATCAAAAAAATATTAAAAACCCAATTACTCCAGGTAATACTACATCTACCCGACCGCCAAATCCCACAAATCCTAGTACTGAACAATCACAAATATTCTTTGGAACAATAAATAAATTTGAATATCTTGAAAGAAGTAAAACACTCGTACTCAATATGAATTACGAAAAAGGCTGTTCAGAGCAACGTTTTGAAATAGTTTACATCAATAATAGTTGCCTGAAAATTGCAGGAACTGAAGCCTCGATCTGTCAAGCCAATTTATATCATCACAAAAATTCAGCGGCTGATTGCAGTTTACTTATATCTAATCAAGATAATGAATTCGATTTTAATTCTAAATTGACCGAAATAGGAACTCATACTTTAAACGTCAATTTCAAAAACAAACGTGGCATGGAAAGATCGTTTCATTTTTCTGTAAAATAGACATGCTCTGTCTTTAGTGTGCCGAAAAAGCTCTCTCCGGGCTATTGTCCCGCCAGTTGCCGCGCGACTCATGCTTTGTTAAAAATTGGATTAGTCCCGAAATGTGTTTACAAGAAGCAATAGTTGCCTAAATAAAATGTCAGGTTTCTCTTCGGTAGAATGATAGTTACGACTCAATCATTTTAATCTAAGAGGAAACCATGACCAATGATCAGTATATCATTCAACGCAAAGTGAACATAGTTGAGCTGGGTGCAACACTTGGCAACATCAGTGATGTCTACAGGAAGCTTGGTGTTTCAAGGCAGCATTAATACGATATTAAGCAAGCCATTGCAGAAGATGGCCTTGAAGGATTGCTTAAAAAGTCACGCAACTCTTGAAACAGCCAAAGAGGAGAAAGGTCTCATAGTGATATAGAAATCTAACATCATGGTTTTATTTTGGAGCAAAATAATTTTTACGTAGGCTACATCAAGGGTATTGGTAAGATTTATCAGCAAACCGGCATCGACACCTATTCCAATGTCGGCTGCGCCAAGATATACCGCGACAAAACAGCATTGGCGGCAGCAGACTTTCTCAACGACAAGGTATTACCATATTTCGATCAGCATGGCATTTCCTTACTGCGAACCCTCACAGACCATGGAACCGAGTCTTGCGGTAAACCAGAGAATCATCCCTATCAGCTATTTTTGCATCTCAATGATATTGAGCATACTCGCACAAAATTATCTTTATCAAGGAAATTTTGTACAAACCTCCTATTGAGAACGCTCCTAAAGCTAGGAATGACACGTCTTGGGTCTAGTTCAAATTTTTCCCAAAATTTCTTTGTAGGATGATTTTAGATTTTTATATCTTTTTTAAATTATTGTCCAAATCAATCCTATGTTTTGTCTACACAATAGGACTTATTAAATAAATATATTTAAAACCGATGTCATCTTTATTCATTATTTTGTGGAGGAATCTATTGAGTCTGAAAAACATATCATGGCTATTGTTTAGGAGGAAATTTTCCGGGGGATTGAGACTCGCAGTCACTTTAACGATAAGTGTAGACTGTTTCGCCGAAACTGCCTCGCAAAATGATCAAAACTCCAAATCCGACACATTTGAAATCAACAATGAAGCCATTGAAGTAGACCAAGAAAATAGTACTGCAACAACTGACGATAAAGTAGAATTGGCATATACTCGGTACTATAAAAAGTTGTTCGATCCAAATAGTCGCTATTATAATAATGGTTGGAATGAAAACATACTCGCTCTTACCGAAATTGACGGTTTTAATGCGGACTTGTATCGCTACAGCTATCGTTATCATTTTCCTTTATGGCAATCTATTACTTTGGCACTTGGTCCTGATCTTTCTTATATGACGATTGAAGAAACTTCGGACGCCTATCTCGATATGGAATCAGGTACGGCAAAGACTTTTGAAGCAAATATTCAATATCTCGCACTCGCTGTAGCTGCAAGATTACAAGCAGGATTGGATTGGCGTATTTTAACTTTTGCTCCATATCTAGAATTTGGAACAGATCTATTTGCACGATCTCAAATAAAAATTGAAAATTATGACGAATACGAAGTTGGAGAGTTGGAGGACGGTGGTAAAAATCGACGTCTAACTTTTGGATCCACTTTGTTCTTTAATTTTACAAAAATATCTATAGGCCTAGGCGCAGATTTTACCAGAATATCAGGCGATTTTGGATCATCCGTAAAATCAAATAGTATCTATTTATCAATTAGAGGTGGTGCCAAATGAGCTTTCAACGCATTAAAAAGGGACCCAAATTATTTGCGTTAGCAATCTTCGTTTCAGCATTTGCCTGCGGAGAGTCAAAGCCAGATGAATTTAAGAAACTTGCACCTAGTGCAAAGCTGCCAATGTTCGAGCAAAAATATCTTGGTTTGCAAGGAGAATTTGAATACCTGCAAATGGCATTAGGTTCTGATCTTGCAGAATTAGCATTATGCGGGGAGTTGCAGGCGAGACTTCAAGCGATCTATTGGGAACTCTTTCAAGGTTCTGATAGCAAACTATTATCGAATGGGATTGCAATTGATGAGAACTCAGGATTGATACGGGAGTCAGGAATTTTGGAAGGGCAGTTACTGGACATATCAGATCGCTGCGGCATAGCATATAACAATTTTATTACGTACTCAGCAGCATTAAACGCAAGGCTACTCGAAGTACCTGCAATCTTCAAATTCTTGACGAATTTAGTCGGTATCTCTTCAGATTCAGAATCGAAATTAATTACTCTTTATCAAAGTCTGAATGATATTGAAAAAGAAAATCTATTTCAAGCGATACGCTCAGGTCATGCGCGCTATAGCGAAAAAATTGAACTTTTTGGAAGTTCTAGTCAGGAGTTCGGTGTTAAATTGACAACAGGACAGCTTAAAAACGAAGCTCTTGCAATTTTAAAAATTGCAAATACAGGCGACAACGAAAATGGTAATGGCTTTTCAAAAGCCTTTTGGGATAAGGCCCAAGAAGACAAATTGCTGCCTATAGATCTAAGTCTCAAAGTTGGTTCAGCCATGATAAGAGAAGGTGCAGATGTCTTGATTGAAGTTGCAACAGGAAGCGCAATGGGAGAGTTCGGTAAAGGAGTTGGGAGGGCTAAGAAGATAATCGATGAAATTGATAAAGCAGAATCATTTCTCGAAAAAACATATTCTGAGATTAAAAGTTTTTATGACACTCGAGTCAAAGGGTTTTTTAGTGGTGGACGCCGGGGAAGTGATCTTGAATACACGGAGCAAGAGTTTATTGACTTTCATGGCAATATTTCAATCACTCCAAATGGAGTTGTACAGGTAAAAAATTATCGAGATCTGGCAGCCTCAGATTTACGCGCTAAAGTCGCCTTTTCCAACGCCTCCGATGTGGATAGCATAGTGCTGGTCCACGAATTTAAAGATGGTAGACGATCCGTTCAAGTGATTACACAAGTTGCTGGTGGGACTATGCCACAATATCGTTATATCCCGTCTAGTGAGCATCTATCGGAGAATGCAACAACGATCATTGCTGTAAAAAGAGATCCGCTCACGGGTGCCATCAAATACACATCTACTAGCGCACGCTTTGAGGCGGAGCAAACAGCGACAATAACCTTAGAAGTTCCGGAAGTAAGTTCCGGTAATGAAGAAAATCCGGAGCTTCCTACAGATAGCCAAACTATGTGCCTTCTGGCATTGAAAGAACTACCTGGGACTGTTTGCTTAGACTTCGCACAAGGTTCCGCTCCTAATCCAAGTGCAGCAGCCAAGTCTTTTTGTGATGGTGTCCAAGGGAACATTTCTTATGAATCGGCTAGCTTAGTTAATAGTTGCCCAACTGCGGCACTGATTAAAAGCTGCTCAAGCACCCTTTACAAAGCTACTTTCTATTCTACTGATGCCAACCAGGCAAACAATATTGTATGCGACAGCTCTGGCCAATGGGTATGGGGTGGCTAAGCACAAAATGAAGCTCTTTTTCAAAAGAGCAGTTGTTTTTCAAATGGCTAATTGCCCGTTCTATTCAATTGGATAGATTGTGGAACCCAATGATACTCTTCGCCCTGCTCTTGGATATTTTATAATTAATTCACACCTTGGCTCTTTAAACCAACCTCTAATGCACAACTCATTTTTGCTATTTAATTTCATATTTTCAGTTGATTACCGACAGTTTTATGCCGGGTTTAATGAATATCTTTCTTTCATTCTCGAGTGAAATTTTTTTAGATTCAATTTCAAATAAATTTCAATAAATTGCGCTTGGATGAATCATGGCGATAAATTTTCTACAGGTCTTTGATCAATGTTGGTTTCGATATTGGATGGAAGTCCGAGAAGGAAACACTCACACGAGCAACAATGCACCCTACGTCATCGATAAAATTTTTTCACAACTTCCAAGAGCGATGCATCGCTACCTAAGAGCGGATAGTGGCTATTGCAATCACGAAATTATGCAAAGTTGTCAGCAGAGAAATATCGATTTTGTTATTACAATGCGAGCAAATATGTATGAGCCTCTGCTGGGGCGAGTCTCTCGCTGGCATGTAGTTAAGCGAAGCAGCTTTCGTGGTAGAGAATGTGAAATAGGCTCTTGTGTCTACCATCCACTTGGGTTTCGTAAATCAATGCGCGTCGTATTTATGCGCGCAAAATAAGATCAGCGTGATATTTTTGAAAAATATGACTATGCAGCTTGGGTAACAAATATCGGCGAAAGTGAAATGTACAAGAAGAATTAATTTGTTTTTATAAGAAACGAGGCAACGCAGAAAACTTTATAAGAGAACTTAAAAACGGTTTTGATATACAGCATTTTCCCTGTCTTAAACTCAATGCCAACAAAGCTTACGGGCTTTTAGCGGCTTTTGCCTACAATCTCATGCGATTTTCGTCCTGGACTTTGGGCTGCAAAACACCGCGATTTTCTAATAAAGTTTGGCTATGGCTAGCAGTGTTTCAGAACTGCCACCGATCTTTGACAACTGAATACCATACCAACTTCGCTATGGCCCCGAATAGACGGAGCGGCACCCGTATGTCCAAATTCTGGACTTAAGTGTCGATAGCGGGAATTAAGCGCCTAGTCCGCAATAAAAAGGATGCTTAAAAGGAGGATAGCGCATGAAAAAAGACGCACCGACACCTTCTTGCAACTAGAGACGCTAAAAAAAATTAGCAACTCGCGTTAATGAAAAAAAATAAAAAAGAAACGTGAGGATTTGGGTTACTATTCGGTATAATGGATCAACCGATTAAAATGAATTTGATGATTTGTTTAATTGAGGTCTCGATAACACTTATGGCTAATTTTCTTCAATCACGTTGACTAATACGCTACTGGGATCCCTGAACCAAAGGTGCCTTTTGCCTATATTGTTTGGATCATCCCCAAAGAAGAGCACTTCACAATTTTTTGCGATTACGGCATGATGAACACTTATAATGTCATCAGTTTCGAGTTGGAGGCAAATTTCGCCTAGACCTTTCGGCTTTGGATCCCAAGAAACCAAAAAACACGCAAAGGGTGAAGGTTCTAAACTGCTAAAGTTCTCTGCTAAATTTTTTGATTCTAAACCTAAATTTTTGTAAAAGTCTTCTAATGTTTTGTGATTGGATTCAAGAGTGTTTATTGCAATATTCCCGGTAAAGCGAATTTTCATTTAGATCTCTTAAATTATCTCGTCTAATTAATCTTTTGAAAATGGTGGGCCCACCCCGACTTGAACGGGGGACCCGCCGGTTATGAGCCGGCTGCTCTAACCAACTGAGCTATGGGCCCGCGAGAAAAATGAACACAAAAGATGACAGAACTTTGTATGATTAACAAGTCCTTTTAGTGCTTAAAACTAAACTAAGATTCTATAAATGCCCGCAATTTTTTACTACGCGATGGATGTCGCAACTTCCGTAAAGCTTTGGCTTCAATTTGACGGATGCGTTCACGTGTCACTTCAAAGTTTTGCCCGACTTCTTCCAGAGTATGGTCTGACTTTTCGCCAATACCAAAACGCATACGTAAGACTTTTTCCTCACGTGGGGTTAAAGTAGCTAAGGCTTTTATAGTTTGGTCTGCAAGGTTTCCAGCCATCACAGATTCTGATGGAGTTAGCTGAGCTTTATCCTCGAGGAAATCGCCTATGCTATTGTCTTCCTCTTCACCTATCGGGGTTTCAAGAGAAATCGGCTCAACCGCAATTTTTAGGACTTTACGAACCTTATCCGCAGGCATTTCCATTCGTGCTGCTATTTCCTCAGGCGTTGGCTCACGTCCCATTTCTTGCACTAAGTAGCGGCTGGTACGGATTAATTTATTGATCGTTTCTATCATATGCACTGGAATCCGTATCGTACGAGCCTGGTCTGCAATCGCGCGGGTAATCGCCTGGCGTATCCACCAAGTTGCATAAGTCGAAAATTTATAACCACGGCGGTACTCAAATTTATCTACAGCCTTCATTAAACCAATATTGCCTTCTTGGATTAAGTCCAAAAATTGCAGGCCTCTGTTGGTGTATTTTTTGGCAATTGAAACCACAAGTCGCAAGTTAGCTTCCACAAGCTCCTTCTTCGCGAGCTCTGCCATGGTTTGCAGCTCAACGAGTTCTTTATAAGTCGATTGCGCTTCAGTCGGGTCGAGGCCCACTTGCTCCTGACAGATGCGGATCGCTTCTATACCGTTTGAGAAATTGCGTACGACCCTCTGCCATTCACGATCCCTAGCTGAACCAAAAGGAACATCGGGAGTCTTGGCAATATGCTCACTTAAAGCTTTTATATTAGTGTTGAGGCGCCTCGCATAATAAGTCATATCTTGTTCAGCTTCGCGAACTGCAGAAGCGTGTTGAGATAGAACAGCGATCGCTTGACTGAGAAGCTTACGGTTTATATTCAATTCTTTTAGTGCATCAAATAACGCACTACGCTGCTTCAGTATATCAGCTTCTTTTTCTGACTTGAGAGCTTTTTCGAACTTAACATAAATAGTTAATAATTTTTCAGTCGAAACCTTAACGCGTTCCGCATATTCTTCTTCGTTATTAGAGGCTTCATCATCATCAAAACCTTTGATAAAGTTCTTCATGCGCAGCTCACCTGCAACGAAGCCTTTAGCGGCGCCGATGATAGTTTCCATGCCGACTTGCAAAGATAACAGTTTTTCTAATATCGTGTTTTCAGCAGCTTCTATTTTTTTCGCGATGACAACTTCGCCTTCGCGCGATAAAAGAGCCACGCTTCCCATTTTGCGTAAATAAATTCGAACAGGATCATTTGACTTACCAAAATCGCCCGTTAAAACGACTCCAGTAGGCACAACTTCTTCTTCTGCTACCTCTTCAACTTCCGCATCACCATCGACTTCCGCATCATCGTCCACAAGTAATGCATCTGGATCTATCAACATACCTGCTTCGTCTTCATCGAGAGGAATTTTGCCACGAACTTCGATGCCTTTGTTGAGCAATTCAGTACTTAGCTCTTCATATTGTGCAGGAGAAAGTGTTTTGATTTCTAAGCAAGAAATAATTTCGTGGTATGAAAGTGCATTATCAGTTTTTTCTGCTAATGGAATCAACTTCAACAAAGCTTTTTTAAAATCAATCTCTTTAGCAACTTCTTTTTTGTTCGAAGCAGCTATTTCTGTCTTCCCTTTTGTTCCAGCTGCTTTTGAATTAGCAGATTTTTTTGCTGAGGCGTCCTTCTTTTTGTCATCACTTTTAATTGCAGTTGCACTCGATTTTTTGGCTGCTGAACCAACAACATTCTTATCAACCGCTTTTGCTTTCGATAGAGATTTTTCTGATTCTTGTGATTTTGCAATAGAGCTCACACCCACTGCTTTTTTTACTGCTTCTGCAATTTTTGAAACTACACTTTTATTAACATTCGCGTTTAAAGACTTTAAATTTTGTTTGTCTTGATTTTTATCAGCTTGAACTGCTGGCTTTGCAGATTTAGAACTGATTTTTGGCTGTACAGGCGCCGATTTTTTGTTTGAGATGTTTTTTATGCTCGCTTTCGGAGCCGTTGCTTTTGGCGTAGCTGCCTTTTTCACTGCGACATCTGACTTTGAATTCGCTAAAGGCTTTGCTTTTACCGATGGCTTTGCATTCGATAAAGGCTTTGCTTTCGCCGCTGGCTTTGCTTTCGCTTTTGCTAAAGGCTTTGTCTTTGCGACGGGTTTCGACATTGGAATTGCTTTCTTCTTTGCAATTTCTTTTTTACTTGCTTTCGCCGACTTACTTGCCTTTACTGAGGATTTCGCGCTCGGTTTTGATTTTGAATTTTTTTGACTAGAGCTTGCTGCCTTTGCGTTTTTTTTCGCCATGTTTTATTTATCCTCAGTCAGTCGTCAGTGGAAAGAAAGTTTTCGCTCTACGCTATTACGCCAAGCTTAAGATAACTATCTTATTTTTCAAGCAAAAGCAACAGACAAGTCCCCGAAATTAAGCTCCGAGACTCACCGTATCGAATTCTACTTTTGACTAGATTCTCTTTGTAAGTTCATAATTTTTTTATTGATATCAATAATTTGCCCTAGGTATAGCCTGCTTGTGACAAGATCACCTCTTTGCTCGACATCTTGCAAGCCGCGCTTCAAATCTTTTAAGGTGTCGCGCAAAGTATCGACCTGAAGAGCTCTTTGCAGCTTTTCAAACTGGTCTTTTTGACCAGTTGTTGCAGAAGCTTCGCGCCCTAAAACATAAGCTTGTCTATTATTGATAAGACTTCGTAGAAAGTTTTGCTGCGGCTCAGATAATATCCAGTCATGGCGTAAAAAAGCATCTGCAGGACAGACTCCTTGCCCCAAGCTTTCTAAAAATCGATAGACCAGCTGAATGGAAGTTGCATCAAAATCAAGCTGCTCTTCGCTCATTAATTTAATTTGTTCTAAATCAATCTGGCCCGACTGACAAAAAAACAGTTGGGCTAAGAATTCAATTTGCTTTTTCGAAAGCTGCTTTTCTGTCACTTGCACGACAGATTTAGGCTTCGAAGGCATAAGTTGCGTTTGGCGAAGCGAACTTGAATCTTGATTTTTTATTGTATGCAACAAAGTCTGTTGAGGTACTCCTGTATAGTCAGAAATTCTAGCAGTTAGAAAACCAATTTTTATCGGATCGTTAATTTCTAAAAGCCAAGGAATAAATTTTGTTTGGATCAAGTCTGGGACCTGAGTCGCCGCAGTTCCTTTTAATTCTTCGGTTATTGCGTAATCTAAAAGGTTCACCGATTGCGCCAGCAACTGCAAAAATGCTTCGGTCCCTTCTTTTCTGACAAAGCTATCTGGGTCTTCGTTTTGTGGAAGTACAACCACGTTGATTTCAATTTGGCTGACTTGCAAAGCCGCCTTTAAACTTGCAAGCATCGCGCGTTGACCCGCAGTATCACCGTCAAAAACTAAATAGGCGCGTGATGTTCTAGCTTTCAGAATTTTCAGTTGATGAATCGATAGGGCAGTTCCCAAACAAGCAACGCTATTTGTGATTCCTTTTTGCATCAGAGACAAACAGTCCATATAACCTTCGACAATAATCGCGCTGTTTTGGCTGCGAATTGCATCTTTGCTATAGTTAAAACCGTATAGCATTTTGGACTTAGCAAATAAGGGATTTTCTCGACTATTAAGATATTTGGGTTGCTCATCCTGAAGTGTGCGACCACCAAAAGCTATAGTCCGACCTAGGCCATCACAAATTGGAATCATCAAGCGATTGCGGAAAAAATCGTATTTATAGTCATCTTTTCTGCCACATAATGACAGTTGTTCTAGCAGAGAAAATTCATATTTATTTTGCGACATTTTTTGCACTAGGAAATCACGCAATGGCCCGACAAAACCAAAATTCATCTGTTCAATAAAATCTGCTTGGAAACCTCTTTCAAATAAATATTCAAGCGCAGACAAGTTTTCTTTTAATTTCAAATTATGTTTATAGAAATGCGCAGCCGTACTCATAATTTTGTACAGATGGAGATTTTGTTTCTCGAGGTCGAGTTGTTCTTGATTTAGGGGGCGACGCAAATCTGGCAAGGTAAGACTATACTTTTTTGCGAGAAACTCCATCGCTTCAATAAAGCCATAACCAAGATGTTTTCTGATAAATTCAATAACGTCACCACTAGCTTTGCAGCCGAAACAATAATAGCGTTCGTTAAAAACAGAAAAACTTGCCGTTTTTTCACTATGAAATGGACAAAGCCCCCAGAGGTGACTACCTTTTCTTTCTAACTTAATATATTGCCCGACTAAATCCGCAGCTGACACAGACTCAGCAATTTTGGTTTTAGCTATAGCAACGGGATCCATTCAAAACCTTCGCTTTGGATTTTCGAGTTTGTTTAAATTAAAAATAGACTATAGCTAAACTGGTTGCCAAAATCATGCAATTTCATGTACTTTCCAGAGCTGGTTTGCCTTAGGAGTCAAAAACATATGCCATCTATGGACATAACTAGTGAATTAGACTTACAAGAACTTGACAACTCAGTAAATCAAGCTATGAAGGAAATATCTCAGCGCTTTGATTTCCGGGGAAGTGATTCTAGTGTCGAGCTAGATAAAGTCGCAAAAACAGTCAAAATTGTCGCTGACGATGACTTTAAGCTTCGCTCCATCCATCAGGTTCTTAGTAGCAAAATGGCAAAAAGAGGCATGGATCCGCGCGGTCTTGATTTTGGAAAAGAAGAAAGTATGAGCGGCAATAAGTTGCGTCAAGTTGCAAAGGTCAAAGCTGGCTTAAACAAAGATGAGGCAAAGCAGATAACAAAAATTATTAAAGAGATGGCTCTCAAAGTAAACTCACAAGTCCAAGACGAGCAAGTTCGAGTTTCTGGAAAGAGCATCGATGATTTACAGACAATTATTGCGCATTTAAAAGGCCAAAATCTTTCGTTTCCATTGCAATTTGTAAATATGAAAAGGGATTAATAGTATGGGATTCAAATGCGGTATCGTTGGTCTACCTAATGTCGGAAAATCAACGATATTTAATGCTCTCACTGCCGCTGGAGCAGCTTCGGAAAATTACCCTTTTTGTACGATAGATCCCAACGTTGGTATGGTCAACGTTCCAGACCCACGTCTAAAAGAACTGATAAAATATGTAAAGCCGCAGCGGACAGTACCTGCAGTGATGGAATTTGTCGATATTGCTGGACTTGTTAAAGGTGCCTCCAAAGGCGAAGGCCTTGGCAATCAATTTCTTTCCAACATAAGAAATACCGATGCTATCGTACACGTTGTGCGCTGCTTTGCTTCTGAAGATATTATCCACGTTGAAGGATCGGTGAATCCTATTCGCGATATTGAAATTATCGACACCGAACTCATTTATTCGGACACTGAAACTGTCGAAAAAGCTCAAACGCGCATACAAAAAACCCTTAAAGGCGGGGTTAGTAAAGAAAAGCAAGCTGTCGTTGATATGCTGGTAAAACTCAACAGCCATTTGCAGGGCTTGAAACCGGCGCGAAGTTTTGATTTGGAAAGTCACACTCAAGGCATCGAAGAGGTCAGCAACACTTACCGCGACCTCCACTTATTAACTTCAAAAAAAGTTCTTTATGTTTGCAATGTCGATGAGAGTCTCGCTGCCGGAGACCAGGATAATCAGTATACAAAATTAGTCAAAGAACACGCTCTTAAAGAAGGAGCTGCTGTTGTTTGCATTTGCGGGAAACTCGAAGAAGAATTATCCGTACTGACTGAAGAAGAGCAAGTGGAAATGCTAGAGGCCATGAATATGAAAGAACCCGGCCTAAATCGCCTGATCCGTTCTGGTTATGCTCTTCTTGGATTACAAACGTACTTCACAGCGGGCGAAAAAGAAGTTCGCGCTTGGACTATTCGTTGCAATGATAGTGCGCGCACCGCTGCTGGAAAAATTCATAGCGATTTTGAACGTGGATTTATTTGCGCTGAAGTTTATACAATCAGCGATCTCCAAAAAGCCGGAAACAAAGCGAAATTAAAAGAGCTCGGTTTGTTAAGAACCGAAGGGCGAGAATACGTCGTCGTAGATGGTGATGTTATGGAGTTTCGGTTTAACGTATAATCAATCAAAAATGGCAGCTTTAAACGCCTCCAACTGTATTCACTTACATTCGAGTTGAAATATCAATTCATAGATCAAAAGTAAAAGAAAAATGAATTGGATAATTTGGATAATTGTTAGACTTTTGTTAGTTGGTAACAATGAATAATTTAAAAGATTTAACATCAAAGTTGTATTTATATTCAGAACAAGAAATTCACCGCATTAAGTTAATAGCAACATCTCTCACACACGAAAATGCTCTTGGTCTTTGGCTTGATTTGACTAAACCCGCCATCTTTGAAAATGAAGTTCCTCTCATTTTGGAAGAAGTTAAAACACAAGTGCAGTGGCAACTCATGTATAAATTGAGATATGATATAGAAAAGAATTTTGGTGTCACGAATCCAAAGACCATTTCGCAGATGCTTGATGACATCAAACGTATTCAAGATGCTCTATCAGGACGCTGGTATTTAGCACGTTCAGATGCTTTTGGTCCAGTAATCGGTGAAATAGGTCTGATTAAATTTACCCACGAAAAAAGTACTATTGGAAGATTGCAAGATGTTGATATAGCGCCCCAGCACCAAAAACATGGCTATGGTAGGCAACTTTTAGCCTCAATAGTCAAGATTGCTCGTGAAGAGAAAATCGACGCCCTTTGTTTAAAAGCTGATATAAATGATTGGCCCTTAAGCTGGTATCAGCGCTTGGGATTTCAAATAATTTTTTAATCGAATGTGAAATTATTCTGAAACTATGGCGTTGTCGTATAAATAATTCGATAAAGTTTGTGGAATACACCGATATCTGCCTGTGTGATGCCACACAAATACATGACTATCTCAAAGGAAGCATGAAGCTTATTTTTATGAATTTAATTTTAGCAACAATGCTTGAAACAAATTATATCCTACTGTATTTATTACCAATTCTCTTGCGCAGAACTAAGTCCTCAATATAAGTCCTCAATTTAGCTGAAAATACGACGATGAACTGACGAGAAAGCTAATTTAGGTCCAAATTGTTTATATTTATAAATTTAGAGGGATAAAACTGCCTATGGCAGATCCAGATTTACCACAACGCATCTTAGTGATTGACGATGATCCTAGCGATCTAAAAGCGTTTGAAAACTATTTTGCAAAAAATAACATTCAGCCCAAAGTAGCAAAAGACTGGGCAACAGCGATCTATATGTTCAATCAACATCCCTTTGATTTGACAATTATAGAACTCGATTTTTCAGAGTTGTCTGGTCTCATTATAGCTCAACGTTTTTTAAACCATGATCATGAAAATAAGCGAAGAACAGCGCATGTCATAAGTGCGGGTAGAAAGCTTAGCGAACATGACAAAAATCTTATCAGCGAAGTGGGTGATATAGGAATTATTTCAAAACCATTTAATTGGGTTCAAATAATGCCGCACTTGGTTAATACAGTGCGCAGTAACAATCAACGACTTCAGCTCCTCGACCTTAATACAAAGGTAATACAACCGCTTATAAAACAAAATAACATCGAAAAGGCTTTGAAAATTGCCGAGGAAAAAGTCCTGCCTCTAGGTTTGCGTGGACATAAAATGTATATAAAATTATTAGAAGCAACTGGAAAATCCGCACAAGCGATCTCCCATCTTGAAAAGCTAGTTCAAGCTAATCCGAATGATTTAGCCTTGCGCAATGCACTCGGACGTATCTATTTGAACAATGGGCAAATTGATCTTGCTAAATCTATGCTTGAAGAAGCGGACAAATTGGCACCGAATAATATTCAACGGGTTGAACACCTCGCAGAATTCTATTTAAGGACAAAAAAGCCCGACGAAAGTATACATCAATATAAAAAATTGATCGGCTTTTACCCTGAAGATACAGGCAAAAAATTTGAC
Source organism: Oligoflexales bacterium (assembly GCA_018060885.1). Classification (GTDB taxonomy): domain Bacteria; phylum Bdellovibrionota_B; class Oligoflexia; order Oligoflexales; family JAGOVF01; genus JAGOVF01. The sequence goes on along the minus strand of JAGOVF010000004.1, from coordinate 22,032 downwards.
TATGTCGAAACAATCGATAATGCGGGCTACGCTCGTGAGGCTCAAGATTTTTGCCGTTCTATCAGTACTCCATTGGAACTCATACGCCACTATAACAACAAAGGCGTTGTCTTTTCAAAAAACAATCAGCTGCCGCAAGCAATTGAAGAATATCGAAAAGCTATTCGATATGCCAGTGGCTCGAAAGAAATTTATAAAACAATGTATAATATGGCACTCGCAAATATAAATTTAAAAACACCAGAACATTTATTAGAATCAGAAAAACTGCTGATCAAATGTCTTGAGATCAACAAGTCTTTTGAAAAAGCTACCGAGAAATTAGAGCTTGTTCGAAGCTATATGAAAAGCGGAAAAAAAGTATCTTAAACTTTTTTTAAAGCCAAGAACTCTTCCCTCATATCTTCAATCAATTCTACTGGATCTTTGATTATTTGCACATCAGCACTAATACCTATAGAAATCTGCTTGTTGTAACTAAAGATACTAAAACCAAGTCCCACATCTCCCGTTTTGGGCGGCCAAAACATAAATTTAGTGACTTTGACTCCACCAATAAAAATTGCGTGTTGTGGGCCAGGCACGTTGCTCATGATACTAGATACTTTTCGTGCAAACATATTTATTAAACGATGTTCGAGTAAAACTGGTAAGTAACCAATAAGTGAAAGTAGAGACTTTGACATTAACGCATCTGTCGAATTTTTTAGTTTTTTCATAGAATGACGTATGATTTCTAAACGCTGCGCCGCAGACTTCTCGCCGATCGGTAAAGTTAAAAAAACGAGGCCAAATTTATTTCCGAGAGTCTGACCTTTTATTTTTTTGCGCAGATTTACAGGTATCGCTGTGCGAACTTGTTTAATCAAAGCATCACGCCTATGCATATAGCGATGCAAAGCCCCTGAAACAATCGTCACCATTATATCGTTGACTGTCGCTCCGGCATTTTTAGCTATATTCTTAATTTCGTCTAAATCCATAGGCTGCGTCCATGTGACTTTTTTAATCACTCCAATTTTATTGGTGAGCAGCGACTTTTGGTCTGAACGGCTAAAAACAAGTTGTTTAATCGATGAGACTCCTTGCCACATAACACGAAAAAGATTGAAAAAACTGTGGGCAAGTTTTAAAGAAAAACTTGGTTTTATTTCTAATTCGAAAAATTTGCTTCGCTTTGGATCACTAAATGTAAGTGATAACTCTGGCGACTCGCTGCTTTCATCGATGAGATCGAAAAGCACCTTAATCAGAGAAAAACCATCTGCTATGGAATGATGTACTCGAATTATCATGGCGGAACCTAAACCATATTCTTCGACCAACATAAATCGCCAAAGTGCGCGGTTACTTGGCAAGGCTTTACTCAATTCCAAGCTAATGAGTTCTTGCAAAGCTGCTTCATCTTGTCTTAACAAAGATGGTGCAGAAATAATATGGTCTTCAATAGCAAACTCATCGTAATGACGCCATTCGTGTCCACTAAATACGCCGCTTAAATTAACTGGTTTTTTACTAAAAACCGGATACTTTTTAATTAGCCGTTCCTGCATTAATTTTTGCAAAATACCTAGCGATAGGCGCTTTTCAAAGATCATAACAGCGCTAATGACCATTAAATTTTGTGGTCTATCTAACTTAAGCCAGGCGATATCGACTCGCGATAAATTATGCGTTGATTTTCTCATTTACAAACAGCTCCCGAACTCATGATATTTTAATTTTTGTGAACTGTTTGAAATATATATTAAAATGCCCAGCGCATGAGTCCCCGCAATAAGCGCAGCTTCTCGCGATAGGGAGGAAATAAAATAGGCGGCCTGAACCATGTGGCTGAGCGCAAAATCGATTTTTGATGGGAAAATTGCAAAAATCCTCTCTCGCCATGGTAGGCACCATATCCACTGTTTCCAACCCCACCAAAAGGCAAAGAACTGTTTCCCAAGTGAAGTAAAGTATTATTGATGCATCCACCACCGAATTGAATCTCTTCAGTGATCTTCTTTTCCAAGTTCGAGTCTTTTGTAAATAGGTACAAAGCGAGAGGATGTGAATTTATTTCAATTATTTTTTGAATATCTTCATAGTTCTCAAACTCTAAAATCGGCAATAAAGGGCCAAATATTTCTTCTTGCATAATCGGATGATTCATATCGACACCGGACAATAGAGTCGGCGCTATAAACAATTCTTCTGCCTGAAATTGACCACCAATCAAAACTTTCGTTCCTGCTAAATATGAAAGTAGGCGATCATAATGCTTGCGATTTATAATTCGCGCATAATCTGGACTTTCTAAGGTGCTATCGCCATATTGTTGTTGTAGAGCTTTGCGACATTTTTCAATAAACTCTTTGGAAATTTTTCTGTGCACAAGGAGATAGTCCGGAGCTACACACGTTTGTCCACAGTTCAGAAACTTACCCCAAATTATGCGCTGAGCTGCTACATCCAAATCAGCATCGTGGTTAACTATACAAGGGCTCTTGCCCCCTAATTCCAAAGTAACTGGAGTTAAGTTCTTTGCTGCCGCCATTGCAACGATACGCCCGACCGACGTACTTCCGGTGAAAAAAATGTGATCCCAAGAGAGCTCTAAGAGAGCTTGACTGACCTCAACTCCTCCCTCATTGACATCAACAAATTCGACAGGAAATATTTTGTTAACTAGTTTTTTTAAAATTGCAGAACTGGCCGAACTAAATTCAGATGGTTTAATTAATACGCAATTTCCTGCGGCAATCGCACCAACCATAGGTGCGAGCGCTGTCATCAATGGATAGTTCCATGGACTTATTATTAAAACAGAGCCTAAAGGAGCCGCGACTACTTTAGAGCTGGAAAAAATTAAGCCCAAAGGAGTTTGTTTTCTACGTGGAGCCGACCATTTTTTAAGCTTCGATATGTTTAATCGAATTTCACTATAAATAAAGCCAATCTCTGACTCAAATGCTTCAAAGTCTGGTTTTTTCAAATCTGCTTTTAATGCGGCAAAGAGCTCATCTTCCATTGCCTGCATCCCGGCCAATAGTTCTAACAACTTTTCACGTCGCCAGGTCGTGCTTAAAGTCGCTCCGGATTTAAAGAATTGCTTCTGCTGCGCATGAATTTTTTTGATATCAGTCATTAATATCCCAAATAAAAGGCCAATAGACCCATCATTATATTTAAATGTATTGTTTCGGACAAGTAATTGCTACGCGAGAGATCTCGATATCTAAAAAGAAACTTTAATTTTTTGGAAAATTGCCTGCAAACCCAGAATATATGAGTCCGCTCCGAATCCAGAAATTACCCCTGAAACGACTCGAGAGCAGTAAGTATGCTGGCGAAACTGTTCACGCTTTGCCAAATTAGACAAGTGCACTTCGACTATTGGAGCCTTGATGCTTTCAAGACGATCCGCTAAAGCCAAAGATGTATGGCCCCAAGCTGCGGGATTGATGACCACTCCAGACCACTCTTTTTCAGTTATTTTTTCAAGAAACTTCGCTTCATTATTTGATTGGTAGCACTCAAGATCGACTTTGACGCCCATTTCCTTTGCCCAGTTTTTTGCGTAAGTCTCGAGACTATTATGAATATCCTCTAATATAATTTTACCGTAGTGTTCTGAAGGACGAAGACCTATGCGATCTAAGTTTACTCCGCTGGCTATTAAAATTTTTAATATTTTTTTTTCTTTTTTATTTTTAGGAGCTGCCATTTTGAAACCTGCGCATTAACTCTGAATAAAATAACAACTGCTTATCTAAGTTTTCAATTTGTTCAACCTTATCAACCATAACTGGATCAATGTTTTTGTTTTCACTTTTTTGAATTTCTGATTTTTTGCTTAATTCTGCAATTTTTTTAATGATTTTTTGATGGCCCGGCGTTATTTTCAACAACCTTTTTAAAATTGCTGCCGCTTTAGAATAATGTTCTTGTTTTTCATATATTTCAGCGAGAGTCCATGAGTCGAGTTCAAAAGAATCTTGGATAGAATTAAACGTGGAGCGGCTTTCTCCAGAATTTAAGAAAATTCTATCAATAGGCAGAACTTGAAAATCATCGAACTTCCCGCGAAATGGCGCTGAACTTACTATTTCAATATTCTCTTGAATAGAATTGTCATCTTCTACCTGCTGCCTGTCTGTTTTTACTATTTCAAAATCGGGATAGCTCAAACGAAACTCAGCCATCAACTCTGATTTTGCTTTTTCTATTCCTTCACGTTCAAAAATATCGTAGATCTTTTGTGTTGATTGATCTAGGGACTGAAGCTCCCGAAGTCTAAAATAAGCTGCTAGAAATTGTTTCTCATCTTCTAAGAGAAGCCCGGCTCTTAAGCGCAATTTCTGAGCGAAACTATTATCTCCCCAATAAACATGTTCATCGTCTAGAACTTTGATTGCCAGACTAGGTAGACCAGATTGCAAGTGCAACTCTGACAATCTTATTCTTGCAGCTGCGAAGGTCGGGTGCTCCTGAACACCTTCACTAAGAGCCTCCGCAGCCTCATGGCGAAGCCCAAGTTCCAACAAAACTTCAGCAACAGAAACAAAACCAAGCCCATGTGGATTTTCATAATATTTTTGCAGAGACGCTAGCTGCCTTGCAGTCAAATGCATTTGATCTAATCTTTTGCGCCATTTATTCGAAATCATTGCACCTATGAGTTATTGACTACCGGAACCCGGCCCGGCAACGTTTAAAGTAACGACTCCAGCAACTCCGCCTGAAACTGCTTGTACAGTCACAATATTTGTTCCACCGGATATACACATAGGTTTTACATCTAGCGATACGACACCACATTTGTCACTACACAATTTATCCGAAGCAGTATGAACATTTTGATGAGTTATTTCTGTATTGTTTGTATTTGTAATCACCGAACCTAAAACATTTGGAAGAATCGAGATTGCTTCTGCTGGAGTGAATTCTTCTTCACGATTTAATTCACCTGTCTTTCCAATATTGACATAAGGTTTCTCAACGATAAACTTAACAGTCATATCTATCGAGGATCCCGTGCAAGCTGCATCAAACGCCGCAACATCTCCTAGCGGCCTGATACGCATATCAGAACTAGCAGGTTTTGCAGATCCACATTCAATTTTGCATTGACCTTCTTTTTCTGCCCCCCCCGCACAAGAATTAAGCCAAAGAATGTTTGAAACTAAAAAAACCGTTCGTAATTTTGTAAATAAGTAAAACATTGCAATTCCCGATCGTAAAGCTACCTTTTAATTAACTTAATCTACTCTGTAACTTCTTCATTCTCACTTTGTTCACTTCCTTGCACTTCATCTTCAAATTCCTGATTCATCGATTCTACATTATTCAGGGCTTGTTCACTTTCAAATGTTTCTCCATTTAAGGCAGCCTCTTCATTTTCAATTGCCTGATCAAATTCAGCATTATTACCACTATCCAAAGATTGATTACCTTGAGCATTAAGACTGCCGTTAGCATTCGTGTTCTCATATTGGCTGTTGGAGTTTTGATTTAGAGTGTTGCTCACATTATTGATTTGCTGATTTGCCCCTAGATTATTTAAATTGTTCGTATTGTTCGTATTGTTCGTATTGTTCGTATTGTTCGTATTGCCACTTGTACCTAAGTTATTTTGATTATTGACTCCAACTATCTGTGAATTAAAATTATTTTCATTACCGTACTGAGAGTTTGACAAAGATCCGTTATTTGAATTGCCATAATTTAGATTTGAATTAGATTGCCCTATATTTGAAGCTGCATAGTCAAGCGAAGTTTTATTATATGCTTGGTTTGCATTAACGATCGTAGGTGTGATTAAAATTACGAGTTCTCGACGAGATTCTGTTTTTTCTGATGACCGAAATAGAGCACCAATAATCGGAATACTTGAAAAGAACGGTACACCAGTCATTTTATCAGACTTAATGGTTGTGTAGAGACCGCCAATCGCTGCAGTCTGCCCACTCGCTCGAATCAATGACGTCGTCACTTCACGATCAGTACTACTTGCATCTGCACCACTCACTTGCGACGGCTTTGGATTGATACTTGTCACCCGCAACTTCATAGCGACGTGGCCATCTGAGGTGACATTTGGAGTAACCGTCAGAGTCAAATAATATTGTATAGGCGATATTCCACTGCCCTCCGCAACCCCAGCACCATCTGCACCTGTCGTCGCAACGCGAAAATAGTCTGTCGTACCCGCTTTAATGGAAGCTTCTTCATTATCTTGAACTATATTAAAAGTTGATTCTAATATTTCAGTAGTTCCCTTGGTTTCTTCGAGTTGGAGGCGCAAATCCAATTCCATGGAGTTATTGATGCTGCCAAGCAAAAATCTAAATCTGCCGCCCGGTCTATCAATAGAAGCAGCTCCGGTATCAACTGCATATGTTGACATAAAACTATTTGGGAAAGGCAGAGATCCAAATCCAAGACCACGTCCTGCATCTAGTAATACAGGCGTGTCCCAATTAACACCTAAAAAATTGGACGCATTTTTTATGATTTCTACAATGCGCGACTCTAATTTAACCTGCGGCGTCTTTGCATCCAATTTTTGAACAATAGAATGAATTTTGCTTACGACCTGTGGAGTTGCTTCTATATATATTGAATTAGTTCTCACATCTGCGGATACAGTGATTCTGTCGTCAAACTTCTTGTCTCCGATTAACATTTCATCTATGCGTTTTGCAATGTCTGCAGCACGAGCATAGGAAAGGCGAACTGCTAATATAGTTGTATCGGTCAATTTAATTGTCTTTTTGCGTATATCTTCGAGCATATCTTTTTCTAATTTTAATTTTTGTAAAGTATCTATGCGCACTAAACTTGGCGCAACATCAACAAATCCTAGATCATAAGTTTGCAAAATTGCCTTTAAAGCATCTACCCACGCAACATTTTTAATATCTAAATAAATCGAACGACTGCCAATTTCTGGTGGCATGGTAAAATTGATTCCTGTTTCTTCCATAATAACCCGCAAAGCTTCTGCTAAAGGCGCTCCACGAAATGTTAAATTCAATATTTTTCCTGTAACCGCATCTTTCGTAAGTGCTTGATTTACATTATTCGAAACTTCAACTCCATCTAGGCCTACCGCGTTTTCTAAAGGCACTTCGTTACCATAGCTAGTAGATTGTGAAAAAACGCTGTTTGAGTTATTTAAAGGCGCGCCTAAATTTTGATTAGCTTCTACATTGACCATTCCTTGACCAGAATCAAGATTATTCGTATTTGAAAATGCATTTGCATTATTCATTGATTGATTAGCTTGGTTGACATTAGTCACATCAACATAATTAGAGTATTGTGATGGCTCTTCAGCTCCGACGAATGTGTTGTTGTTAATAGTATTGTTTTGTACATTTAGATTTGAATGACTACTTTGTGTGTTGTTATTGTAGTTAGAATTGGAAGAGTTATTTTTGACGGCATTATTTTCTAGATTATTAATTTCTGAGTTTTGTTGAAGTTGACCTTCATCACTGGTCTCCGAATCTTCATAATCATCAAATTGATTTTCCAGATTATCTTGGCCTACTGTAAAACGAAAATATTTTTTTAATAAGACTGCACCATCAAAATTAATTTCTTCTTCTTGCTCAAGGCTTTCACTCTGGCCGGAACCTTCTTGCTCAAGGCTTTCATTCTGGACGGCACCTTCTTGATCAATGCTTTCTTCCGGCTCAATACTTTCAACAGGATCTCCATTAATAGCATCAGATTCAATTTGAATTGAATCTGTGCCAAACTCGCTACTTTCTATTTCTTGATTTTGACCATTTTCCATTTTATTAGCATTCTGATCTGCAGCATCTGCTCTCATTGGTATAATATTTGCGACTTCAGAAATAGCTTCGGCTTGCGCGACCGCATTTTGAGCAATTGTAATTGGAGCATAGTATTTTTCAGATATAGTAAATTCTAAATTTAAATTGCTATCATTTACGGTCAATATTGGCTTCATTATCTCTCTTAACGTTATAGTAACTTTTGTCAAATCAGCTTCTTGCGCAACTCTTATAAAAGATACAGGCGATGCAAATTCGCTCGCATCGATATCTTTCCTCAACATATGATTTTTAATTGCGGTTTTCTTAAAATAGATAACAAGTTCATTTTGGCCAATTGCATTTATTTCTTGAGCCATATCATAAACCAAAGGCCCGCTTAGCTTTATTTCGAGAGTAATCTTCCTACCCTCTTGATCAAAAACATAGCCTATCCAATACAAATGAGCATCAATTGTTTGCACTTCAATTTTCGGCAAGGTAGAACTTTGTTCTTGTAAATTATTTGTTGCATCACTTATTACACTCTCCTGAGGGGCATTCTCATTGAGAAATTCTGTATCAACTAACTCATTACCGGACAAGATATTCTCAGTGCCTTCTGCAACATTGGATACCTGCTCTTCTTCTAAGGCAAAGGGATTTGATTGATTAAAGCCACTATTGACTTCTGAATCCGCAAATGAGTCCTGGGAAGTAAGTGAGTTGCCTTCGCTACCTTCTTCATTCCAATTTTCATTGGATTCAATGGGAGCAGAATTTGTTGAAAATTGACTATTAAAATCAGAAAATTCGTTCGCACCCTGGTTTGATACATCGTTTGATACATCGCTAAATTGTGCGAAGTTATTTTGTTGCCCCTGTAAATTGTTCGAAACACCTTCGAAATTTTCTTCATTGACTTGTGAAAAATTGTTTGTTGTATTGTCTTCCACATTTTCATTTGTTTCTTCGAAATCGTTACTATTTATATCCCCACCAAGATTGTTTTCATCGGCGCTTATAAAGTTATCTTCCTCAATCTTTGCACTAGAGCAAGCTTGTATAACTAACGTGATTAATAAAAATATTGTTAATAGTAATTTATGCATTTATCTTCATTCCTTTTCATTTACGGCTGAAAATTCTGTTCAATCATCGTTTCAATGTTTTGATTCTTTGAATCAGTTTTAGGTTTAATTTCAGATTGACTTGTATTTGCACTCGCATCTCCACTCAAATCACCCGTCGGTCCAATGGTTGCAGAATCAGGTACTGGAACTGTATCAAGTTTAGCCGATGTTTGTTCACGCATTTGTGATTCAATATCTTCAATTTTATTTAATGAATCCAACTGTAATTTTTGTGCACCTTGCAAGTCATAACTAACAGTTTGAAGTGCAAGTTCAAAGTCTTCAAACTGCCTGCTACCATCTCCGGAATAGCTGAATTGGCGAATTGTGACTGCTTGGTCAGCGATGGCGACTACCTTTCCATTTTTATTCCCGACGGGATCATTCAAGGAAACAATGACGCCTTCCTTATTTTTGGTCATAATAAGTGCCTTAGGATCACCTTGTTGCGATCTCCACACCCCATTTACTGTTAAACTCGCTAGATCATGCAGCTGCAGCACGCTCACAATTGGCTCTTCAGCGTCTTCAAGACTTCGTTGTTTTAAATAAGGGGGTACAAATGGGTCGCTGCGATTAAACACTGCATAGTTATATCCCTCCGACGGCTCTATAATTTCCTCGATTAAAATGCCACCCGTCAGATTTTTTGCTAAGTTTTTTTTCTCAATATCTTCAATATTTTGTTCATCGTTAGTTTGATAATTCGTCCAACTTTCTTCGTTTTTTTCAGATTCAAGTTGTGTTACTTGAGCTTGCAACAAAGCACTGGCAAAAAGAAGAAGACTTGAAATAAATATTCTGCAACTCAAATGTGCTGAGTTTTCTTTAGATTTAATTTTAGCCTCTATCACGAATACTCCAAACCTATTCTATTTCGACTTTATCTTTGTTTTCTTTGTTTTCTTTTTTATCGTTACTATCTTTATTTTTTTTGCCGGCTTCATCTTTCCCTTGTACTGGATCGGTATTGGCTTCTGGAGCGCTTCTAAACACATTCAATTCAGCTATTGCCTTTACCTCAGCATTTAAACGAATGACACGCGGGTCTACACCATTCTTTGACTGATTCTTGTCCTCCTCATCAGCTTCTTTCAAGTGGGATGTCATTTGGAGTTTTCTTAGATCTACCATTGTTTCAAAATGAGCTAAACTGTCGAAAAAATGTGCGAGCTGATGAAATTTCCCATAAGCTTCGATTGTAATTGGCAGACTTTCGTACTTATATGTGTCGCCCTTAGTAAGGGGACTTAGGCTCGGTCGGAAAAGAGCCAAAGTAATATTCGAATTTTCAGCAGCTTTAGTGACTTCTTTAAGATCCTTTTCAAGATTAAACTCATCTGGCAATCTATTCTTAGCTTCGCTAAGCTGTACTTCAACGAATTTTTTTTCCTCTTCTATTTTGCCGATATTTTCAATTTTTATTCTTTTTTTCTCAAATTCATTTTTTGTCGCTTCAAGATTGTTTTTACTATTTTCAAATTCCAAATCTACCAACTCTGCTTCTTCTAAAAACCCAAATGCCGCTGGTGCAATACCTATTACTATGATGAGAATAATCCGCCCCCATAGAGGAAATAAGCGGTATCTATCTTTCATACTCTCAAGTAACATTAACTCACCTCAACTTTTCTTCAATTGTTTGAGATTGAAACAATTTCGAAATTGTTTGTGACTCGCTATTCATCAACTCTTTTAATTTGATTTTTAGGCTAATTTTAAACGAATATATTTCCGTTAAGTCTTCAAACAAGGTGTCCTTTTCTACTAAAAGAGATTGTTCAATTGAAATTTTCTCAAATGCAACCTGCGATCTGATGTCTACAGAATCCAAGGCAGTCATATTGGTAGACTTTAGCGAGGCCATAAATTCAGAAATTAGTAGATTATCAAAGGCACCACCTTCAATGACTATTGAATCATCTGATCCTTGATCAAAGGCAATGCCTCGCAGCCAAACTCCTTCTGGCTTTAAATTATGAATATGTTCTAAAGAAATAATAATGCGGAAACGTTCGGGTAAACTTAAGGTTATATCTTTAATGGCATTTAATTTTGTATTTAGCTGCGACAGATCTCGTTCCAGATTTTTATATTTTTCAACTTGAGGATTTATTCTGTTAATACTTTCACGAATCTCGGCTGTTTGTTGGGAGATTTCTATAATTTCATTCCGACGCATTTCAATGTACTTTTCAAATCCAAACGTTGCCCCAGCAAAAGAAAGTAAAAGAGCTGCAACTTCTAGTAGCCACCATATTCTGTTCTCTAATTCCGCAATTGGTGTAAGATTTATTTTAATCAATTAATAAAATTCCTTCGAATAACTTCATTCTGCATCACCAAACTTGCGCATTGCAAGACCTGCACCGACACCAAAGATCATTGAATTATTATTTGTTTCAGAAAAATTACCTTTGGTTTTTGAAAGATCAAAGCGGGATAACAAGTCCACTAATCTAACAGGAACTTGTAAAATCGCAGCAATGGCAGCATCTAAACCTAAAGTCTTTGCACCTCCACCGACTACGAAGGCTCCGCTCAAAGGTCCTACTTCAATCGGGGCTTCGCCACTTTGAAAAAAGAAATCTAATGTCATTTTAATCTCTGTCACGAGCTGGTCATTAAGCTCGGTAAATATATTTTGTAAGGCGTCAGTATTGGGCTCTCTTCCGCTGCTAATATTAATTTTTTTTATATCTGCCTGTTCTTGACTCATTCTGAGCGCGTCACTCAATCTATTTGAATATTCATTTCCACCAATTGAAATATCGCGAGTATATAAAAGGGATCCACCCATAATAAGAGACACCTGAGTCGAAGATGCACCAACATTAATGAGAGCAATTAAACTGTCAAAAATCCCCATAGTAAATTCAAATGCGTTATAGACGCTAAAAACCTGGCAATCAATTAACCCTACTTTTAGGCCTACATCATGAATAGCGGAAATATAATCTTCGATTATCTCGCTTTTTGCGCCAATTAATAGCAAAGGGCAACTTGCTGCATGATTTGAAATAGGATTCATTTTAAAATATGTGTAGTAGGTGTTATCAAAATCTTCTGCAAAATGCTGTTGTGCCTCATAAAAGACTTGATCAGCCAAATCGGCTTTATTTGTTTTTTGATCGACATCTAATTTTTTAATAATAACTGAGCTTCCACCTAACGATAGAGCCGCGCGTTTACCCGTCGTATTTGTCTTTGATTTTTTAATAGCTCTTTGCAATGATTCTGTGAATTGTTCGCGTTGATTAATTGCACCGTTAACAACGACTTCCGGATGCAATCTTTCATAGCCAAGGTGCAATATTTTTGAACTATTATGCCTAGATGTCTCCACAACTTTTATAGCAGAGCTGCCGATATCAATGCCTATGAGCTGAGCCTTAAACATTAATCTTTCTTTTCCTTACAAATTTTAAAATACAATTTATATTCTCGCGTTTAATATGGCTTCGAAATTAAAACCTTTTTTAAGCAATGTTAACTCTGCGTAAAATAGCCCAGTGGCAAGACAAGTGGAAAGACAAGTAGAAAGATAAACAGATGACAATGCCCAAAATATTAACATGATACTCTTTCATTTTTTCACTTATCCATTTATGGGTCAATATTAGGGAGCGAGTCGAGCGTGGTAAATGAGGAATAAAGGGCATAACGATTTAACCCAAAGGTAAAAGCTTCGAGAAAGGTACAACAATTTAGACGTTTGGCGCTATAAATTGCGGAAATGCTACAGAAAGCAATAGTCGAAGGTTGAAAATAGTAGTATAATCATGGCGTTCTCTATTTCTCTCTCTAAGATGAAGGTGAATCGAATGCTCTACAACTCGATACTCGAAACGATCGGCAAAACTCCGCTTATTAAACTACAACGTATAGGCGCGAATCTTAAATGCAACATTTACGCAAAATGTGAATATTTTAATCCAGGTGGTTCCATTAAAGATCGCATAGCTTACCAAATGGTCATAGATGCAGAAAAAAGCGGTCGTATAAAACCAGGTGATACATTAATAGAGCCAACCAGTGGCAATACGGGTATTGGTCTTGCTCTTGCTGGCGCAGTAAAGGGCTATCGTGTAATTATCACGATGCCAGAAAAAATGAGTCGGGAAAAACAAGTCGTATTAGAAGCACTTGGGGCTGATATAATCAGAACACCAACGGAAGCTGCTTGGGATGCTCCAGAAAGTCACATTGGCGTGGCTAATAAACTTGTAAAAGAATTACCCAATGCTCATATTCTTGATCAATATGCAAATCCATCAAATCCACAAGCCCATTACGATACTACTGGAGGCGAGATTCTTGACGACCTCAATGGTAAGGTTGACATGGTAGTGATGACAGCCGGTACTGGTGGGACTATAACTGGTGTCGCTAAACGTATTAAAGAAAGCAATCCGAATTGCATCATTGTGGGAGCAGACCCTGTAGGTTCCATTCTTGCGGGAGGAACTTATGTTGCAAGCTACCTTGTCGAGGGTATCGGTTATGATTTTATTCCTGATGTACTTGATAGAAATTATATCGATACATGGGTAAAGACAAATGATCAAAGTTCTTTCTTGCTTGCTCGACAATTAATTAGTCAAGAAGGGCTTCTTGTGGGTGGATCTAGTGGCTCTGCTCTATATGCTGCCTTAGATCAAGCTAAGCTTCTAAAAGCTGGGCAAAATTGCGTTGTCATTCTGCCCGATGGCGTCAGAAACTATATGAGTAAATTTGTTGATCATCGTTGGATGCGCGAACACAAGTTTAGTTATGATATCGAAACCTTCAAAGGCAGCGTTTCTGATATGCTACAAAATAAAATATCTCGCCCACTGATTTCACTAACATTAGACGCATCTATAGAAAATGCTGTCACAATCATGCGCAAGCATAGCGTTTCACAAATTCCAATTTTATCAAAAGGAAAAATTTCAGGAATTCTCAGTGACAACGATTTACTCAGCCTACTTTCGACGGGAGTTGATTTGGATGGTATAATGGTCGAGAGGGTGATGCGTAGAAATGTTCCTATAGTTGAACTGGAAACACCTCTTAGTACCCTTGCAGACATGGTTTCTTTACATGGATCTTGTATTGTTGTCGATGGACTTGATCAGCCAATAAATATTTTAACAAAAATTGATGTCGTGGAATGGATTTCTCAAAATATAAAATCGAGGTAACCAATGAGCTCGCCCTCTGAACAAGCACTCAACGAAACTCTGGCTTTAGCTAAGAATCCTGAGTGGGGCGCGCAAATGCTCAAAAACGTCGAAATTTTTTCTCAATTTACGCATTCAGAACTTACAGCGCTCTATCAACTTGGACACTTAGAAAAATTAAAATCGGGCACTCACGTTGTCATAGAAGGTGAGCCGACTAGAGGTTTATACCTAATTTTACAAGGTCTTTTATCAGTTTATAAAAACAATATTACGACAGGGAATATGGCACGTATCGCTTCGCTTGAAATTGGGCAATGGTTTGGTGAATACAGTTTGTTTGATGACACGCCACGTTCTGCAACTATCCGTTCAGAAACTTGGAGTCTATTGTTTTCTTTGCCGGCTCAGGCATTTAATAATTTTTTAGAATCTCATGGTGATAAGTTAAAAATACGTTTCTATGAAACCTGCGCAAAGAACTTAGTCGCAAAGTTTCGTATTCAAAATGCGGAATTTATTAATGCCCAGGACTTATTGTGGCGACACGCTTTGCGCAAAACAGAACAAGAAATGGGAGCAAGCGCTGCTGTAAATACTCAAAAATCTGGGCTTACTACGCTTAATTCTCCTCGTCCTAATTTAAAAGCAGTTAAAGAAAAAGATGACGCTGCTTCTTGAAATTCGATTCACGTCATTCTGAACGATTAACGTCATTCTGAACGACTAACGTCATTCTGAACGACTAACGTCATTCTGAACGAAGTGAAGAATCTCGATCAACATCTACGAGTTGCACACATTTAATTGATTTTCATAGAGTCTATAGCTGAGGCCCTTGTATTGCTTACCAGAGGACCGCTCAATTTTTATGCCATCCATGGCAAAATTTTCGCTACCGGTTCGGGCATCCCGCCCTCACCAGTTCCTCTGGTAAGCAATACAAGGGCCTCGTCTATAGACCCAAGTAATTAACAGTTCAGGGTGCATACGTAGGTCAGAACACATCCGAATTTGTTTTTCATCATACTCTCAGAGTAGCCTGCATGGCTGCAAATTTCCGCGTCAAATGATCTAAAAACTTACGGAGTTCGATAATATTATGTGCTTAGAGCTGCTTGCTGCAAATAACTTTTCTGAGAGTTGCTATTTAGAGCATTGCTGAAAATGCTTTCTAAATGAAAGTTACATAAAGATGTATGTATCACGCATTCACTTTCACCCCTTTTAATTTCTTACATAAACCCATTGATTTAACAGATATTTTCGAAATAAAATTCATAAATTTAAATATTTTCCCGATAGGTCTTTTGAGGTCCTGCGGTATCTCAATTTTTTGAGGAGTTAATTTTATATGCATCAAATGCGCTTTAAAAAGCCACTCTATACTTTAAAGTTATTGAGCTTTTCTAATTTATGTCTCTATATATTATTTTCTTCCTGTAGCATCAAACCAGAAAAAAACTCAAACGCAACTGCTGACAACACTGTATTCGACTCTCAAAAAAACAATATTGATCAAATTCCAGATGAAAAACCTATTGACCCAGATAAACCAAACGAATGTTCACCCGCGAAAATAGAGGTGAGCTACCTCAGCGTCAAACCGATACTCGAAGAATATTGTGTATTCTGCCACACGGAAAACAATGCTGCCGGTGGCGTCAACTTCGAAGGAACTTATTCGAATCTCTCTTCCGCGCAGTGGCTTACAGCGATTAATTCTGTCCAGCAAAGACGCATGCCACCAAGTGGGCTTGACCTTGATAGCGAATCTAAATTAAAATTATCAGCATGGAAGGACGCCAACTTTCCAGAGTCACCTACATTAATAGATAATCCAAGTTGCGATGATATTATAGATCCCCCAACGCCGCCTGAAGACACAAGCATAAATTTAATCAGCTGCGATCAAAGTCAAGCTAATCTTATTAAAAAGCGCGCTATACGTCTTACAAACACGCAATATAAAAATTCTATTGCTTCAATATTTAACAATCAGATCACTAGCCCCGACTTTACTGAACTGCCTATTGACCAAAATGTTAATGGTTTTAATAATTTTTCAGATGTACTTAACTTTTCGAGTCGTCGGTATGATATATATCGAAAAATTGCTCGCGCAATTGCAGTAGAGGCAAATCAAAAAATCAATAGCGGCAATAGATTTGGTGACTTGCTGGTTGCATGTGATATTTCTACACAAGCTAATAGGCACACTTGTAATAAATTGCATCTTAAAGCCATTGCAGAACGGGCATTTAGGCGACCTTTAACAATGGCGCAACAAAGTAATATCGAAAATATTTACAATGATACCAACAATAGAAACGATGGCTCGCCTTTTTTTAATGCTGCAGAATATATTTTTCTCAATGATGCATTTCTATACCGACAAGAATTGGGAGATACTAATGGACAGCTTTCTTCGTTTGAATTAGCTGAGTCAATTTCATATATTCTCACTAATAGTCCACCTGACGCTGAACTAAGAATCAAAGCCAAAGATGGAACACTAAGCTCACCTGCGGTACTTTCTGCTCAAATAGCGCGCTTATTAGGTACAGATCTCGGGAAAACATTTCTATCAAGATTTATAATTTCCTATTTTGAACTAGAAAATTTGCCTTTATCCGAAAAACCCGCTGAGCTCATGGAACTCTATGGCCAAAATATTTTAAATCAAATGCTCACAGAAATTAGAATGTTTAGTGATTTTATTTTTCAATCAAATAGTCCTACACTTACAGAGTTGATCACTTCAAAACAAACTTTCGTTAATAGAAATCTTGCCCGCATCTATGATATTAGCGGTGTGACCACGAACACCTTTACTTCCGCAACATTAGATAGTGCACAACGATCTGGCTTATTTACAAGAGCGGGATTTATAAGCAATTTTTCCGACGGCCCCAAAACCAGTATTTTTAGACGCGGAGCCGCATTGCGGGAAAAACTTTTATGTCAAACAATGGCTGCGCCTCCAGACAATGTCCCGGCTTTGCCAGATCTTGATGAGAACTCTTTATCTAACCGAGAGATTATTGAAATTCATACCAATTCAAACGTGGTTTGCAAAAGTTGCCATGAAAAAATAAACGACCTAGGTTTTGCCTACGGATCCTACAATGATTTTGGAGTTAAAAATGCGCTTTCATATTATGGCTCAGATCAAGGATTTTTAAAATACACGCAAGATATCAATGGTGAATTTACAAATGCGATAGTTCTAAATAATAAATTCGCGACAAGTTCACATGTATCGGACTGTTTTGCATTATCTATGTTTAGTGTAAGCTATGCAAAAGAGGCTGATTCATCAAATATGTGCGAAGTAGAATCCTTTGCCAACCAATTTTTTCAAGATAAAGACATAAAAAATCTAATAAAAAACATATTAACCTCAAATTATTTCAAGGCGAGAAGGTGAACCACAATGAACAATAAAATAATTTCACGACGTTCATTTTCAAAATCACTAAGCGCATCAGCATTGACACCTTGGTTGCTAGATCAGTTTTTCTTATCTCGAAAACTTTTCGCTCAGCAAGGGCAAACAGCAGCTAAACGCATTATTTTTGTTGTTTCGCCAAATGGTGTATTCCCTGGCACATGGACACTGAATGCAAATCCAAGTGAGTCCTTGTTAGCAAGTAAACTTCAGCTAGCGCCACTCAAAGATCATTTTGCAAATTTGGGATTTGTTTATGGTTTGAAAAATGAATGTAAAGTCGAAAAAAGTCACAGACAAGCTCCGCTTTCATTGTTGACAAGTGTTAATCCAACTAAAGTTGGTAACAATTGGATTTCGGGCGGAATTTCAATTGATCAACTCATTGCGAATCAATATTTTAATCCTGCAGTTCAAAGATTTAGATCCCTCAATTTAAGTGCTTCCATTCCCGAAAGCTATAAGAGCAAAACAGAATCGATGATTTCCTTTTCAGGTCCAGGTGAACCAATAGATCCACTTTACTCAGCTAGCTCTGCCTTTAGTACAATTTTCGGTGGAGGAGGTGGTGGAGGAGGTGGTGGCAGTGGATTGTGCACAACCCAAGCGGATTGCGACGAACAAAAAGCTCTACTCGATAGGCTCATAAGCGATCTAAATATCAAGCGTAGCGCTCTGCCAAATGATCAACTCACAATTTTGAACCAGCATTTACAAATTCTTCAAGAAAAGAAAACCCTTCTAATTCCTCCTAGTGAAGGAGGTAGCACCTGCCAAGTTCCAAATAATCCTGGTGCTATTCCAGAACTCGACCTGCAAGCTTCTTCTACACACATGATAGATCTTATGGTTCATGCTATGCGATGTAATCTTAGCAATGTAGGGACACTCATGCTTTGTGAAGAAGGTGCTGCGCATAATTTTGAGAGCATTTTAGGTGCCGGATTCGGCAACTTCCATGGCCATACGCATGCTCAAGATCTTAATAATCCAAACGACGCAAATTCGCAAAAAGTACAGAAGATAGTTGCTTACTATGCCGGGCGAGTTGCTTATTTAATTGAGCGTCTAAAAGCAACACCAGACTCATCGGGTACAGGCACTCTTTTCGATAATACGATTGTCGTGTGGACCAGCAGCCTGCAAGATGGATTTAGTCATAAACGTCGCAGCATGCCCATCGTCTATGCAACCGGATCTAACGCCTTAAAAACCCAACGAATCTTTAGCTACAATGAAGAAAATCACGGGCGATTTTTAATAACTTTAGCGAAAGCAATGGGAATGAATCTAAATTCTTTTGGCAACAGCACAGGAGCGTTGACCGACATATTAGCATAATATTTTTTCTATGAATTCTATTTACTGTTTCGATTTTAATTTATAATGCAGCTCGGTTTTGAGGTCTTTCAACTTTAAAATACTTGCCATAAATTCATCGCTTAAATTAACACCTTTCGCACTTCCCTCTGCTAATTCGACTTTTGCATAACCTAAGTCGATATCAAAAAGAAGCGCTGTCTGACCCGCGTGTTTGTGTAATGTTTGTACAAAATTTTCTGCAATTGCTAACTGCCGCAATTCAGAGTCTACTTCAGGTCGAAGCACTAAACGCACACTTTCGACGCGTTCTTGCCTAATTTTTTCTATATTTTCTATGCGCTCAATTTGCACACGTAGCTTTGAACCGTCAAATCCTTTGTCAACACTCAAGGTCACTAAAGACACGCGTTCAGTTGCAGGCAGCCCCTCCCGCTCCAAAACTTTTTCGAACATCATCGCTTCCAATGATGATTTATCCGATTCCAACTTTACATATGCCATACGTGCGCCCTTTTTTGTGCGGCGCTCTGAAACGTCAGCGATATAAGCTATTATCTGTAGAGTTTTGCGTTCTCCCTGCTTTAAAGAAACTTGTGCAACTTCTTCGAGCGTACAACTTGCAAAACTCCCTGCATCATTAGTGTAACGAGACAGAGGATGCTCGGAAAGAAATACTCCTAACAGTCTTTTTTCTTCCAGCAAAACTTCCATATTTCTATCTAAGACCTTTGCTTGGGCTCGCAATTCCACTTCATTCCAAGGTCGCAATCTATTTTGTTCATCGCTTTGGCCACTCGTAGCAAAGCTAAATAAATTACGCATGCCCTGTGTTTTTGCCTTATGGAAATCAACGCTATGATCGAGCAGCAAAGGTATAAGTTCAAAAAGCGTAGTACGATTTATTTCAAAACAATCTAAGCATCCTGACCGAACCAACAATTCAATATTCTTTTTGCCTATATCTGCCAGCCTTAATCTCTCAGAAAATTCAGCTAAGTTTTTAAATGTGCCATTTTTATTTCTTTCAAGTATCAACTGTTCTGAAACTGCTGTACCCAAACCTTTTATTGCCGATAGGCCAAAAGATATTTTATCTTTACCTAAAGGGACAAACTCAGTGACAGATTCATTTATGCTAGGGGGCGATACAATGAGCCCTAAATTTCTACAGTCTTCTACATAACGTATTATTTTATCGGTTCTATCCATATCACACGACATAATTGCAGCCATAAATTCTGCTGGATAGTGCGTTTTTAGATAGGCTGTTTGATAGGCGATTAAACCATAGGCCGCAGAGTGGCTTTTATTAAATCCATAGTCGGCAAATTTTGCCATCAAATCAAAAATCTCAACCGCGAGTTCATCATCTATATCATTTTTATGAGCACCTTCAACAAAACGGGCTTTTTGTTGTGCCATTTCTGCGGCATTCTTTTTGCCCATTGCTCGCCGCAAAATATCCGCTTCACCAAGAGAATAATTTGCCATGATCGCCGCGATTTTTTGCACCTGTTCTTGATATAAAATAATACCGTAGGTTTCTTTTAATACACCAATAAGACTCGCGTGCGGATATTCTATCTTCTGCCGACCATGTTTGCGCTCAATAAAATCATCGACCATCCCTGACCCTAGGGGACCTGGTCGAAACAAGGCAACTAAAGAAATCACATCTTCTATGCAAGAAGGTTTTAATTTTACAACAAGCTGCTGCATACCTCCGCCTTCTAGTTGGAAGATGCCAGTCGTCTTGCCACTGCTTATTAATTTGTAGACTTTTTTATCATTTAGAGGAATACCCTCAATACTAAAATTCTCATCGCGATTTTTTTGAACATAAGCAACAGCTTTATCAATTACTGTTAAAGTTTTTAGACCCAAAAAGTCAAATTTAATCATTCCAACTTTTTCTGCATTTTTCATTTCATATTGTGTAATTAAGCTGTTTTCACCCAAATTTTTCAAAACTGGGACGTGATCTGTCATTTTTCCATCAGAAATAACAACGCCAGCTGCATGTACAGAGGTATGACTTTTTGTGCCTTCTATTTGCAATGCGATTCGCATCAACTCGTCTAGGCTAGGATCATTTTTCATCTCTTCTTTAAGGCGCGGCTCATCCGCCAGGGCTTTTTCGAGCGTAATGTTTAATTCTTCGGGCACTAATTTTGTGAAGCGATCGACTTTTAAATAGGGCATCCCTAAAGCGCGCCCAACACTCTTCAGGGCAGCTTTTGCTTTTAATTCTCCGAAAGTTATAATCTGTGCAACATTGTCCGAGCCGTATTTCTGCGCAACATAATCAATGACTTCGTCACGACGCCATTGACAAAAATCGACGTCAAAGTCTGGCATCGAAACTCGCTCGGGATTTAAAAAACGCTCGAAAATTAAGCCATAGGGCAAAGGATCGAGGTCCGTAATTTTCAATGCATAGGCGACTAATGAACCCGCCCCGGAACCCCGCGCTGGGCCGACAGGTATCTTTTGTTCTTTTGCCCAGTTGATAAAATCTTGGACTATTAAAAAATAACCTGCAAAATTCATTTTTGTAATAATTTCTATTTCGTACAACAAACGATCTAGGTACTCGCTCTCTTTATTTGGATCTAAATAGTTAGGATTTAGCCGGCGCATATCCGCAAATCTTTTTTCGAGTCCTAATTTCGCTAAACGGACTAAACTTTCGTCTGTAGTTTCTCCCGCAATGGTATATTGCGGCAAAATATATTTGCCAAACTCAAGTTTTAGATCGACCAAATCTGCAATTTTTAGCGTATTTTTTAAGGCTCTAGGCCAGGCTTGAAATAAGGTTGTCATTTCCTGGTTATTTAATAAATGAAAACGCGCATTCCTTCGACGTTGACGAAGTTGCGCCATCGTTAGACCATTACGAATTGCTAATAAAACCGTGTGAATTTCAGCATCTTCAGATTTCAAATAATGGGCATCGGCACTGGCGACGATCTCAACATTCAACTCTTCTGCAACATCAACCAAATCGGATATCAGCTTCTGTTGTTCGGGAAGATTATTATCGATCAATTCGATATAAAAATCGTCGCCATACAGCAATTTTGCAGATTCTACAAAACCAGAAATAGCCAGAGAAAATAAATCCTTCGGATTGTTTTTTAACCAGGAGCTTAAGCTATCTACTACATTTATTTCGCACAGGTGTTGACGTAGAC
>JAGOVF010000003.1 GCA_018060885.1 Oligoflexales bacterium | reverse complement strand
CTATTGCGCTGGTAAATGTGGATTGAAAGTCGCAGGCCCCAGACGAGAACCAGACTGCTCAGAACTAGACTTCTTATAGAGAAATTCTGAGAGAGTCCTAGATAGACTAAAGACTGTATTACAAAAAGAAAGCCCCAGAAGCGATCTATGATACTGGCGTCTTTTTTAATTAGGCTCATCAACCAAACTAAAGTTGTAAACACAATTAAGCTTTGGAGGCCAAACGTAGCATTATTTATGAGTGTCTGTGTCATTTAGTTTTTCTGCGACAAAATGTTTGTCGATTTAACAAAAAGGTAATGTTCCACTAACCATTCGTTGCCTTGATTATAACCAAATAATTCAGCGCAAGATAAGAAGAATATCCGCCAGCGATGTAACCACTTGTTTGCATTCTTGCTGCCATAAGTTTTTGCAAAACAATGCAGTACGGCTTGTTTGTTCCTATCAATATGATCTAGCCACGCTAGAGCGGTTTTTTGGTAATTAACTCCATTGACGTCCCAACTTTTTTCCACGCTAATGTCTTGGCTGAAATGCCTATAGAGATCTCGACTGGGCATAATGCCACCGGTAAAAAAATGAGCCCCCATCCAGTTGTCGTCGCCTTCTGTCTCGAAATAATACGGCGCTTCTCGATGGCAAAATATATGTACGAAAAGCTTGCCATCATCTTCTAGCCAAGAAGCGATTTTTGAAAAAAGATTTTTATAGTTACGAAGATGTTCAAACATTTCGATCGATACTATGCGATCGAATTTTTCTTTAATTTCAAAATTATTTATATCAGCGGTCATAACCTTTATATTATTAAGCCCACGAGACTTTGCTTGCTCTTCAATAAAAAGACGCTGTGGTTTTGAGTTGGAGAGCGAACGTATGCTGCAGTTAGGAAAATTTTCTGCTAGCCAAAGCGACATTGAACCCCAACCGCAACCGAGATCGAGAATTTTCATGCCATCGCGTATTTCTGCGCGCTCTGCAGAGAGCTTTAGCATGTCATGCTCAGCTTGGTCTAAGTTTTTTGCTCCGTTTTCATAATAACAGCTACTGTATTTTAAGTGGTTTCCCAGTGCAATTTGAAAAAATTCTGCCGGCACCTCATAGTGCTGTTCGTTTGCAGCTTGAGTCTCAATTGCAATCGGTGAATCATTGAGCTCTTTGATGATAGAATCTTTGTACTTTTTAATGAGCGCATCTGATTTTAGAGGTAATTCGTTAAGTCTTTGCTGTAAAAGTCGATTTATGCCGAATTTTATTAAGCTATCAGGTAATAGACCACTTTCTGCGAGTTGTATGCCTGCTCCCATTTCTTCTCTCCTATTAAAAATTATTCTGATTAATTTCTTTACGGAAAAGCGGTTTTCCGAAAATCATTTGAACACTGCCAATAGATCTTTCAATAAATCCGCCAGCACAATAGCAAAAATAGTAATTCCACATACGGATAAACTTCTCATCTTTTCCGAGTTGCATAATATTCTGCCTATTTTCAAGAAATCGCTTTCTCCACTCTAATAACGTGCGAGCATAGTGATTGCTCATATCATCGAAATGATACAGGCGTAAATCGCTGCTGCGTTTTGTGCTGTCGATGATTGCGTGTGTAGATGGGATGAAGCTACCAGGAAAAATATACTTTTTAATGAAGTCAACTTCTTGTAGCGCACGGTCATAGATTTGGTCGTTTATAGTAATTGCTTGTAATACAAATACACCGTCTTCTTTTAACAGTTCGGAACACTTCTCTGTATACTTGTCCAAAAAATCTGCTCCGACAGCTTCTATCATTTCTATCGAAACGAGTTTATCGTATTTGCCCGTTAGGTCGCGGTAGTCTGACTTGAGTAAATTTATTTTGTTTTCTAATCCGCTTTCTCGAATTTTTGTTTTTGCATAGGAGTATTGTTGTTCCGATATAGTGGTAGTTGTAACAGTACAGCCATAATTTTTAGCCGCATATATGGCAAAGCCGCCCCACCCGCTGCCAATTTCTAAAACATGATCGTCTTTTTTAAGATCCAATTTTTTACAAATGCGTTCTAGCTTCGCTATGGAGGCTTCTTCCAGCGAAGTGGTGTTAGCTTCGAAGTAAGCTGCCGAATACATCATTTCTGGGTCCAAGAACTGAGCAAATAGATCATTACTTAGATCATAATGTGCGGCAATATTGTTTTTGCTACCGCTGCGTGAATTTTTATTTAAATAATGAGAGATTAAAGCCATTGGTTTATGGAGCCAGGCAAGTCCAGTCTCGAGGTTTACGAGCAGGCTCTCATTGCGAACCATTATGCGGACCAAGTTTAAAAGATCTTCACTATCCCAAATATTTTTAATATAACTTTCCGCAGCTCCCAGCGCCCCGCCGAAGGCAACGGAGCGATAAAAGTCCATGTCATTGACATTTATTTTTGCGTGAATATTTTCACTTCCCTCTTTTTTAATACCAAAATGATAACTTCCTTCTGGATCATTTATTGTTAGAGTTCCAAAAGAAATTTTATCGAGTTTTGAAAAGACTTTGTTCTTAAGCAGACGAGTTAAAGATCCATATTGGTGAGAAGCCGTCGTAGTAATTCGGGGTTTAGTTTTTTCTAGCATTAGAAAATTTCCTTTTAATAAGTTGGATTAAGGATAATTGCGTAGCGCTATCTGGATGTGAATAAAACGGCGTTTTTTTAAGGAGTAGTATGAGAGCTTGCCAATAGATTCCACAGATGACTTTTAAGGTAATAAATGGATAGCGTAATATCATAAGGTCAAAATAACGCGCCTCACTAGGCTGTTTCGTCAGCGCAAGATTAGCTGAAAATGATTGTCTTATTTCTTGTAGACTGTTCATAGAGATAGAAAGCTGGTCTTCAGGTAATGAAAAAGTCCAGCGATAGTTCATGTTCATGGGGAAAAAAGGCGACACATGAAAACTTTTTTTAAAAGACCAAGAAAAGCGAGTTTTTGCTTCTAGGGTTAGCTGAGGAGTCAGCTGAGAAGATAGTCGAGCTTGATTTTCAGAAGTAGCTAAATCCATAACGTAGGTATAGCGTTCACCCCAGGGGGTGTTTTCAATTTCGGCCATGATAGCTGCGAGCTTGTTGTTTTGGTTGAAGCAGTAGTAAAAAGTTACAGGATTAAAAATCAATCCAAAATATCTTAGATGTGTCAACATTCTGACCGGCCCACTAAGATCTAATCCTGATTTTTCTTTGACTGTAATTAATACCGCTCTTTTGAGCTCCTGTGCTGATTGAATTTTTTCTGATCTTTTGTGAAAGTCGTTGGGATAAAAGCTGGCAAGATTTTTCTTATTGTAGGACCAAAAACGACATTTTGAAAAGAAGGATTCTGCTTCGTCTAAATCCAGATAAACCATAAATAATTTATAAATGAAATTGTGTCTGTGGGGGCTTAGCCGTGTGTGAACTATTTTGCCGATATAGAGTGAGCTTTGCTGAATCACAACTCTCCTCCCAAGTGTTGGCAGACGTTCATAGCTGTCACTACCCCATCTTCATGGAAGCCATTGCGTAGATAAGCACCACAGAAATAGGTGTTATTTTCGCCCAGCCAATTTTTGTAATGATCTTGTTGCAGACATCCGGCATTTGTAAAAGTTGGATGTTTATATTCTATGCTACGAATTATTTTATCTCGCGGAATTTCTTGCAAGGGGTTGAGAGTGACATTGTATATTTTTTTTGTATCAAGACTCTGCAGAATATTCATGTTGTAAGTCACACTGAGGAGGGGATTCTCTTGCGCGGATAGATGGTAGTTCCACGCAGCCCAGGCAAGCTTTTTCTTTGGTAAAATATCCGTATCGCTATGTAAGATGGCGGTGTTTTTCTGAAACGGTATGGCATTTAGCAGTTTTTTTTCTTTTTCAGAACCGTCTTGCAGAATTTTTATAGCATCGTCGCTATGGCAGGCAAAAATCACTGCGTCAAAAACATGATTTGAATCGGCTGTTTCTAAATGGACTTTGGACTCTTTTCTATGAACTGCTTTTACTGGAGAATTTAATGTAATTTTATCAGAGAAAGGCTTTATAATTTTTTTCACATATGAGTAAGATCCACCCGAAATAACATACCACTGCGGGCGTTCGTTGACTTCCAAGAAGCCGTGATTCTCCCAAAAACGTAGCAAAAACCTAGCAGGAAAATCCCACATTTTATCGAGATCTGCCGACCAAACCGCTGCAGCCATTGGGACCAAATATTGCTCAACTACCGCGGAGCGAATCTCATATTTTTTTATGAAATCTCCAAGCAGCATATTTTGCTCGTTACTGTTTAGATATGATTTTGCTTTTTTATTAAAGTCTAAGATACCTAGAACGAAAGATATAAATTTAGGTTTGAAAATATTTGAGCGTTGCGCAAATAGGCTATTTAGCGATGTACCATTGTATTCAAGGCCGGTTTTCTCTGATTTAACACTAAAGCTCATCGCGGTTTTTTGATAGCTTACACCGAGTTTCTCAATGAGGCGCAAAAAATTCGGATAAGTTTTTTTATTGAAGACGATGAACCCAGTGTCTATAGGAATCTTTTTTCCGTCTTCGAGGACTTCTATTGTGTTAGTGTGGCCACCGACGTAGGATCCAGCTTCAAATAGAGTTATGTCGTGCTTTTTGTGCAGCATATGTGCACAAGTTAAGCCGGAAATTCCGCTTCCAACAATGGCAATTTTCATAGTGTAGCCGTCTTGAGAAGTTTAAGGTTAGTATTGGCAGTGTTTACTTGTTTCTCTTCAGGCTTTCCTGGATAGACCGATGGTGGCACTATTTTTAAATCCCATACAAGACCGAGTTTTTCGAAGATTTTGAGAATATAGAACGTGATGTCAAATTCCCACCATGCAAAACCTTGTCTTGCAGCGATCGGATAACGATGGTGGTTGTTATGCCAACCTTCGCCCAATGTTATGAGAGCGAGAAAAGGATTGTTTTTGCTATGGTCTGATGTTTTGTATCTTCGTGAACCCCAAACATGCGCGAGTGAGTTTATAGTGAAGGTGCCATGATAGAGTGCAACTGTTGAGATAAAGAAGCCCCAAGTTAAGAGCTGCCCCCCACTGGTTTGGAGTTGTGGATGGTATCTTTCTAAATAGCCTCCTATCAAAAATAGAGAAGTTGCATAAAATACCGGCGCTAAAATGTCGAATCGATCTAAAAATATGAGTTCTGGAAATCTATTCCAATCTTTTACTAGTTTTGTTTTTGTGCGGAAATTGCTTTCGCTCATAAACCAGCCCGTGTGACTCCAAAAAAAGCCAAAAAGCTTTGGTGAGTGAATGTCAGAATCAGTATCTGAGTGCTTGTGGTGAAAGCGATGATGCGCCGCCCACCAAAGCGGTCCGCGTTGAGTGGAAGCACTGCCAATAGCAGCAAATATAAATTGCATAAGACGACCGGTTTTAAATGCGGAATGT
The DNA here is from genome assembly GCA_018060885.1 of Oligoflexales bacterium. Taxonomy (GTDB): domain Bacteria; phylum Bdellovibrionota_B; class Oligoflexia; order Oligoflexales; family JAGOVF01; genus JAGOVF01. The sequence continues at coordinate 50,241 of JAGOVF010000003.1, read as the reverse complement.
GAAAAATAGCGATGATAAAATCCAGTTATAGCAAACATCCGAATGAAATATGCCGCGAGCGCTGTCCAAAGTGCAATTGGTGACCAGCCAACCCAAATTACCGCAAAACAAGCTAAATGCATCCCCACATAGGGAAGACAGCGAACCCAATCTTCACGGGTTAAGCGCCTAATTGATGGAGCGAGCGAAGGATTTTTTTCGTAATTATATGAATCTAACCATTTGATGAGTTGACGCCACATTTGAAACCCCCTCTGTACTGATTTATACTAAACAAAGTTAAATATGTATAGATAATTTTAATAATCTAAACAAATAACTTTACATAATTGGGAAATATGAATAAATAAACTATACGTTTTCTGCCTTTGCAGTTTTTCGACGTGCCGCTTATTTTAAAAAAAAGGATTACTAAGTGTTGACCCCATCTCTAAAAATTGGCGAGCTTGCAAAAGCAACAGGTATCAATATCAATACTTTGCGCATGTGGGAACTACGTTATGGGGCCCCATATTCGCAGAAGGCTAGTTCAGGACATCGCAGGTATTTACCGGATGAAGTTAAAAGGCTGCATCTTGTTAAATTGGCGCTAGCGTCTGGGCAAAAACCTAGCCGGGTTGTTGCTATGCCAACTTCCCAGCTTAAAGAGCTCATTTCGAAGCCCGCTTCTGATTTAAAGCCGACGGAGCGACTTAATTTTAGAATTGTAGATATATTCATAGAGCACATTAAAAAGTGGGATGAAATAGCTTTTATAGAAGCCTGCGAACAGGAATGGAGTGCAATAGGGCCTATAGGCTTTGTAACGGATCGTGTTTCACCTTTATTAAGAAAGATTGGCGAAGATTGGTCTGATGGAATGCTGCCTGTTGCTTCTGAGCATTTCGCATCAGAAGTTTTATTGAATTTTCTCGCAATGAAGTGGCGAAATTTAAACGAAAAAAACAAAGGAGAAACTATCATTGTGAGCGCGCTAGAAGGTGAAAGCCATATATTTGGACTTTCAATGTGCTCCATCGTTTTAGTTTCTGCAGGTTACAGAGTTGTCTATCTTGGAGCTTCGACACCAAATTCTGATATTATTGCAAGCGCTATGGAGTGTAAAGCGCGCGCTATCTGTTTGAGTATTTCTTCATATTATTCGGAGCATTTAGCTGAGATAAAATTAAATGAACTACAACAAAAATTGCCCTCTACATTAAAGCTTATTATTGGCGGAGAAGGTGCCCCACAAAACATTAGTTCTGCGATATACATGAACAATTTCCGCCTTTTCTACGATTGGCTTCGAGCGGGCGGCCTTGAAGAAAGTAAAACAATATGAGTGCTTCAAATAGTATATCTAGAAACGAAAAGACCGTTTTAATTTTAGGTGGCACAGGATTTATAGGTAGAGAACTCGGTATTTTACTAACTTCACTTGGATACTCCGTTCGGATTTTGACTCGCGCAAATCCTAACACGTTGTTGCTACCATACCCTGCAAAAATTATCCAATGGCGAGGCGACATACCTGCTGAAGCAATATCAGAATGTTTCGCCGTGGTAAATTTAGCAGGTGATTCAGTTGCCAGTGGTCGATGGACTGACGAAAAGAAAGAAAGCATTATAGCATCGCGCAGAAGCGTCGCGGCTTCTTTAATTGAAGCCATTAATAGGCATCATCCAAAGCTCCGTGTGCTTGTGCAAGCTTCTGCAATTGGTTTTTATGGTGATAGAAATGACTTAGAGCTCGATGAAAACAGTCCTCCTGGGACAGGTTTCCTTGCAGAAACTTGTCTGGCTTGGGAAAATAGTTTGGATGACTTACCCGAAACGGTTAGAAAAGTTACAACCCGTATTGGCGTCGTTTTAGGACATGGTGGTGGCGCTTTATCTGAAATTGCTGAAATATATGGAAAGGGATTAGGAGCAGTTCTCGGAAGCGGTAAGCAGTATATGAGCTGGATTCATATTGCAGATATTTGTAAATTTATTTCAGAAGCAATAGAAATTGAGGGCTATTCAGGAACCTATAATTTAACAGCGCCTCATCCGGTTCAAAATAGTGAGTTTCATCAAGCGATGATGAAATACTTTACGCGGTCGTCACCATTAAAAGTTCCAGAATTTGTCTTAAAGACTGTTTTAGGTGAAAAATCCAAGCTTGTTCTAGACAGCCAAAATGTTAAACCGCGGCGAGCCTTGGCCCAAGGTTTTAAATTCAACTATACCACGATTGAACAAGCGCTAGATTCTTTATATAGCGAAAAAATGCCTAATAGCTTTATCCTTTTACAAAAGCAATGGGTTCCCTTTAAGCGAGATCAAGTATGGGATTTCTTCTCCAGCGAAAAAAATCTAGAGCGTATTACGCCGCCTTGGTTGAATTTTAAAGTCGTTAAAAAAAGTAGCAATGAAATCGAAAATGGCACTTTGATTGACTACAGGTTAAAAATTCATGGTATTCCTGTGGCTTGGCAATCTGAAATTATCGATTTCGAAGCTCCAAATCAGTTTGTAGATAAACAATTAAAGGGGCCATACAAGCTGTGGCATCATCGTCATGCATTTGTTGAACTAGCAGATGGAACACTGTTAATTGACTTAATTCATTTTTCATTACCTGTAGGCATGCTCGGCGCAATTTTTGGTATGCCGCTGGCAAAAATTGATCTTAATAAAATATTTAACTATCGAAAAAAAATTATTGGAACTTTGTTTTCAAATTGAGAGTTTAGTTTGAGTATAAATTTGGCCAGTAATAATTCTGGAACGGCTATATGTTGGTTTCGAGATGATTTACGTCTTGAAGATAATCTTGCTGTCAGTGCAGCTTCCACTTATAAGCATGTCATATTTATATATATTGATAGTGATGAAGATAGTGGTGCTTGGCCAATGGGATCAGCAAGTCGCTGGTGGCTACATCATTCTTTAAGTTCTTTGCAAAAAAGTATTCGGCATTTGGGTGGAGATTTACAAATTGCTCAGGGGTCGTATAAAGAAGTTTTTGAAAAGATATTTTCAGAGCAAAAGATTGCCGCAATTTTTTGGGGCAGACGATATATTGCTTCTAAATTAAACGTCGATGCTCAGATTAAAGAACTCGCAAAAAGTCGCGATATTTTTTGTAAGTCGTTCAATAATTCGATGCTGCTTGAACCTTGGGAGGTTATTAAAGACGACGCTCGACCTTATCTCGTTTACACGGCTTTTTGGAAAACTTTTTTAAAGAAATATCGAAATGCAGAAATCATAACTAGACCAAAGATTTTGCCGAAGAGCAAAAAAACTTCCGTAGCATGTGCAATAGATCATTTAAATTTATTGCCAAAAATTGCTTGGGATAGAGAATTCTATAACAATTGGAGAGTTGGAGAAGACGCGGCAAAAAACAAGCTAGAAAGTATCGGTTCTAGCGAAATCTCTTCTTATCTTGAGCTTCGCGATATTCCATCAAAAGATGGAACCTGCCGCTTAAGTCCGCATTTGCGCTTTGGAGAAGTCGGACCTCGTCAAGTTTGGGGTCACATTATTAAAAGTTCAAATGGAGTTTCGGCGCAAAAAAAACTAAGTATAGAACAACTCTTAAAAGAAATTGTCTGGCGGGAATTCTCTTATTATTTGCTCTATCATTTTCCTCACATAAGCGAGCAGCCATTGCGCAAGGAATTTGAAAACTTTCCTTGGGAAGAAGATGAAGACAAATTGGTAAAGTGGCAAAAAGGTCAAACCGGCTATCCAATTGTGGATGCAGGAATGCGGCAGCTTTGGCGCACTGGTTGGATGCACAATCGTGTACGGATGATCTCTGCATCTTTTTTAGTCAAACATTTACTAGTCCCCTGGCAGCAAGGAGCGCGCTGGTTTTGGGACACCCTGCTTGATGCAGACCTGGCAAATAACACTCAGGGCTGGCAATGGAGCTCAGGTTGCGGTGCAGATGCAGCACCGTACTTTAGAATTTTTAATCCTATCCTGCAGGGGCAAAAATTTGATCCAGATGGCACTTATGTAAAGCGATGGCTGCCTGAATTAGCGCTTAGTTCTTTAGATGACATTCACCAGCCCTGGCTGGGAGGATCTAAACTCAAAACATCATTAAAAAATACGAAGCAACAACAGAAATATCCCGGCCCTATCGTAGACCATCAAGTAGCTAGATTGCAGGCCTTACAAGCCTATGATTGCTTAAAACAAAGGGCAAAAAAATAATTCCTCGATAAAAAATAATTGAATACAATTATTTTAAAATTCGGCATTATTATTCTTGAAAAATTCTTAAAATAGAATGAAGAATAGTCTTTACTCATTGCTCTGTTAGTTTTTAATTATAACCATGCTGGCCGAGAGTCGTTTCTCGATTGGTGTGGGTTTTTAATAGAGGATTTTTGAATATGATGCATCCAAGTACGGAGCCTAGGTGGGTTAATGAAGTTGTCGGTCTTGGTGTTTATGCAACCAAGCCTATAGCAAAAGGTAGTATTACCTATGCCCTGGATCCGCTTGAGTTGATATTGGCGCCACATAACAAGTTATTAGAAGATGTCCAAATTGCTCAAATGGTCGAAAAGTACAGCTATGTGGATAACAGTGGACGCTATATTTTAAGTTGGGATCATGCGAAGTATGTTAACCACTCGTGTTCTGCAAATTCAATGTCAACAGGTTATGGATTTGAAATAGCGCTGCGCGATATTGATGTAGGTGAGCAAATCACCGATGAATATGGATTATTCAATATGTTTTATAATTTGAAATGTGCGTGTGGCAGTTCAAACTGTCGGGGTACAATAAAGAAAGACGATATGATGACTTTCTCAAAAATCTGGGATGAGCAGGTTAAAGAGGTGCTTAGCCAAATTAAAGTCCCAGAGCAACCTTTGTGGAATTTTTTAAGCGACAAAACTAAGCAGCAGCTTGAAAATTATCTAACAACGGGTAAGTCGTATAAAAGCGTAAATAATTTACATTTAAAAAAGAAGGTTTTTAATTCCTATACTCCTCATGCGGAATCTAACGTTCTACAATTAAATTTAGCGAATGTTTAAGAGGATGTAGATTCTGAACGCCGGTGCCAAAGCCACTAGTCGCATTAGTATTTATGAAGGGGCACTGTATAGCCTGATGGTCGGGCTGGGAGAGACCTATCTAGTCGCTTATGCTCTTAGTCTGGGTATAAGTGAGGTCGGAGCTTCCTTTCTAAGTACCTTGCCTGTGATTGTTGGCGCATTTTTACAATTTGCGCTTTCTTATTTAACACAAAAATCAAATAATCCACAAAGATGGCTTTATTTCTGCTGTGGTGGTCAGGCTCTGAGTTTGTTGTGTCTAGCTATGGTAGGCATTATCAGCTCAGCAAAGTCAATTGCGCCATCATCAATACTACTTGGATTCATTATATCAGTATATTGGGGACTGGGCTTCACTGCTGGGCCAGTTTGGAATCTATTAATAGTTAAGATTGTTAAACCTGAGTCTCTAAAATTATTTTTCTATCGTAGAAATGCATTAAATCAAATCGCAGCTTTGGTGAGCCTTGTTCTTGCAAGTTTGATTTTAGGTCGTATCAATACAGAACAAAGTCAGGCAGTTGGACTACTTTCTTTTATGCTAATTTTGGCTTCAATTGCTCGATTTATAAGTATGGCGACATTTTTCTGGCATCCATTTCCAAAAAACGAGCCGCTTTTTGAAAAGACGAACAAAGAAAAATTTAGTGTCTGGGTGAAAAAAAAATATATTTATACTGCACTGATTATAGTCTTATCAACAAATTTTGCGGTGCATATTTCCGCGCCGTTTTTAAGTCCGTATATTTTGAAACAACTTAAGTTTGATTTGATCGATTACAGCGTGTTGATAGGTTGTGGATATTTATTTCGAGTTATTTCAGGATATATTTTTAATGGACTGGTTGAAAGATCGGGAGTAAGGCTTCTTTTGATCATTGGGTCGTTTAGCGTTATCCCGATTCCATTTTTATGGATGCAGACCGACAGCTTTTTTTGGTTGGTAGTTATTCAGTTAGCTTCAGGAATAGCGTGGGGTTGCCATGAGCTAGGAATGACTTTAGTTATTATTGAGAGGGTACCGTTTAATATGCGGTCGCGCTTATTAACTTGGTCAAATTTAGTTATTGCGTTTGGAATGATTTGTGGAGTTTTATTTGCTGCCCAGTTTTTTTCAAGAGAAGAAATTAAACTAGAAAACTATGAGACCGTTTTTAATCTTTCTACGGTTTTTAGAATTATACCTTTCTTATTCGTAGTTTTTATGGTGGGAAATTTTAAAGGAAGGCCCTTGTTATTTAGGTTCGTTGGCATGCGTTCAAGTAGTCGCCAATTACTAAAGCCTATTCTTATTCCAGAGCCTAAAGTAAAGAAAGTGAAGAACCCATCATCCCAAAATCCGTCATCCTGAGCGAACGCGAAGGACCTTCTGTCATCCTGAATAACCCGTCATCCTGAATAACCTGTCATCCTGAGTGAAGCGAAGGATCTTTTGCTCGAAGTAACTTTTTCAAATTACAGATCCTTCGCGTTCGCTCAGGATGACATGAGGTCCTTCGCGTTCGCTCAGGATGACAGCTGTGTATTTAGGCAATTGCTGGCTTAAATTGAGTGCTTGAGCGCTTAAATAACAAGCGACTTGGACTTTCGCCTTTAACTTGCTTCCAGACTTGATCCTCAAGTTTTTCAAATTGTTGAGTGAATTTTGCGTGCAAACCATGTCCCGGTTTATGCAAAGTTATTTTTCCGATGATTTGTGCATTTAATAGTGCTAAGTCGCCGATGCAATCCAGCATTTTGTGGCGAACAAATTCATCGTTGAACCTTAAGCCTTCAGCATTCATTACTTTTAAATCGTCCACAACAACCGCATTGTCAAGCGATCCGCCTAAAGCCAGTCCATGCGTTCTCATATATTCAACATCTTTTATATGACAGAATGTGCGAGCTTCACATATATCAAATATACTATTTTCTTTAAGAGTAAATTTAAGTTTTTGTTCGCCTATTGCTTGGCTATTTGAAAAATTAATATAACAAGAGAATTCTAATTCTTCGTTGTCGTTCGGCTCTATTGTTATTCGACTATCTCCGGAAACTATTTCAAAAGGTTTAATGACTAAAATCTTTTTCTTAAATACCGGCAACCTTTTAGATCCCGCAATAAGGAGAATATCGATAAAAGGAGCTGCACTTCCATCAAGTATTGGAATTTCTGAAGCATTAACTTTGACTAAGGCATTATCGATACCCAGCCCTGAAAAAGCTGCCATAAGATGTTCTATCGTGGAGATTGAGTTGTCTCCAAATCCTAGGGTGGTGTTAAGGTTCGTAGTTAAAATATTTTCTGGGATGGCTTTGATGGGTGGATAGCTTTTATCCGTTCTTTGAAAAACAATTCCATGATCCGCTTCGGTGGGGAAAACCGCAATATCGACGAGTTTGCCGGAGTGGAGGCCGACTCCACGAAACTTAATGGGTCTATTTAAAGTTCTTTGATACTGCATTTTGCTCCTTACAACGACACCAAGTACTGGCCGGTCGCTATTCTATTTCTTCAGAGAAGTGCAGCAAAAATCGTGCCACTTCGGAGGTGTTGAGCGGGGATAAGCTGTTTTGAGAAAAACAATTACTGTGGGCGCTTTATAGCCGAAACACCTTTAATAGAAAGCTCAACACGCAAACAAAACGTGTCTTTTTCGACACAAAATATTTTGGACTATTGCAGATTGACCACAGATTTAAAAATTTGAATTTGCTTTTTAATATTAGAGGCAACATAAGAAGAGTAGTCTTGCCAACTTTTAACGCCCTCTATTTTGTTGTCTAATTTTTTCAATCCTATTCCTAAAAGCGAGCGAGATTGTGAAGTCACATAAGTATCTTTTTTAAGAAGATGTTTCAATTCAGCTGCGACGTCTGAGTAATTTAGACCCTGGGCGCCAAATCCGGGTATCAATAAGAGGCTTTTCGAAAATTGTTCGAGTAGAGTAAAGTATTTTTTTTGGGTGAAATATTCGGCTCCAATCACAAAACCTAAAGAATTGCTGATATTGTTTTTTCGACAAAATGTTATAAAGTGATCGAATAGCGCCGCTGCGCTGGTAGAAATTTTATTTGCAGGTACAGTTGTTACTTCTCCCAATACTTTTTGTTGTAGCGTTTGTCCACTTAAGTTTGAACTATATAAAACCAAATAAATGAACTTGCCTTGATGCATCCATGGAATAAGTGCATTTAAGGTATCACTTCCCATGTAACCTATAATCGTTAAAGCATCTGCCTGACAATATTCAAAAGCATATGTGCCATAGGCTTGCATTGTTGTCGATATATCGCAACGCTTTGCGTCAAGGATTGTTAAAACAGACTTTGCACGAGCGTAAGAAACACCTTTTTCCAGTGCGGCAATGCCTTCACTACCATACTGCTCAAATAGAGCGCTTTGAAATTTCACGATAGGCACTAGCCCGCGTGCGGCATCTATGCAGCTATAAGAGAAATTTAATAAAAATTCTTGAATGCTAATCCGAGACATTTCTTGTTTAAAAAATTGGGGAACTTCTGATTTAAAGTGTGGGTCTATGCCTAGACAAATAGAATTTCCGAGCAGATTTGCAGATTCTGTTAGGCGCTTTTCGAATAATGATTTTTCCAAAGTTTTGTCCAAAGAATTATGGGATGTGTTTTAAGCAAAAACTAGGATCTAAACTCGGCCAATTTAACTTTATGTGATAAATTAATCTACTTTCATTATACCTATTGTGCATGCCTAGGGGGGTTCCCAAATCAATAGGAAAACCTACGATTTTTGCTGTTAAAAAGTTTGCAGCTTGGTAACTTTGACACAAATTTGCTGCGACGAGGAATTTTGTAACTAAGCCACAAAATATTGACATGTGTATGCTGACTCTAGTCGGGTTCCAACGCTCTTTTCCGTTACGTTTTGCTATCGACATTTGCTCGATAGAGCTAAAATCAAGTAACTCAACTATTTTTTGCTCGACAAATTGATTAAGCAGGCTTTGTTCATCAGCGGAAGGACTAAATGAAAGATTTTCCTGTGCAAGGAAGAGGTCCCAGTGATCTCGCGCCGATACCGACTTCCATCCGGAATCCTTAAGTGCTTCTAGCAGCTGTGTAAGGCTACGTCCTTGTTTTTCTGTTAGGGCAATTAGTTCTTGTAGAAAGAGAAACTTTACAAGGGTAGATACAGACATACGGCTTTGGCCAAATGGCTTTGTGACTATAATTCCCTTTGAAACTATTGTTGCCAGGCTAATAATTTCTTCTGGCTCTGATCCTAAGCTTCCACAGTGCTCGTAAAAAGTAGAGCTATATGACTGAAAATTAGATTCAAGATTTGAAAAGAAGAAATTTTTATCTCTAATTTTTAAAATAAGATTGTGGTTTAAATCCCATTTAAAAACAGGTAGCAAAGACTCGCTAAATTCGTGCATTTGCCAGGTGACGCGACGATGCCAAAAATCATTTAGCTCTTGTTGAGACAATAGATTCGAGAATCTGTGATAAATAATTTCAATGTTTCGGACTAAATTACTTTGGCTTTCGGCCGCTAGAACAATATTTCTTTTGCTTTCAAAAATTCTTAACAATGAATTTTTAGGTGGTGGAGCATCGTGGCAGATAATAAGAATCGTTTGAATTGAATTTCCTTGTGCAGGATAGCGTAATTTTGATTTTTCTCTCGAGCTCAAAAGAAAGCTTATGTAATTTGCATTGGTTAGTTGCTCGCTAGCATGCTCATAAACGGCATGATAAGAAGTTTGTAGAACTTCAGGCAAACGATCTTTTTGTTTCAAAAAATTTATATAGTCGACCCAATATGGGCTGCGATCGCGTAAGAATCTTTGGTCTTCACCTAAAGGAGTTTTTCTTAAAACTTTCGCCTTTGCTAGTAGCTTGTCCAAGGTCTTTGCATGAAGACGTAATTTTCCAGTGAGCTTTCTTTCGGCCAATAGATTTGGAATATAAGTTTCAACAAAAAGATTAAGTTTAGTTTGCCATTCCTTAAAATTAATGACTTTGTCAATTAAGCCTAATTTCTCGGCCTCTTCTGCAGAAAAGACTCCAAAGCTTTCTCCTATTTTAAGAAAAATCTGTGATGCTAATTGATTAAACTCGAGTGATCCTAAAGGTGGGAAGAAACCATAGTTAATTTCGGGGAATCCAACATTTGCATTTGTTGAAAACCACAATCTTAGCCTGCAGTATAAAGCCAGTTCAAAAACCGATCCCAAACAATCTTGGTCTGCAATAAAGACCCACGGAATTTTGCTTTTTTTTACTTCATTTAGCAGTAGTCGATATTTAGTAATGTGCTGTGTTAAGGTGTAACGAAGTACATCACCATTAAGGTATGAAAGCCAATTTTGACTGCAATCTTCGTGCGACTTTTTCGCATAAAGCAACACCAGCTGAAGCTGTCCTTGGTCAATTTTTTCAAGTGTAGATTTTATTATATCGAATAATTTTATATTATCTGGATGAAGCAAATGTCCATTACCTGAGAATTCTATAATGCTGATGCCGGCTAGCGGACTGTTTTGAACTATTTCCAAGGCGTCATCCTTTGGCCTTTTTGATTGCGACTAAATCTATATTTGGGTAGGAACCAAAGTTTACAAATATCAATGGGTCTTTGTGAAAATAAAGTAAATTGTAAAAGGTAAGAGCGGGCGACCACCCTTCCAAACTTAAAAAATCAAAGCTATAAATATTTAGTTTACTGTCGGGTAGTATTGAGGTCATTTTTTCTATTAATGCATCTACTAAAATTGCATATGGGGAACTTATTGCTAAGTTAATATCGCAATTTTTATTGTAATAATTTTCCAAAAAAGAATTAATTTTTTCTGCAATCAAAGACATTAGGTTGATATTAGGTGCTTCATTTACGTTTAAATGAATTTTCGTCGCAGAAATTTCTTGATTGATGTTTGAAGTTATATTTGAACTAGCCTCAGTATTTAGAAAAATTGATCCGGCAGCTATATTCCAACGTTGATAAGTGCTTTTTTTAACGTCTCTTGGTGCTTCATTTTGGTTTAAATCACTTGCATAATATGCTTCATCTTGAATTCTACTCTGTACTTTTGTTGGTGAGTGTATTTTTATTGAGCCTACTTTCCCAGGCTTTTCCTCTGCAATGAAAGATTGCGAAGATGATAATTCAAGTCCCTTTAAAAATTCTATGTTTTTCATCGTATAGCGACTGTCGATTTTAAAATTTTTATAATTTAGGAGAATTAAATCGTGCGATAGATTTCTCAGGTATTTTAAAGCTGTTTTTGATATGGGGCGATGAGCTCCAAATAGTCCGAACAAATGTTTGCCTCGATGATTGATAATAAAATCAAAAAAATGCGCAAAATCTAAGCGATGAAGTATGATTTGTGGATTGTTTGGTAGTAAATTTTGTAAAAGTTCTAGATTGAGATTTTCTTCGGTAAAAATCGTAATAGATTCAAATTGGTTATTTAAACTAGTCAAATGCTCGAGCATGGAAGTTGCGATTACTTTTTCGAGATTAAAAAACGGGGGAAGGTGCAGATAGCCAGAAATGGTCGCTTTTTGCTCGGCTTCAAGGATTGAAACTCTAGTGTTTTTTTCCATTTTTCTCCGGTGCACATATGAAACAATGCTTGTAAGTCTCTTGTTATTAAGTAGGTCTTGCGTTTAACACTGAGCGCTCAATGCGGGAAATTGCTTCTGCAAGACGCTCTCTGACAAATAGGTTCTGAATTTCTTGTTTAAGTAGTTTGAGAATCCGATAGGTATTTTTCCAATCTTTTAATAGGAGGTAAACGCCTATCAAATGTTCGTATGTTTCCAGTAGTTTTGGATCTAAAGTTAGCGCTAATTCGCATTTTTCTATGCTCTTTGCCAGATCGTCTTTGAAGTTAAGAATCTCAGAAAGTCGATAATTTAAAATAGCCTTTTCCTTCGCCAGCTTCGACTTTAGAAGAAGTTGTTCTAATATACGAATACAGGCATCCCAATTTTTTGTATTGAAAAATGCATCATAGTATAAATTACTTGTGTCAAGGGGGCTGTTTTTACAATATTTATCGAGTATTTCTATAGCCGATTTTGCGTCATCAACTTGATAAATCAATAAAGACGCGAGCTCCTGAGCAACCCGAAAGGCCTCATTCTTTTCTGATAATTTTAAAAGCCTTTCTAAAATCTTACGAACTTGAAGCCAGTCGTTTTCTTGCGAGTAAACTAATTTAAAGTATTTTAAGGCTTTAATGTTGTTTTCATCGGTGCTAAGTAATTTTTCGTAAGTTGCAGAAAGCTCGTCTTCTTTTGGCAATTTTTTTTCGTAGATTAAGCAAAGGCGTTCTAGGCATCTTACTCTATCAGTGCGATCGTGAAATAAATTACAAATATGCTCTAATATAGCGGCTTCAGTTGGCCATTCTTCGTTGTTGATTATTTGATAGAGGACATCGTTACGAAAGTTTTGATAGTTAAGCTTATTTTGTCTAAGTACGAGTTCACACGAATTTAAGCAGCCTGGCAAATCAGAAAGGTTTTGATACTGAATTTTTGCAAACCATACGAGCCTTTGTAATTGATCAGCTCGATCTCCATGTCTTGTGTGTTGTTCTATTAGTTTTTGAAAGGGAACCCAACATTCAAAATTAGCTAATGTTTTGAGTACGCGATCGACTTGATCCTTATCTAGAGCCGAGCCTTGTTTGGCTAAATTTAGTGCTTCTTCAATCTGTAATTGACTGCTCATATTAGCTGTTATCGCTTAGTTCAAATGTTTAGCCGATATTAACTTGGCTGAGAACTTCAAATGATTTTTAAGCCAAGCTAACTACGCAAGCCTTCAATAATAAAGCTCGTTGCTTTGCCAACCATTTTATCATACTCGAAGGTGTTTTCGTCAAACAGCCATTGTAAACTGACGCCGTCAATTATTGCGATAACGACTGAACTGTAATATTGCGGATCACATGATTTGAAACTGCCATCTTCAATGCCTTCTTGCAGAATGATTTTTACAGTTTCACGGAATTTTTCATAATGTTTTGCAATAACACTACGAATCTCAGAATTTTGATTGATTTGCGTCCAAAAATCCATGTTCACTTGGTAGTATTCTTTGGTGTTTCTTACGATATTTAAACTTACCTCAATAAATATTTTAAGTTTTTCTAAAGGAGTGTGAGTTTTTTCCATTTCCTTTAACATCACTTTTTCGATGTCGCCAGCTACTCGACTGAGTACGGATTTAAGAAGATCATCTTTATTTAAAAAGTAATAATGAATAATACCCTTACTCACACCTGCAAGGGTTGCAACATCCTGCATTGAGAAATTGTGGTAACCAAATTTTGCAATGCATTCAACTGTCGCTTGGACAATTTGAGCTTTTCTCTCTGCGGCGACGTCCGCTTTTGACATTTCAAAAACTCCCAAAAATGCAACCAGGAATCGTTGCCGGGCATCATAGCGGCTTCTTGGCTTAGAAACAAGTAGATGATGCTTTAAAAAAGCCATTTTAATCAGGCACTACATCAGACCGAGATTTTGCATTTGGGCTTGATCAGCGATACAATTTTACTACGCTTTATTCGAGAGTTAGGTCAGAGTTTAGATCTAAACGTAATAACTAGAAGAAATCAGACGCAAGAAACTAAGGGGTATTATGAATTTTACGAGAATAAAATTATCTCTTCTGCTGCTTTTACTGGCCTGGATGCGAGATGATCTAGCTAGTGCCAAGGAATTGCGCTGGACTCATTTTGGTCCTCGTCCCCTAGGTATGGGAAATGCATTTGTGGCTGTTGCAGACGACTATAATGCTTTGTTCTATAATCCAGCAGGAATTGCTCGTGTTAAGGAGTGGACAGGCGCTTTTTTTGACTTGGGCCTCGAATTTTCCAGTGGCTCGCTAAAAATGGCCTCTGAGCTTATGGATGTTATGGGAGGAAGCGGCGGAAATGAAACTGAAATTTTGGACTTTGTTCAAAGTCATTTTGGTGAGTCGCATCATTTAAGTTTGCAATGGACCCCACACTTAATTTTTCCAGGCATTGGATTTGGCATTGGATTTGAAACGGCTATGTCTGCAGTATTTCACCGCCAAATATCAGCAGAACTTGATTTTGGTCCTAGAGTGATAATGCCTATCACTTATGCTCGCAATTTTTTTGAAGAGCGATTGAGTGTTGGAGCTTCGATAAAATATGTAGCTCGCGGAGGAGTTAATAATGAATTCAGTATTGATACTTTGCAAGCTTTAGGATCAAAAAGCACAGAGGGCGAAGAGTCCGACTCCCCCAAAATCGAGGATTTCATTGAGGGCGGGCAAGGTGTTGGGTTTGATTTTGGTGTACTATTAACTCCAATTAAAACCATGGAGCCAACTGTTGGCATTAGCATTATGGATATCGGTGGAACTAAATATAAAAAAATGAGCGTTTCTGGGAGTGCATTGGCTGCACCCGAAGAAAGATTGCCTGCGGTGAATACTGGGATCAGCATAAAGCCAATTCAAACAGACGCAACTTATCTGATGGTAGCTCTAGATTCTCATGCCATCAATCAACCTGAGCACTACTCTAAGAAATTTAACTTAGGGCTCGAGTGGGGTTATGGAAAAATTCTCAAATTGCAAACTGGACTTCACCAGGGAGAATTGACCGGAGGTTTTCAGTTTGATGTTCGTTTGTTGAAGGTGAGGTTTGTTGCATATACTGAGCAACTCGGAACAACCGCCGGTATTGATGAAACTAAGCGTGATCCAAGGTTTCTCCTAGACATAAAACTTATCATATAAAGCAGATAGGAAAAATATATGCAAAAAATGAAGATGGCACTCATATTACCTTTCATTATGCAATTAAATATAAGCTCGTTTAGTTATGCAGAAGAAGGTCAAGAAATAGACCAGGCTGAAGATTCTAAAAGTATTAAAGATTCGCAAGGGGAGCCAAATAACCAAAATGGAAAAAACAATATTGAGCCGCCTTTAATTGTTTCAGATACTCCACTACCCAAGGCATCTGTTGACGAGCGTTTAGCCGCAGAGCTTGGTTTTGGCTGGATAAGAATGAGAGCAGCAGAAGGCGATTGGAGTTCGAACGGATTTTCAGAAATTAAAATTTTATGGCGAACCGGGTATCTTGGTCGAAGAGAAAAAAATCGTCCTTTACTTGCATATTTACGCTATGCACCAAGTTTTGTTTACGTAGATCACGAAGATAAGTCTTATGAGGGAGTCGTAGAATTTTGGGAGATAGGTACCTTAGTGCAGCAGCAATTAGGTAATAAAGTTAGAGCCAACCTAGACGTCGGTGCAGCTTATACAAATATTCAACTATCTCACTTAGGCGGCGCGCCAGAAGTTAAAAAGATCGAGCGAGACGGTGCTACTGTTTCTTTGACAGGCGGCTTAGACTTTTTAAGATCTAAAAATGTGACATTTGGACCGAGGCTGCGTTTCGGTTTTGGGCGACTAAGCACAACGCAGATGCTGCTCGCAGCTCAGGTTTATTTTTAATTTCCCTATTTATCTTTCAGGGAAATATTTTTATAAATTTCGCTGAGTGTGTCATTCACTAAAAAGCGCGGAGACCACCCCAGAATCTCTTGGGCAAGTTTTGGGTTACTAACTATAGCTCCATGCTCTTCTGGTCTCGCAAGTGTTTGGTCAAAGTGAGACCTGATGTTTTTATGCGAGCAAGTGCTCAAAATATCGAATACAGTTTGTACAGTCATAGGTTTTCCCTGGCCAAGGACAAAAAGCTTTTCCTCGGGTTGTTGTTCAAGAATTAGGCGATAGGCTCTGGTAATATCTCTAACATCAGAAAAATCTTTTATGACATTAAGATTTCCTACCGGTATTGACGCACCATCTTGTGCCTGTGCTATGCGCTCTGCAAAAGCCGTACATACAAAATTAGTCGATTGCCCTGGCCCGATATGATTAAAGGGTCGCGCTATGTAGAGACTAAAAGTATCCGACTCAATTGCTCTTAATCCGTGTTCTGCCGCTAATTTAGAATAAGCATAAGGCGACAATGGCTGAGGAACTAAAGATTCATCAGCATAAATTAGGGATGTTTTTTTTAGATTGCTATACACAGCTCCTGTACTTACATATAGGAAAACTGACTTTTTATTTAAGCTCGCGAGAGACTGACCTACATTTAATGCTGCGAAAATATTTATGTCGAGAAGCTTATCTCGAACTGACCAGCTTCGACCTAAATCAGAAAAAGCCGCCAAGTGAACGACGGCATCCGGTGCGTTTTCGGTTATTAATTTAGAAACTTGGTCTTTTTGGGTAAGGTCACAAGTAAGAGCGGGGTATAGACCGTTTTTTGTTTTAATGACTTCGGTCTCTAAGGTGCTCGCGATGACTTGGTGACCAAATTCGGTTAATTCATCGAGCAAATATTGACCGACAAATCCGGCAGCCCCTGTGACAAGGATCTTCAATTAATGGACTCCGTGAAGTTTTAAATCTGCATCAACCATTAAATGCACAAGCTCTTTAAATGAAGTTTTTGGTGACCATGAAAGCTTTGTTTTTGCTTTGCTTGCATCTCCAAGCAATAAATCAACCTCTGCAGGTCTTATAAATTGTGGGTCTACATAAACGTATTCTCTCCAATTTTTGATTCCGGCTCGAGCGAAGGCAATTTCGCAAAATTCAGCGATGCTGTGGGTTTCGCCGCTAGCAATTACAAAGTCTTCAGGAGTTTTTTGTTGGAGCATTAGCCACATTGCTTCAACATAGTCTTTTGCATATCCCCAGTCTCGCTTGGATTCAAGATTACCTAAAGCCAGACGATCAAGTTTCCCCGACTTGATTCTTGCAATCCCATCGGTGATTTTTCTAGTTACAAATTCTACGCCACGACGAGGAGATTCATGATTAAACAGAATTCCTGAGGCAGCATACATGCCAAAACTTTCACGATAATTAATAGTAATATGATGGCCAAAGGCTTTTGCCGCAGCATATGGGCTTCTAGGATAGAAAGGTGTTTCTTCGTTTTGTGGAACTTGTAATACCTTGCCATAGACTTCTGAGCTACTTGCCTGATAAAAACGCGCGTCTTTTTTTGCAATTTTTAAAGCCTCTAACATTCTCACCACACCAACGGCTGTTATATCGCTGGTTAGGATGGCTTGACGCCAGCTTGTAGCTACGAACGATTGAGCCGCTAAATTGTAAACTTCATCAGGACTTGAAGAATTAACAACGGAGATGAGTGAAGCTAAATCCGATAGGTCGGCGTCGTGCAAAGTAACTTTTTGTAGTAGATGCTCAATTCTTGAAAAATTGGGTGTACTCAAGCGTCTGACTATGCCATGAACCTCATAGCCTTTTTCGAGTAAAAATTCAGCGAGATACGAGCCGTCTTGCCCTGTAATGCCGGTTATAAGTGCCTTTTTAGTCATAAACTACTCCCCATTTTGAATGCAGAGGCTACCAATTTAAGTTGGTTAATTCGAGTGGAATTTGATGTAATTGGAATACAAGAGGAACTTGATGCCAAAAATTGCTTTTATAGTGCAGCGATATGGATCTGAAGTGGTCGGAGGCGCGGAAGCCCTGACTCGCGAAATAGCGCAAGCATTGGTAAAAAATGCCTCTTGGTCTGTAGAAGTCTATACTAGCACTGCACTAGATTATCAAACCTGGTCGCAGCACTTTCAAGAAGGTAGAGAGGTTGTTTTTGGTGTTGGAGTTCAGAGATTTAATAGTAGTAGGAGGCGTTCGATATTCTTTTCGCCCTATAATGCTCTACTGAATTTTATTTTAATTCCTTTAATTAAGCTCCTTCCAGAACTGTTTGGCAATAAATTGAGAGATTTT
Source organism: Oligoflexales bacterium (assembly GCA_018060885.1). Taxonomy (GTDB): domain Bacteria; phylum Bdellovibrionota_B; class Oligoflexia; order Oligoflexales; family JAGOVF01; genus JAGOVF01. The sequence continues at coordinate 32,376 of JAGOVF010000003.1, read as the reverse complement.
CTCGAATACTTTTGGATCCAGTTACAAGGGCCTGTTTGCCCACTGTTGATCAAAAAATTAATTAAAGACTTAAATGAATATGATCATATAGTTTTTGTGACTTATCTTTATTACCCAACGATTTGGGGTATTCGCAGTCTGGATAGGCTTGGTTTTAAAAATTACTCTCTCATTGCAGCTGCCCATGATGAGCCAGCATTTCATTTTAATATAATTAGGAAAATTCTAGAAAAAGTTCCAATAATTTTATCTTTGCATCCAGAAGAAGCTCGTTTAATCAGCAGTAAATTAGCTTCATCGAGCAAAATTCGGCATATTGGCATGGGTTTTGACGACAAAAATTTCAACTCACAAGAAGCGGTGCCGCAAAATTTTGAAAAAGAAGTTTTTTATTTTGGACGCTTAAGCCGTGGAAAAAATACTCATTTGTTAATCGATTGGATGCAGAAATATTTCCCAAGTATCAAAGTAAAGTTCGCTGGAAGACAAGATTCAGACTTGAATATTCCAAAAACAAGGCAGTTCATTTTTCTAGGTTATTTGAATGAAGGTGATAAAGTCGCAGAACTGTTTAAAGCTTTTGTAATTGTGAACCCCTCGATTCATGAAAGCTTATCGATGATTGTTATCGAAGCGATAGCCGCGGGCAAACCCGTCCTTGTGAATGGTGCGAGCTCGGTTTTGAGATACTATTCTGATGCCCTTTCAACGGTATTTTGTTTCGAGGGAGAAGAAAGCTTTAAAGAACAATTAGACTTTATTCTAAAGCAAGATTGGTACACTGAATCGTGGCAAAAGGAGCTTAAGAAGAGTAAAAATTGGGTCTTGGAAAACTTTGGATGGCAAAGAATGTATTTTGAATTCAGGCGTTTAGTCGAGCCTGTTGATAAAAATTCATGACTAAGATAGCTTCTGCCTTGATGCAAACTTTTAAAGCGGCACCTTTGTATTTTCATTTTCTCAAATACTGCATAGCTCTTTGCTTATTTTCTTCGTGCAGCTCCTCACCAAAAGCTCATCTTGAAGTCAAGGCAGATAGCAGTGGGTATTATGATATTTATTCGATTAAAGGTGAAAATCCGCAAAAGCTAGAAGCACTGTATCGACCTCTTGTTAATTCCGTTCAGCCCTTGCCAGCTGGGCGCTATTTAATATTGATGGATTGTTCTAGTACAGAAATAAGCTTGAAGCCGAATGAAACGCGCACATTATTCGCTCATACATTAAAATTAATTCGGCCTAAAGGTATTCCCAAATCATTTTTTGCTGACGTTCAATGTGATAGGTCACAAGTTTTTGGTTTTAAACAAAGAATTTTAAATCAAAACTCCTTGTCCATGCTTAATTCATCGAATGAATTGCTCATTGGTTACAAAGCGTTTTCGCAAAAAAAAATTAAAGAATCTTTTGCCGCGGAAAAAATTTCTACTTCAAAAGTTAAGCTAGGTGCTCTCCGTGTACTGGCAAATGCGGAGACCAAAGAAAGATTTTTTGTTTCGTCCATCGACAGCATTTCTGCGGCAACCCATTCGCAAAAAATTGGAGATTGGTTGTTATTGTTGCCAGGGAAATATTTGTTAGAACTTAATGGTAGTCGCATGCCCATTGTGATAGCTTCTGGCCAAAAATTGACAATTCAGGCTGGGCTATTTTTAGCAAAGTCGCCAAAGGATGTCGATATTTCCAGAATAGAACTCATCACTGGAGATCCTGCTAAGATCGCTGGCGAAAACGAACAGCTATTGCAGATCAATAAACCAGAGTTTTTGTTGCCTGGAGATTTTAAATTTAGAGTTGATAAAGGATTGGATTTTGAAAGCATTAAAGTAGATTCGAATCAGACAGTTGAATTTGACCTCGCTGCAATAAAAGTAAATCGTAACTGTGTCGAATTTGACTTTAGCTGCTTGGGGAAAACCGCAATTTATCTTTTTGAAGAGGCGGAAATTTATCCTTCTATTAAAACTGTGAGCGACATCCCCGTATTATTTTCTAAGGGAAAAAATTATGAGCTGAGTTTGGATGCTGATGGATCGATACGTTATTCGTTAGATGCTCGCGAAAGTTTTAAAGAATTTGGTCTAGGTAAAGTGCTCTTAGCGCCAAAACATAGACACATTCCGCATATGCGTACCGACTTTATGCGAGTTGAGCCATTAGGCGCAAAGGGAAGTGGGCATTCACATGATCTAAACATCTTGAATTCTAGTCAGTTCTCTTTGATCGAGGGGCGCTATCAACTTATTGTTTATCACGCTTGGGGGGCGAAATTTTCAGAATCTAAGCGAGAAATTCTGAATTTTGAGATTCTTCCCGGCCAAGAAACAAGTCTAGAAATACCAATATATCTTTCTGCGCGCGATTATGCGGCTTTGAAGTCCACTCACTCTGCTGTCCAGTAATCTTTTGGCTTATCCACAGAAAATTATGTTTTTGTGAACAGGCATTTTGGCAAAAAAAAGAATAAATAAAATATTCATGTGTTTTTTCGCGAAGCTACGATTTAGGGGAAGGGTCCAAACACAACATATAGCGTTGTTGATAAGTTGTGGACACTACATTTTGTGTTTCTGAGGGTTGACTTCCCATAAAAAAAATTCCATCATCAAAATATCGCCAAACATAACGCTGAGAATCCGCGCCATAAAAAGCAGGGACCTCAAATAAAAAAGCGATGAAAAATGCTAATTGCTTGCGCTAGTTGAAACTAGCCGTGAGCCGAGCCTCGGATTTTTATTGTTTGGTTTTGGCAATTAAAAGAATTCAATTTCAATGAAAGGGATTTTATGAAAATCAACCGTTTATTTACTAAAAAAGGCCAGCCCTATCTCGGCATTAAATTCGCCAAGCGCAGTTCTCAATTAAAAAACTCTGATGGATCGAAAGCTAGCCAAGAAATTGATGTAGAAGTTCCTGAGTTTTGGAGTCAGGTAGCAACCGATATCTTAGCGCAAAAATACCTCAGAAGAGCCGGGCTGCCGGAGGTAGGAAGCGAAAGTGACGCGCGTCAAGTTTTTCACCGACTTGCTGGTTGCTGGACACATTGGGGAAAAAAATATGGATATTTTGATTCTGCTGCCGATGCAGAAGTTTTTTATGACGAAACGTGTTACATGCTTGCTCAGCAAATGGCGGCGCCAAATAGTCCACAATGGTTTAATACCGGTTTACACTTTGCTTATGGACTGAGCGGTCCAGCTCAAGGGCACTATTATGTCGATCCAGAAAGCTCGACAGTTTTAAAATCAACGAGTGCCTACGAACGTCCTCAGCCACATGCTTGTTTCATTCAAGCTATCAATGATGATTTAGTAAATGATGGTGGCATTATGGATCTGTGGGTGCGTGAAGCGCGTCTATTTAAGTATGGCAGCGGTACAGGTACTAATTTTTCTCGTTTGCGCGGCGAAGGCGAAAAATTATCTGGTGGCGGTGTATCATCAGGTCTACTTTCGTTCCTTAAAATAGGCGACGCGGCAGCTGGCGCGATTAAAAGCGGTGGAACTACCAGGCGTGCTGCCAAAATGGTTTGTCTAGATGTTGATCATCCGGATATCGGCGAGTTTATTTCTTGGAAAGTCAATGAAGAGCAAAAAGTTGCGGCTCTTGTCGCGGGCTCTAAAGCAATAGAAAAGCATGTTAATGCAATTCTTGTGGCCTGCCAAACAAAGCGAGATGTTTTAGGAGACAAAACTTTTGATCCAAAAGAAAATCCTTTATTAAAGGCGGTGATAAAAGAAGCCCGCAGCGCATTTATTCCAATGGGTATAGTTGAGCGCGTACTTGATTTAGGCAAAACGCAACATATCAGTAGTTTGCAATTAGAAACTTTTAATACGGATTGGAATTCAAAAGCTTATCAGACAGTAGCGGGCCAAAACTCGAATAACTCTATTCGACTTATGAATAATTTTTTAGATGCTGTTGCCAGTGATTCAGATTGGCAATTACACTATCGAACTTCGGGTAAAGTCGCCAAAACTTTAAAAGCCAGGAAGCTTTGGGAAGATATATGTTATGCGGCATGGGCTTGCGCAGATCCAGGATTGCAGTTTGATACAACCATCAATGAATGGCACACCTGTCCAAAAGACGGCCGCATCAATGCTTCTAACCCCTGCTCTGAATATATGTTTTTAGATGATACTGCTTGTAACCTAGCATCGCTTAATTTGATGAAATTTGCGGCAAGCAATGAGAACGGCATCGATATTGAAAAGTTTCGTCATGCATGCAGAATCTGGACGATTATTTTAGACATCTCAGTACAAATGGCACAGTTTCCAAGCAAGGAAATTGCATTGAATAGCTGGAATTATAGGACTCTTGGATTAGGTTATGCAAATATCGGCGCCCTACTTATGCAAATGGGTATTCCATATGGATCGGAACAAGCGCAAGCAATCACTGGTGCAATTACTGCGATAATGTGCGGCGAAGCGTATAAAACTTCCGCAGAACTCGCAGCAGACTTAGGCCCCTTCCCTCGCTATGAACAGAACAAAAACGATATGTTGCGAGTCATGCGCAATCATCGGCGAGCCGCTCGTGCTGAGCAAAATACCTACGAAGGCTTAACTATAGCGCCGATGTTGTTGCGACAAGATATATGTCCAAAGGCACTTTTTGAGGAAGCTAATATAGTGTGGGATCAAGCTTATCAACTTGGTGAAAAACATGGATATCGCAATGCCCAGACCACAGTGATAGCTCCGACGGGAACCATTGGCCTAGTGATGGATTGCGATACAACCGGCATTGAACCAGATTATGCTTTGGTGAAATTTAAAAAATTAGCAGGAGGAGGCTATTTTAAAATTATCAATCAGTCGATACCTCCAGCTCTCAGTAAGCTAGGCTATTCAGAGAAGCAGATTAAAGATATCGTAGATTACTGCGTTGGACATGGATCTCTTTCTGGAGCGCCTGCCATTAATCATGACTCGCTTAAAGAGCGTGGTTTCGATAAAAAAACTCTTGCGAAGATAGAAAAGGAATTAGCGCAGGCTTTTGATATCAGTTTTGTTTTTAACAAATGGAATTTGGGCGAAGATTTTTGTATAAACACATTGAAACTTAGTAAAGAGCAAATAGAGAAATCAGATGTCAATATATTGAAGTTAATTGGTTTTAGTGATGAAGAAATACAATCAGCAAATGAATATGCTTGCGGAACAATGACGGTTGAAGGCGCGCCACATTTGCGTGATGAGCACTTGGCTGTATTTGATTGTGCGACTAGATGTGGTCGAAAAGGCGTGCGCTACATTGCGGCAGATGCGCATTTGAAAATGATGGCGGCAGCACAGCCTTTCATCTCAGGTGCGATTAGCAAAACGATCAATTTGCCTCATGATGCTAGTATTGATGATGTAAAAGACGCTTATTTAAAAGCTTGGAAGTGGATGACAAAAGCGATTGCGCTTTATCGCGATGGTTCCAAATTAAGTCAAGCTCTCTATTCTGCAACAAGTGACAGTGATATTGACGAAACAAGTACGCCGATGGAACAGACTATTCAATTAACAAATAAAGTAGTCGAAAAGACAACTCAGGCCATTCAGGCGCGCGCTAATCAACGCCGACGCCTACCAGGTCGGAGAGACGGCTATACTCAAAAAGTAAAAATTGGTGGGCATAGTTTTTATCTAAGAACTGGTGAGTACGAAGATGGCTCCTTGGGCGAAATATTTCTAGATATTAACAAGGAAGGCACATTGTTGCGCAGCATGATGAATGCCTTCGCGATAGCTGTCAGTCTAGGATTACAATACGGTGTTCCACTCGAAGAATATATTGACGTCTTTACATTCAGTCGATTTGAACCAAATGGCCCGGTTGTTGGTCACGACAATATTAAGCGTTCAACATCAATCATAGATTTTTTATTTAGAGATCTGGCTATAAACTATTTGAGCCGTCATGATTTAGCGCATGTTGCTCCAGAAGAGGTGAATGAGCCAAGGGCGGAAACTAAACGCGTACGTAAAAAAGCAAAGTCCGAGGGCTTTGGAGTTTCTCTCATCAATAGTCCTGCCATGCATGTAGAAGGAGCCGTTGCAGCCGGAACGATGGCTTGGATTGCTGGTTCAGAAACTGATGACGAGCTTGAAGAGGACGACGATGTTGCAGAAAACAGTAAAGCTGTCAAAGAATTCGATAGTTTTGCAAAAAAATATTCGATTGCGAAAATGAAGGGCTATTCAGGAGATCCTTGTTCTGAATGCGGTGCTCTTACCCTGGTAAGAAATGGTTCATGTCTTAAGTGTGATTCCTGTGGGGCTACAACTGGGTGTAGTTAGCACTTTATTTAGCTACTATTATTAGCCTTAAATAGTTGAACATCTTAATTTTGATCATATTGGCCATGTTTTTGTTTAAAAAAATATGGCTCTTACCCCCTTTTTGTCAACTCTTGCTGTTGTATCCAGCAAGACAGAAGAAAGACTCAGGTTTTTCTTCCCTCGCTCCCTGGGGCCGCAAGATCAGGAAACATCTTGCGGTTCCAGCGTCCGGCAAATATGATTCGTGTGAAATGTGCTTAATAAATTATGATTAGTCTACTATTAAGGGAGACTGTCAGGGAGACTGTTAAAGATGTTGCAGACTCTACAAGTAGAGGGCCTGGCGCTCGTCGATAGCTTAAGTATCGACTTCGGGGATGGTTTTAACGTAATAACAGGCGAAACCGGCGCAGGTAAATCCGTATTAATTCGAGCACTGTCTCTTCTGTTTGGCGGCAAGGCATCTAGTGAATCCGTGCGCCATGGATGTGAGCGGGCTATTGTATCTGGACACTTTTTTATTCCACGTCAGCATCTTATTGTTGAGCAATTGCTCGAATACAATCTTGTTGATCGAGTCGATCAACAATCAACAGAAGTTTCCTTGCTACTGCGAAGAATAGTTTCAGACAAAGGCCGATCGCAAGCATATATCAATGATATTGCTGTATCCTTAGGTGTCTTAAAACAAATAGGCCAACATCTTATTGATATTTACGCGCAAAACGAAGCAGGACGCTTGCTCGATCCACGTAGTCATTTAGACTATTTAGATAAATTTTTAAGTGAAGCCGAATCAAAAAACGAAACGAATAGACTTTATAAAAGTGCAACCAAACTTATATCTAATTTACAAAAGCTACTTGCAGAATTTGCGACTAATTGCCGCGAACAGGACTATATAGAATTTCGTATTAAAGAATTGAGAAAGTTTAATCCGCAATTAGAAGATTTTGAAAGTCTTCAAATGCGTTTTGAAAAATTTAAATCAGCTGAGCACACGAAAATGTTATTCAAACAAGCTGAAGAATTACTTGACCAACAAAGTGAGAAATCAAGCACAAGCGCACACCTTTGGCGTATTGCGAAAATTGCGGAACAGTTTTCCATAGAAATGAAAACAAACTCGAAGGCACAAGAATTAAAAGAAATTGCGCACAGCGTCGCACAAAATTATGATGATTTGAATTATCAGTTAACAAAATTTTCCAGTCAATTTAACCAATCTGAAGACGACCAAGAAGAGGTCGAAGCGAGATTATCTGCCTATAGAACATTATTTCGCAAATTCAATGTTAGCGGAATTCAAGATCTACTAGAGCAGCAAAAATCTCTCGAAGAACAATTGTCATTCATTGCGACAGCAACAGATCAAGCGGCTGGTTTGTTAATTGATCTTGCTGAGACAGTGAAAAAATTAAAAATTTCTGCGCGTCAATTATCGAAGACTCGCCGAGATGCTGCCCTTATAATAAAAGAGCGTCTCGAAAGAGAACTTGCAGAATTGGCGATGTCTGGAGCAAATTTAAGCGTTGAATTTAGTGAAGTAGAATCTCCAAAGCACTCTTTAAACCTTGCGGCATTAAGTCCTGACCTCAATCAAAAATGGCTCAGCTTAGAAGAAGAGTTAAGTCATTTATGTTCAGATGGCTATGAACAAGCGCAATTTTTATTATGTTCTAATCCAGGAGAACCAGCCTTGCCATTGCATAAAATTGCATCTGGGGGAGAAATGTCTCGCATTATGCTTGCTCTCAAAAAAGCCCTATCGGTTGGAGCAAATAGCTGCGTGCTGGTATTTGACGAAATAGATGCAGGAATTTCTGGACGAGTGGCAAATATTGTCGGTAAGAAGCTGCGTCAGCTGTCTTCTGAGTTTCAAGTTATCTGTATTTCACATTTACCGCAAGTCGCGGCCTATGGGTCTAGGCACTTTTATGTAAGTAAAAGTACCTCTGAAGGTCGAACTCAGACATCTATAAAATTATTAAATAATAAAGAAAGAGAAGAGGAGTTGGCTCGACTTCTTTCCGGCGCAGACCTAAGCAAGCCTAGTTTGCAGAATGCCCGAGAACTCCTAGACAGCGCTGGGGCCTTTGAAAATGAACGAGCACTGCGTTAGACCTTATTCGAAAATCCTCATGTACCCAAAAGGTACACTGCGGTTTTCTCATTTCGGTCTGCCTTGTTCTCGTTCATTTTGAACGGCCCCAATGTGCCTAGGTTAATGTCATTTAAATTTGTTTAGGTTTGTCTAAAAGTTGATTTTATGTCCTTGGCCAAATTTGTCGTCACAGCCAAAGAAGTCGCTCGTGCTTTTTCCACAATCTCGACCTTTAGCGTAATTTGAAGAATAGACTTTTATTTTTGCGGACTTCGCATTTTGTGGGATCGGCAGATTGTTTAATGTAAAGCGACTGTCCGCAGAAATTTGTGTAGAAAATGCGACGAGTGACAATATCGTTTGTTCAGAATCATTTTTATAGTCGATATATATTTGCGCATTTCTCGTCTCGCCCGCTTTGTACCAAAAAGCTTCGACGCCTAAGTCTGCTGCTCTTTGCGAGTCATATTCAAAGCTAAATTTTGTTGCGAGTTGATCGGAACTTACTGGTTCAAAAATAGACTTTTCTAACGGAGCTTCTAGTATAAAATCGCGTTGACTAGTTTGTAACAAAAGAAATTTATAATTATTATTCGCGTTATTATTGTTTAACCAGAAACTATTGCCGCTTGTGTCTTTCATTTCTGCAAATAGCTCGATTTCAATCGAGGTGCTTTCGGGAACAATAATTTTGGAAAGAAGCTCTACGCCCCAAGATTTTTCTTCTACTTTAAATATGTCTTGAAGAAGCTTAATATCCGACTCATCTTTCTGGAAAATTTTAAATTCTACTATGCTTTTGATATCGAAATTGACATTTCCCTTTTTTAAGTGCACTTGAAATTCTATTTCAGAGCCAGTTTGTGCGGTTAATAACTCTTGAGTCTTACTTTTTGTCACGAATGGAGCAAATTCTTGAGCATAAAAGTCGACTTGATAGCCCGCACAAGAGATCTCATTTAAATCACCGGAGACCGATCCAAAAGTACAAAGTGTATTTGCAAGGCTGTGAGATGCAACTAACGAGAAAAACATAAGTAATTTTAGATTTTTCATAATAATTTTCTTTCATATGTCAATATTACAGTTCGAATTGGGTGATATCCCTATTTTTTCTTCATAAGTCCTTCAAATAATTCTAGTGGCAAAGGGAATACGATGTATTTAGAGCCTTCAGAGGCAATATCCGCTAGAGTCTGCAAATAGCGCAATTGAATCGTCGTAGGGTTGGCGGCCATCATATCTGCGGCCTCTCTTAATTTTCCAGATGCCTGCATCTCGCCTTCGGCTGCAATGATTTTAGAACGTCGTTCTCTTTCTGACTCAGCCTCTCTTGCCATCGCTCTTTGCATATCAAGTGGTAAATCAATGTGTTTGATTTCTACACTGACTACTTTGATTCCCCATGGATCGGTCGCGTTATCGAGGATTATCTGAATTTTGTCGTTGATTTTGTCGCGATCTTGCAGAAGCTCATCGAGAGTATGCTGCCCTAGTACCGATCTTAAATGAGTTTGAGATAATTGACTGGTCGCATAAAGGTAGTTTTCTATATTTATCACGGCTTTTGTTGGATCTACCACTCGGAAATAGAGAACTGCGTTTACTTTTATACTGACGTTGTCTTTCGAAATAACATCTTGTGGGTCAATATCCATTGTTACTGTGCGTGTAGATATGCGCACCATTTTATCAACTAATGGGATCAACAAAATGAGACCTGGGCCCTTTGGCGTTGATAAAACTCGTCCGAGCCTAAAAATGACGGCACGCTCATATTCATTCAAAATTCTAATAGCGTTTGATAAGAAGAAAATAACCAGCGCAAGCAGAATAAATAGTCCATACATAAAATAATCTCCTAAAATATTAAGTCGGCTTCACAACGAGGGTCAGACCCTCAATTCTATCTATTAGTACTTCGTCTGACACTTTCGCACCAGATAAATCGAGTTCACTTCTAGCTTTCCAGATTTCACCCTCTATTAGCACTCGACCTTCATGGCCATTAAATGGTCGAAATATTTTTGCTTTTTTCCCAATAAGTGACTCTACCCCAGATTGAGCCTTTGCCGTTCCAGATCTGAGAAGTAGTAAAGCTATGCCGATGGAGCTTGCAGCTATTAATACAGCAGAAGGAGCGATCGTCCACAAAGAAATTCTCAGACCATGTTGATCATTAGGATCGACTAAAAATATACTTCCTAACACAAAGGCTACAAATCCGCCTATACCTAAGACTCCAAAACTGGGTACAAAAGCTTCGGCCACGAGCAATGCAATTCCAACAAAAATTAATGAGGCCGCACCAAAACTAATTGGCAACACTGAAGTGGCCATTAGGGCTAAAAGTAGACAAATTGAACCAATTACACCGGGAAAGATTGATCCAGGGTGAGTCAATTCGAATCCAAGGCCGATTATTCCAGCCATAAAAAGCAAATAGAAAACATTCGGGTTAGACAATATTTTAAGAATTTCTTGCGCAAAAGATGGAACAAAACTCTCTATATTTGCTGATTGAGTGTTAAGGACCACTTCTCTAATATTCTGTGGTTTTAGTGAATCCGGCGAATTTTTTAGTTCGACCTTTAAGCCGTGTATGTTTTGCATGAGAGTTCGAAGGTCTGGCGCAATAAAATCGATAATTTTATGTTCTAATGCCTCGGTCGCAGTAATCGAAATTGATGTGGTCACAAAAGATCTCGCCATTTCAACATTGCGATTACGAAGTTCTGCAATAGACTCCATAAAGCTTACCGTATCATTCAAGACCTTTTCTTCTAGTTTAGACTCACTTTTACTTTCGTTGGAGCCGATGTTTTGACCCGTAGCCTGGATTGGATGAGCTGCCCCAATGTTTGTAGCTGGAGCCATAGCTGCGATATTAGCTGCAACTGTTATAAACGCGCCTGCACTGCCAGCATGAGCGCCTCCTGGCCCAATCCAAACCACAATAGGAAAATCTGCAGCAATAATGCTTTTCACCATCTTGCGCGTCGATTCTAGCTGTCCTCCTGGAGTATCTAAAACTATGATTAAACCAGCGTAATTTTTGTCAGAAACGTGTTTTAAAGCTGACTCAAGAATGTTTACTGAAGCGCTGCCAATTATTCCTATGTCTACTTTAAGCCAATTGTAACCTTTTTCTGCAGATAAAAGGCTTTGCGAGCAATTAAAAAATATAAAACTTATTATGAAGTGTATAATTTTATTTTTGTGTGCCATACATTTACCTCTCGCCTTTTTTATCACTAGATTTTTTGTTGTGCGTTATTGCTTTTTAAAAAATCTATTAAAATTTGAACATCTTGCCAAACAGCTTTCTTTAAAGCTGGCGCAGCGACTAGAGTGCGGGGGTGAAATATCGGTAAAACAGGTATTGATTTTTCGCCAAAATAAATTTTTTTAATAATTCCATGATGATCTTTTATTTTAAAGGTAGCTTCGCCAAAAAAGATAGAACCTGCTTTTTGTCCTAAACTTAAAATAATTTTTGGATCAAAGCTGCGAATTTGATTTAGAAACAATTTTTCCTGTTGTTGTCTTGTTCGATTGTGGTCCCCAAGATTTTCTGAAATATTTATAACAAGGAAATCTTTCCGTTTTAGTCCAATAGAATTTAATAGATTTAGAAGTATTTGTTTTTCTTTAATTGGCAATAGATCTTCTAAGTTTTCAATTTGAGCAGATGGGCCATCACCAATTACTAGGACGGGGAATTTTTTTGCTGAAAATTTATTTGTATCTGCAGAAGCAGAAAGAAATGGAGTTGGATGAGTTGATGGTATTGGCTTTTCGACAATTTGTTGAACAATTTCTTTAGACGGCCGTATATGTGAGAAGAAATTGAATTCTCCACGCTCTTTTAACCAGCACAGGTAAGCCTGAGATTTTTCAGATATTTCAGACATATAAGTAGACTCTCAAACTCTCGCTTCAAATTGAGTTTAGAGGCTAGTTTTATGTGAGTTTATCTTAATCTTCAATGAGAATGTGGCCTAAATTCGTTATGAGGCAATTCGGCCTCTGTTTTGGCGGCGAATTTGAATCAAATTGTTGATTTGGAGGTGAAGATCTTCCGTATTTGTTTGATTTTTTTCTCTAATGGGTGCTGATGCACCGTTAATAAAATAAGCTTTGAATGGTTGCTTTTGCCGAACGAATACTTTCATTAGAGAGGCGCGAGTTGTAGCCTTGTCGTTTTTGCTTTGCAGTGCGCGTTCAAGCGTGTGCTCGGCTTCTTCTAAGCGATCAAGTTGTAAGTAGCATTTTGCCAATAAACTAAAGTCTTTTACATTTTTTCTAATATCGACCAAGGCTTCAAGAACTATAGTTGCTTGTTTGAAGTCTTTTGCTTTCAGAAAAATCAGCGCCTTAAAATGCAAGCCGTGTGCATTGTTTGGGTTAATTCGTAGCAGTTCTTCAATAACTTTAAGTGCTTCGCTTGTTTTTTCTTGGAACATGAGAAGTTTTGTTAATACTAAATAGATATCTTCATTACGCAGATCATTATTCTTTTCGTCGCGTAAAAATAATTCAGCTTTCCTAGGATTGTTGTGACTTAAGCAGAATTTTACGACCGAATTTAAAATAGAGTTTTCTTTTGGGTAATGCTTTCTCGCTCTCTTGAAGTAATAAATTGACTTGTCTAGATTGTCAATTTGGTAATAGGCATGCGCCATACCTATTAAGGCATCTCGACATTTGGGATCTTCAACAAGAGCTTGCCGATAATGCTCAATTGCAGGTTCTGGGTGTTTTAATTTTAAATGAAGAGCCGCTACTTTGGCTTGGCGCTTAGGTTGTTTTGAATGTAGTGCGAGTTCTTTTTCTAAATGAACGACGGCTTCTTCGAAATTTCCTGCTTCGAGCGCAAAGTCCGCTAATAGTCGATGTGTGCGGTAGTAGTTTTCGTTTCGCTTGATGTTGTCTTGTAGGATTAAAAGGCTTTTTTCTTTCTCTCCTTGCGCTTTTAATACTCGAGCTAGATTACAATAAGCTTGAGCGCTCGAACTGTTGAGGCTAATTGCAGCCTCATAGGCGCTTTTTGCTTCATCGAATCTTTTAAGTCGAAAGTTGCGATCGCCTACTCGAATGGCCGCATCGAATTCGGTTGGAGTAAAATATTTATTTAGAGCGGCAGTAATTTTTTCTTTTGCTTCAGCTGATTGAAAAGGTTTTATTATATAACCATTAATTCCGAAATCAGCTGCTTTTACCACGGAAGTGTCAGATGATTCGCCAGAAATTGCTACAATAGGTATATCGTTTTCCATGTCTCTATTTCTAATGGCTTCTAAAATTTGCATTCCGGCACCATGGCGCATAAATATGTCACAAATTACAAAATCTACGGGAGTTTCTTGAAGTTGTGTTAAAGCAGAATCGACTTGGGCGCTCTCTAAAATATTTTCACAACCTAACTCGTCAAATAGACGCTTAAGCTGCTTGCGGATAACGGCGTGTTCATCAACAATGAGCACAGTTAATTCTTTGATATTGTAAAGACTATTAATACGCAGCCCCCCTAAAATCCCTTATCGGCGATTTGTCAGGATTCTTAAAATGTTATATTGAAATTAAAACATCAAAATGGCTGAATGAGCTTCAAATAGCTGCTAGCAACGAGATTATGTGGGTCGATTGTTAAGACTTTTTCCCAATAATTTACAGCAACTTGCTTTCTTCCGTTGCGCATATAAGCAATGGCCAGCCAATTGAGAGTATCACAGGAGTCTGGATTGAATTGTGCTGCGGATTCGAAGGCTTTTAGAGCTTCTAGCCACTTTTGTTGTTGAAAGTAGATTTTTCCGAGAAGCAGGTGAGATTTTTTACTTTTTTCATCGAGTTTAATTGCGCGAAATACTTCAGCTGTAGCTTCATTATAATTTTGGCTAGTTAGATAATATTCGGCATTCTTAAGGTAAGCATCTATGACTATTTGTGTTCCAATGTTTGTGAGTCGAGAGCTTTCTTGGTGCTTTTGATAATCGACGATCAACTTTTCGGCCTCTTTGTAATAACCAAGATCGCAACATAAAATCGCTAAAGAATAAACACTTGTATACAAAGTTGGGTCAATTTCAACAGCCTGTTGCCATGCAATAATTGCGTCAGAAAATAAGCCGTCACTAAATTTAACTAAAGCTAATTGATTAAAAAGCTTTGCGTCATTTGGTTTTTCGCTCAAAAGGGACCGAATATATCTTTCTGCAGCTTCAAGTTGTCCAGCTTTTATATAGAGACTTAAGCGAACTTGAGCTTCTTGATCAATTGTATCCATTATGCAACAGCTACCGATTCGAACTTGCGTGAGACTAGAATTTTTATTTGGCCTGGAAACGCAACTTCTGCTGATATCTTTGCAGCAATTTCGTTGGTCATCTTCTCTAGGTCTTTTTCTTTTATGCGTTTGTGATTTACTTCTACATGAACTTCTCTACCACCGTTCATTATAGAGACCTTGATAATACCCGGAAAAGAATTTACCGCTTCGTCAATACCTGTAAGCCTGCCGTGATATCCAGCCTCCAAGTTTACACGAGCACCTGGGCGCGCACCCGAAAGAGTGTCGGCAGCTTTAAGAATGTAAGATAGCGGTGTTTCTAAAACGAGATCATTGTGATGTGACATCACAGTATCGCAAATTAGTTTATTTTCGCCATATCGATCCGCGTAATCACCGCTAATAACTGCATGACTGCCTTCAATTCGATAGTCTAGGGCTTTACCAATATCATGGAGTATTCCGCAGCGTTTTGCTTCTTGTGAATCTGCGCCGAGCTCAAATGCTAATACACCGGCAAGTTTAGCAACTTCAAGAGAGTGCCAATATTGATTTTGTCTATAACTGGTGCGCCAATTCAGGCAACCAATGAGCCTTTGGATTTCTAGGTGCATAGGCTCAATCTGTAAGTCAAAACAAGCTCTTTGGCCTAATTCTATTGCTTGATGATTTAAATTTCTGAGGTGGCGCTCATAAATATGAGCCAAACTCGCAACCTGATTTTTATTTGGATTTCGCAAAATGTCTTCTAAGGTCAGGCGAGCTCCTTCACGATATAAACCAAATCCTCCGGCGAGTTTAATAAGTGGGTTAAATCGTTCGTTGTCATTTTGCAACTCTATTTCTATACCCGCTAACTCCTTTAATTCACGAAAAATTGCCGAATCATCTTGCTCAAAGAAGCCAACCATACTTCTATCGACTAGCTCAACATGGTTGACAAGTTTGGGCCACATAAATTCAGGTTGATAGCGTGAAAGCAATCGGGACAAAACGCGCTCACCGTGGCGGCGAGAGGAGACGTCGAGGTCTTCGACGAATTGCTTCATGATTTTTTGCGCTTGAAGCTGCCGACTAGTCACCAGATCTTCTTTGATCTGTTCTTTTAAGTGTGAAACTTCTGTTTTAGCTGTTGCAGAAAGTTTTTTTATAACTTGTTCCTGGTCTTGTTTGGTTTCCTGTAAGAGCTGATCATACTTTTGTTGCAAGCGCTCAACTTTCTGCTTGTTGCGCTCAATTTCTTGAGCTTCTTTTTCCAGTCTTAGTTCGTCTTCAGCATATTGGGATTCGCGAGTGTCAAACTCTTGAGCAAGGAACTCCAACTCTTTTTGTTTTTGATGCATATTGTCTTCGAGGTCGTCGTTCATCAACTGAAGTTGGTCTTCTGATTGTGATCGACTATTAAGAGAGATTGCCTCTGCCTGACGCTCTGCTTCTTTGAGAACTTCTTGTTTATTTTTATAATTAGCTTGCGACAGTCTTTTAGGTAAGACTTTTAATATCATTAAAAAAAGTAGGTAGCCCACCAAAACAGCTACTAGGCCTATAATGATCAGAAAAATGGTCATGAAATCTATCCTTTTCAAACAAGAATCATTGTATTCGATCGTAACATTACACTATGTCAATAGCTTGTTGCATATCCAAATTTTTATGCCCACATCAGCTATTATCACAGCGGGCTAACTATAATAATAGCAAAAGATTTTTGACTAGCTAATGATGCGAGACTTGAATAACATAAGCGGGCTTTCAATAAACGGAATTTGTATGACGGCATCGTGCTGCAAGTAGAAAAATATGACGGCCCAACTATCTGAATTTATAGAAGAAACTCTCAGTCTTGCTGGCACAGAACTGCTATCTCGTTTTAACAGCAAGCTAAAAGTTCAGATGAAAAAGGACGCCAGTATTGTCACCGATGCTGATTTAGCCAGCGAAAAAATTATTATCGAAAGAATAAAAAAATACTATCCAGACGATTTAATTTTATCGGAAGAAGCTGGGCTTTCATCGCAAGAGAGAAGAGTAGGCTCAGCTATTTGGATTATTGACCCATTAGACGGCACATCGAATTTCGCTAATAACTACCCCTATTACTGTATTTCAATTGGACGCGGCATCTTTTCGGCTGGCGGAGAGATTACAATTTGCGAGGGGGGGATCTACGATCCTGTGCATAAAGAGCTTTTCCTAGCTGAACGCGGTAAAGGCGCCTTTTGTAATGGACGAAAAGTTCAAGTCACTGCGGAACGCGACTTTTCTCAGACTTTTCTGGTGACAGGGTTTTATTATCTGCAAGAAAATGCCCTATCTGAACAGGTTGAGCGATTTTTGCACGTTGCCCGAGCTTGTCAAACAATACGTCGAGACGGTGCTGCAGCTCTAGATTTGGCTTTAGTTGCTAAGGGGACATTTGATGGTTTTTGGGAGTATGGGCTTCAGCCTTGGGACCTTGCGGCAGGGAGTCTTCTCGTACAAGAAGCAGGTGGGGTTGTTAACAATTACTTTGAGAGCACCTTTGATATAGAATCAAAAGGAATTGTTGCTGGAAATCGAAAAACCGTCGCGGAATTACAGAAATTATTAAAATAATTTATTAGTAGGTGATGTGATTATGAGTGTGGTCAGAGTATTTCTATGTGCTTGTTTATTCTCAAATCTCGCATTTTCAGCTGACTGGGTTGAAAAATTTGAATCTGTAGATATCAATTGGACACGTTTAAAAGCGCGCTACGTTTCTGATCCCGTTTCGATGACAGTGGCTCAGAATGAAACAAAAAATCAGGAAACTGCGAGCGACGCACTGAAGAGTAAGGGTGTAGACTATCCGCCAGCAGAAGAAAAGGCGTACGCTTTAGGGAAACAATACCTAGCAGAAGCTGCATTGCGTTTTTATGAACAAGATTTACATAGGCGTGGATTGACAGGCAGCTCGAATAAAATAAATAGCGAAATTTTCGCAAAGCATGTCTATCGAAGCAGGACTGTTTACCACCAATCTGGAAGCGTACAAGTTGAATTTGAATTAGATTTAAGAAACCTATTCCTTTCTGCTGCTAAGCCGATTGCAACAAGCGATTCAAATGGGTCTACATCAGGAAGTGGTCAGCAATTGAACGCTTTAAAACAAGTGCCGATGAATTCAAATCTGAAGCCTCTCGTGTTATATGGCCAAAATCTAGTTCCAGTTAGTTATTTTGATCTTGTGGATGAATTTGGGATGTTGCTTTTCTCTTCGTCTCAAATGAATGTCCTTGAACCTGCTCTTAGTGCTAAGTGGGTCAGAGGGGCCAGAATTGATTCGCAAGCTTCGAAGAAGGCGGAAAATTTTGATGCTAATTTAAGCCTTGAAATCATTAAACAAAATAAGGGTTCCTTGATCGTCTCTCGCTCTAGTTGGATACAAGCTGATCCACAAATGCTCAAGTCTTTTTTGGCTCAAGGAAGAGTGCAGGTTAATGAATTTTAGCTTGAGATAATCTATCTCACATGCTAGAAGAATTGTTCTGTTTTGTATCAATAAAGTTTCGCTAAGAGGAATGTTCGATGCCTAAAATGAAAACAAAAAGAGCTGCTGCAAAGCGCTTTAAAATCAAACCTTCCGGTAAGATCAAGCGAGCGAATGCAAATAAAGAGCATATTTTGACGAAAAAATCTCGCAGTAGAAAGAACCGCTTGAAAAAAACAGGTTATGTTCATAAATCAAACGAAGGTTTGGTGTTGCGTTGTTTGCCGAATGGCTGATCTGGTGTTCCTGGTTAGTATGAGTTTTTTGTACTAGCTTCTATTTAAACCTCTACCCTTGTGTCCGCTCAAAGAATAAGTCTTCTAAGTCAAGAGCTGGGCCTGGGTCGAAAATGGGGAGATTCTGATGTCTCGTGTTAAGCGAGGGTTTAAAGCCCGTCATCGTCGTAAAAAAATCTTAAAGCTTGCTAAGGGGTTCAGAGGTTCGCGGAATAGTCGTTTTAAGACTGCTATTCATGTGGTTCGAAGAGCCTTAGTATTTGCATTTAGAGACCGTCGCGTAAAAAAGCGAGAATTTCGCAGTCTTTGGATTACTAGAATTAATGCAGCTTGTAGAGCTGAAGGAATGCGTTACTCTGAGTTTATCCATGGCCTAAAGAAAAAGAACATTGAATTAGATCGCAGCGTTCTTGCTCATATGGCTTTATCTGATCCAACTGGCTTTGCCCAATTGGTCGCAATGGTAAAAAAATAGACAACTTGAATCAATGGCCGGCCTCCTTTTTGGAGGCTGTTTTTCCACAGCCCGCACTTTTTCCCTAACCGTCTGAAATAAAACAAATATTGACCGCAAGATGTCATTGTAGGTGGCTTAATTCACAGCTTATCCACAGAATTGACTCTAAATCGCTGATTTCTTTAGAAGAACAAGCTCGCAAGTCTAAAAACATCTTTAGTTTTAAATAGTTGTCAATAATCTGATTTGTGGATAGAAATCCATTAATGTTTAAAAAGAATATGATTCTCAAAATGCCCTAGGAAGGAGGCTCTGATATCTTTTCTGCAATGACGACCTCTATATCAGTGCTTCCTAGCTTTACTTTGTTCAAAAATCCGACGAAGTCTCCATCTTGGTCTCTCCCAGCAATGCCGTCGATATCGAGGCGTGCTTTAACATTAATAACATCAGGGAAGGCCTTGTCGGGAAACATGACTTGGAGCTTTTCTCTGGTTATAATAAATTTTTTCAAAATTCCGTCTTCAGTGGCATCACTTAGTGAAATGCGATCTTTATAAGCTCCAAAAGGCATAGGCGCAGAGCTTTCGGCATCAAAAATTATAATAAATAAGGTTGTGATGCCATTCGCTTCGTTTTGCAGTTGTTTATCAATTTTAACTTGCCCAGAAATAACAATCGGAGATTTTTCGCCAAATTGAGTTGCCGTGTAGATTATCGCAACAACACCTAGCAGAAAAATTACAATGCTATATTTTTTGATTTTTGAAGCTATTAGAGAACCGCTCACTAACTTTCAACCCAGTAATTCGATAAGCTCTAAAAGGTCTTCACAAATATAATATCTGTTGACCAATTGGAATATTAATCTTAACTCGATTAACAAGCCTTAGAGACTAAGTTTTTAAATAATAACACTTAATTCTTAATCGGTATTTTCACTATTTGTTTAAAATTTGCAAGGATGTTTTTGCAATAATTTTATCTTCATCTTGCAAGGTGCTTTTCAGGGTTTCTTCTAGCTGCGAATCTTTTAAGGCCCACATAGCAATCAACGCATTTCTTCTAAGTCCCTGACGTTTTGCACGAGTCATTGGACTGCCTCCAAACCATTGTTCGTATTCAGTCTGTGACATAAGAGCGATTTCAGCAAGGCTGTGGTTATTAAGTACATCGTATTTTATTTCTAATTTGCTAACTTCTGTTCCTCGATTATAAGGGCATACTTCCTGACAAATATCGCAACCGAATAAAAATTTAGCAAAATGCGGCCAAAATATTTCTGGGACTAGGCCGCGGTGTTCAATAGTCCAATACGATAAACAAAGATTTGCATCTAAAGTGTAGTCGTTATGTAAGGCGCCAGTTGGGCAATGAACTTGACAGCGTCGGCAGGAACCGCAGCCGCCATTCTTTTGCGAGCGTTTTGAAGGATCAACTTCGATACGATAGTCTGGCTCAAGGTTTAAGGTGGTTAAAACTTCGGCAAGGAGAAAATAGCTCCCTTTTTGTGGATGAATGTAGCAGGTATTTTTCCCAATAAAGCCTTGCACAGTTTTAGCGGCAAAGCTCCGTTCTAATAAGGGAGCAGTATCCGTAACAATTCGAAAGTCTTCATCTGAAAATGTTAGTTCGGTATTTAGTGCGGATTTAAAATCCTCCAGCATGCGATTGGCAAGACTTTTTAATTGTTTGTGATAGTCTGCATACAAGGCATATTGCGCGATCTTCGTGTTTTTAGTTTCCTGCAAATTATAAGGCCGTTTGTAGTTCAATCCAACCACTATGATAGATTTACAACCTAAAAGAATTGAATTAACATCTTTTCTTAAATGAGAATTTTGCTCCATAAATTTGAGATTTGCGTGAAGATTTTGCTTTAGCCAAATGTCATATCGTTTATAATCTTCAAAGTTTTCAACATTAGAAATACCTAAGAATTCTAAACCATTTTGTTCAGCGCATATCTTGAGTAATTCCCTGATTTTATAATTATCTGAATTCAATGAAAAATACCCAAAACCTAGATGCCTCACTGACAAAAGCTAAAATCTTAGATAGAATATCTCAAATGCCGTCGATTAGTGCTAAGTTTTTCCTCTAAATTAGATCCAAAGGTTTTAGTGAGTGGATAAAAGTTTAATTATTTTTAATTTAGATCAGTCAAAAAAAAGGATTCCTCGACTTGGGTTAAGAGAAAATTTCCAACTGCGCTACTTATTGCCTTTGTTTATTAAATTTCTCACAAGAATGGGTTACGAAAACACATCTCTCACAGATGCGGTCAGGAAAAATAAAGGAAAATACTTTGTTTTTTCTTGTGATATTTATGAAACAACTACAATTAGTTTTATTAAAAAATTTACTCGGCATCAAAATTTGCCGATCTGCTATTTTATAGTGCTGTCAACCCTTGACGAGGCATATAAAGCGGAACAAAGCCTCGCGAAGCCGTTTTCTGTAGCGCCGAATTTGCGGTCTTTAATTTTCGACAATAATGAAGTGGGTCTTATAGGAGCTGATGAAACCAATATGACGACACTTTCTCAGGCGGCACAGTGTGAGCGACTAGCTTCTTCCATAAAGAATTTTGAAGAAGAATTGGGCGTATCACCAATTCCAATTTATAGCTATCCGCAAGGCGCTTATGATGTCGATTTAATTAATGCACTGAAAAGTTTTGGCTTTCGCGCTGCTGTTTGTAATGCTTCTGGAATCAATGATGCAAGCAGTGATCCATTTCAACTGCGCAGAGTATTTTTCGATCCATTCAGCAGCATGAGTTATATAAAGATCATATATCGATTGTTAAAATTAAGAAATAAACGATTAGTAAAGACAAATAAAACGGAGCTCAAGGGCGAAATTTTAAATATATGAACACGCCCTAGTATGCGTATCCCAAAGAAAACATTAATGCTCTATAAGCAGGATTTTTAGCTGTGCGGGACTCTTCTAAAATGACTGAATTAACTTTATCTAAGTCGTATTGAGTCTGTGTATTAATTGATCTAATGTCTGAGCCGCTATTACTAATATTAGAATTTGTATTTGAATTAATAGGTAGCAGAAATGCATACCATTCAATATCCAAAAAAATACCAGACTCCCACTCCCATTGATTGCCGAATCCAAGAGATAGAAGTTGTCCCTTAATCGTAGTCTTATTGTTAATGCTGTAGTTATAGAAAATTGAAATTGCATTCGCTTCAAATATTTGCTCTCTTTGTGCGAGGGATGTAGAAAGATAAAGGCTGTTGAAAATAAAATAACGCGCATCTAATCCAAGAAGAATATAACTCTGTTTTGCATGCTTAACTTCCATCATGCTACTGCTCTCAATATCCCTAATTTTTTCTTGGCGAGCTGAGGAGTACACTAAGCCGACATGAAAATTGTGATGAACTGAGTGGTATCCTTTGATTTGCAAGCCAAATAGGTTCGGTAGCAACATCCCATAACCCGCTGAAAGCCCGCCTTCGCGATTTAGGCGAAGGCTCGCGCTATTTTCTGCGCTGGTAGCCGGCTTTCTGGGAATAAATAAGTCTGAACTAGAAGTTTCATAAAATTGCTCGATGTCTTGATTTGTTTGATCGTTTGTCAGATTGTCTTGCTCCGCTAAAGCGACGCAGTCAAATATGAATGCATAAACCCAGCATACTATTTTAAGTCTATGCAAAAATCTTATCGACATGAAGTCTCACCTAGGGCCAGCGTCGAATTAAAAAAACCCGGTAAAAAGCCTCAAATATGATCTTAAGGGACATTTTTGATTTACCGGCTCGGCGTTCTTCAAATAAAATTGGAGTTTCAAACAGCCGAAAACCACAGCGACTTGCCCGATATTTTAATTCGATCTGGAAAGAATAACCCTCGCTCCGCAAGTCTTGGAGAGAAATCTTTTCTAATACTTCACGTCGCCAAGCATTAAAACCCCCGGTCAAATCCATTACCTTCATATTTAAAATGACTCTTGCGTAAAGAGAGCCAAATTTGCTGATCAATCTCCTAAAAAAGTTCCAATTGCTCACGCCACCACCATCGATGTAGCGACTTCCGATGACGGCATCATGTTTTTCGAGCAGTAGTTTAAATTCTGGCAAATAACTTGGATTGTGCGAAAAGTCGGCATCCATTTGGATGTAATATTCATAGTCGTTTTTTAAGCCCCAGTTGAAACCAGCAATATATGCTGTCCCGAGACCAAGCTTGCCCTGACGCGCAAGTAAATGCACATAGTTGGTGGAAGATTCATGATTCTTTAATTTAGTAATTTCTTTTTGAGTTGAGTCTGGGCTGTTGTCGTCAACAAATAAAATATGACAGCCCGGCAAGTGTTTCTGGATTTGTGCGAAAAGAGGCGCAATATTTTCTGCTTCATTAAAAGTAGGGACGACTATTAATGTCTTATCTCTGGATACCACCCATGCTCCCAGGTTGCTTCAGCAAATTTGTTTTGGCCCTTAATACTAGGGTGAAAACAATCAATCTTTGAAACATCATCTATTTCAAAGCGCGTTTGTGCAAGCTCAAGTGGAACAGATCGAACATTTTTTGAATATTCTTGTGTGATCTCAAGTAAAGCTTGGTTTGCTGCTAGGCGCTTAAGGTCAAAACTAGCGATTTCTTGTTCGTTTAAGTCCGGATGGAGAGCATTTGGGCATCCCGCAAAAGTTACAATTTTTCGTACAAGAGCACAGCTTTTTACCTTGCCATCAAATTCACGAAGCTGCAGTACGTTAGGAATGAGGCTAATTACTATTTTAATATCCGGGTTTTTCTTAATCAAAGCATCTAAACCGCGGCGGAGATTAGATTTGAATCTTTCGACATTAAATGCCTGTTGAATTTCTGTCCCACAAACATCATTCGTACCTATTGTGAAGGCAACGTAATTGGGATCGTGTTTGTTTAGTTTTTGAATTTGATCGAGAAGGTCTTCCGAAGTCTTCCCCGGTACGGCATAGTTATATTCTCTAAATACTTTATCTGTATAAACTTCTTTTAAGCGAAAATAATGACTAAAGACTTTTCCGTTTTCACTTCCCGAACTCCACGAAAGGCGCTTATTATTAATAGGTCTTAAAGCATTAAAGGCAGTTGTAATAGAGTCGCCAATAGCGCCCACAGTGTAGGTGTTTTCTGGAGCGGAATTTTTTGATTTATTATTCTCAAATAAGTTAGCAGATAGACCTTGGGTTGCATATATTGCAAGGAAAGTCACTGTCGCACTTTTTTTGATGCTCTTAACTCTCAATATTTTCAAAAATTTCAAGATTCTCAATTCTTTCAATTGAACTCCGATCAGATTCTTCATTGAAAATTTTTCCACCTTGCTACCCTCTTCCTTGAAACTAACTTGGTTTTTTTGAAGTTAGCTTCATCCTATTTCTTAACTGGCCAATTAATCAATACTTATTTTTACATAAATCTAACTTTTCTTGGGGGGCTTGACGCGGACTGTTCATTTGTGGTAGCGTCGGCAAGTGAACAGGTGTTCTCATATAAAATACTGTAATTACAGGTACTTATGCAAAGTTTAGATTTAAATTTAGGCACAATAAGTGAGGTTTATGTAGATAGGCCAAGCTTTCAAAGCCCAGAGGAATGGCTGCGTAGCAAGTATTTGCAGAAAATTCAGATAAATCCAAGATTTTCAATTCGGGCATTTTCTAAACAACTCGCAATCTCTGTAGGGGCTCTATCAGAGCTAATGTCGGGAAAGCGCCGACTATCTCGGACACTTGCGAATCGAATTATTGAACGATTAGAAGTCGACAGTATTGAACGCGCCTGGTTGGACGAGCACCTAGGGGGGGATAATGGAAAAAGATCTGGGGCTGTTGGCAAAATAAAGTCTTCGGCAGAATATCATATATTGAATGAAGAAGCATTTGAGCTTGTTGCAAATTGGAAACATTTTGCAATTTTGAGCCTTATAGAAACTAAAGATTTTAAGTCAGATGAAGGATGGATTGCTAAACGCCTATTTATGAACAAAGTTGAAGTTGTTGGGATGTTGAGAAGGCTCGAGAGAGCGGGACTAATTGAAAAGACTAAAGATGCTTATAAAGTCACCCACTCTAGTACTGGAATGTATTATCCCACGAGCGCCCTACGCAAGTCACTAAAAGATAAACTTATATTTGCTGCTCAGGGTTTAGATGCTATACCCCCTGAACTTCGTGATGTCACTTCTATAACGATGGCAATTGACCCCAAAAAAATTGATCAAGCGAGGGAAGTCATTAAAGAATTTCGTCGTAGCTTGTGCGAGTTTTTAGAGAAGGGCGATAAGACTGAAGTTTATCAACTCAACGTACAGTTAATACCAGTAAGTTCTCGAGAAAGTCTTTAACTTAGAGATTATAAGGGGTGTCCTTCTATGAGAAGTAATTTTTTTCTTTTATGTGCGGCCGCGGCTTGGCTTTCCTCTCTAATGCCTTGTTTTGCTAGCGACGAAGTTTTAAAAGGAATCGGTTTACCAATAGATGGATCGATCACAAATCTGCTTGGGCAGGCCACTCAATGCATCCCACAAGACTCTTCAAAAGAATTTTGGGGACCTGCTGATCAAATGGATCAATATTTTCAACTTGGGCACGACCAAGGCAATGCGATTGAAACACCGAATATTGTCAAAAATGCGATCTGGTTCTCTGATCCAAGTCGTACCATTCGAGTTTGCTTTGATAATCAAGATAAGAATGTAAAAAATACGGACTATTTTGAACAGGCTTTTACGAAGGCTTGGGATATATGGAACTCATACTTGAATAAGAACACGCCAAGAGTTTATAGCTTTGATCGATCAGATTTTGATTTTAGCGAAGGAATTATTAATTTCAATTGGATGCCTAGAGCTAAAGTATCAATAGCCATGAACTACCAAATTATGAGCTTCTGCGACGAAACTATAGATCTTAGGGTAATGATTGGAGGGAATAATAAAGAAATTGAAATGCTGCAACAAAATAACAATCATCCAGTAGCTTTTACGCAAAGAAAGTTCTTAGAACGTTCTTTGACTTGGAGCAAGGGGTTTATTTATATAGCAGGTAGTTCTCAAACTATAGAAAAACGGAATTTTTCTATGAAACTAAATTGGCAGCAAAACAAAAAGAAATTAGAAAATGTATTCCTACATGAAATTGGACATGTACTCGGAGTGCCACACATTGAGGGCACAATTATGCGAGCAGATTTGTATCAAAGACTTTTTTTAAATAAGTGGCCTGCATATTTTAGCAATCTTGCAATTGATCATCAAAATACACTTTACGATGATTGTGGTGCTAATAAAAAATTGAAATTAAAAATGGGCTTTCCAAGATTGAGTAATGAAAACGAATATGACCAAAATTTAAATTTTTTAGATAAAGTTCTAAATGCCAAATTTAATAAAAAAGCAGGAAAAAATTCAATTGATATTGAATTAAATTTTGTCCAAGATTCTTTCGAAGAAACACCTTCAAAAAGCCGTTACAAAGTTAAGAGGGGATATAATCTAATCTTTAAAGTGCGAGATGAATTTGGCAATGAAAGCATTATTGAAGGTGACTTATCTATTGATATCAATAGCCAAGTGCTTACAAAATACCAGCCTATATTTAATCAACTAGTTTACTATCGATCAGGAATTGCTAGTCCAGTTGCTAGTATTGGCATGAAGTCAGCGTGTCACGCCTCCTTTATTCAAACAGGAAAACTTAAAATCGAAGGCCGTACATTTCCAATTACGATTATTAATAACGCGTATAAGTCAGAAAATCGAACTTTGATCTCAATAAATAAAAACAAAGTAAGAAGTGGCCTTAATATAAGAATTGATTATGGTGTTGATATTGCTGAGTTTGAGTTGGCCGAGGTGTTACAATAAGAAATCATTGTATGTTCTTTGATTTGTTTAGATAGTATAAAATTAAATAACTCCCTAAATCTATAGCAAAACAGCCCCCTGCCGAAGCATAAAAAAAGCTTTGTTCAGGGGGCGAAATTGCAATTAATTCAAACGCAAGATCAAGTACAAAAAAATCAGAAGAAAGACATTGTTCGTGAAGTTCGATTTGAGAACAAAGAGAGCTACCCGCTTTCGCTTCGTATCGATCAAGAAGAATTTCAAATTTTAAACTACAGCTCCTTTGGAGTTGCTGTAAAAGCGACAAGAATCCCAAAGAATTTATCGAGTCCAATTAAAGCTTTGCTCTCTCTGCAAAAAATGCCTTTGGACACGATATCTATTGTAGCTTTGCGACAAGAACAACTGGATTTTGGTGTGTATAAAATTGCTTTTGAAGTGGTGGATGAGCCTATAAATATAAGCGAAATTTTTCGGGCCAGACAGGCAATAGATCTGACGAATGACTATTTAAGCAAAGAAAAAACAATTAGTGCAATTCCTGATTCCATTCAACTTGCAGTACTGCTATTGAAAGAACGGATTCATTTGTTAAATGATTCATATTTGAAAACAAATTTAATAGACAAGGAAAAAGCTTCATCTGGACAGCAAGTCGGCTGCTATGCAATAAAGTTTATTGAGCATAAAATTGCAGAAATTTTTGCGGAATTTATCAAACAAATACTCGGGCCCAATAATATCGAAGACGGTCACTATCAGGACCAGCTACACCAAGCGTTAATCCCCCTCATCGGACCGTGTGAAGTTTTGCAAAAGATTAGCCATCAAAAAACAATTCTTGGATCTCATCTAAAGTCGAAAGGCTCCGATCTAACAGGTCCCAATTTTGATACAAACTTGATTAATGCGGCCATGAATAGATATTTTTTAAGTAGTTATTTGTTAAAAGTCGGTACAAAGGTTGAACAATCATTTTTTACAAGGCTTCGTGAACACTTAGATAAGTCAAAATCAGGTGTGGTCGAAATACTGTTTTTTGGAAGTGATATTGGCGGTCTCTTGGAGTTGGCGGCGGAGAGATTGCCACAAGTGGATCTTGAGCGACTTAAAGTTTCGGTTGTTGGTGGTGAAATTGACATTTTGCGCGAAGTTAAGAAATCGGTGAGAGAAATTTGTCTAAATCGCGGAGTAAAATTTGACTTCGAAATGATATGCCAACCGATGAATCAGGCGATTTCGCTGATTCCGAGCAATCAATTTGATCTTGTCTTTGTTGGCGGCTTGTTAAATTCTGTGGCAGATTCTTTAGCGAGGCTTTTATTGACAAAGATGTTTAGCGCATTAAAACTCGGTGCGCTTCTTTATGTATCAAATCTTGTGAACAATAGAGACTTACAAAATTTTTCAAGAATATTTTTTGGATATTATTTTGTTGGGCGTGATGTGAAAGATGTAGAAAATTTGATAAATCCTAACACAGTAGATTTGATACAGTACTCTGATGTTGGTGGATTGGCTAATATATTTGGATTTATTCGAAAATGAAATTTTTTTCGAAAAAAAATGACGAAATTTTGAGGATGCTTAAGCAAGAGCGCGAAGCGGATTTTTTGGGGCAGATTTCCGTCCTTTCTCTTTTGGCTCTTCCTTTGTTAATGGTCTTCGTCGTCTCATATAGCATGCAATTTACATCTATTTCTTTGCTAAAATTTCTATCACAGTCTTTACCTTTGCTTGCAGCAATAATTCTTGGGCGTTGGATTGCTAAGTTAAAAAATTATAAACATCAGGAGCGTAGTGGCCTGATCTTGTTAGCACTGATTTATTTATCGTTGCACCAGTATCAAAATCCAATTTCGAATTATCCTTGGATACTGGGTATTGCAAGTGCAATCGGAATGGCGGCATTAGCTTTGGTCAATTGGTCACAAGCCAGTTTTATTATGGTGATGCTTATAAGTTATGCCCCGAGCTGTATACAGTTGATCTATATGGAAAAGCATTCGGGACTTGAATATTTGAGCTATGCCACTTTGTTGGCCATTTCTGCTGCCGTCGGGCTGTTAGTGCGAATTGTGAATCAGCAGAGTCGAGTGCGTGAGGTAAAATCAAGACTTGGTCTTTATAACGAATTGAATGAACGAGAAGTGACTATTATTGAAAAGTCTATTGAGGGGATAAAGCTAACAGAACTTGCAAAACAATTTAGTCCTCAAATAGTCGAAGGCTTGGCATCCGGAAAATTGTCTTTAAATCAAAAGTGTCATAACTCAGAAATTTGCGTCGTATTTGTAGATATTGTGGGTTCTACAGAAAAAATGAATGAGATTAAAAAAGATCATGTTGATAGAGTGATTTCGATGTTTATGGATCACACTATTAGATCGTTCTTAAAATACGATATTACAATCGATAAATTTCTAGGTGATGGTGTTCTGGCTTTTTCAAATGACCCAGTTGAGCAAAATGACTATATTGAGCGTGTTTTACTCGCATCATTAGAGATTAGACAAAAAATTGCTGAAAACCAAGATTCGTATGCAGAATCATGGCAGGGCCCCTTTCAAGTTAGGTTTGGTGTGGCGAGCGGTTTGGCAAATGTTGGTTTTTATGGTCACGATGATTTTTTTAGATCATATACTGCAGTAGGTAGGCCAATAAATCTTGCTTCAAGGCTTTGTCAGCTGGCTGAGAAAAATGAAATTCTAATATCGCAAGAGCTTGCTCAAAAATTAGATAAATCTCGATTTTTCTTCAAACATCATGGCGATCAAATGGTCAAGGGGTTTGGCAAAGACATGCAAAGTCTTTATACATTGCTCGGTTCAAGTGGTTTAGATTCTGGTTTAGAACAAAAGAATATTAAATGTGAGTTTGGACATGAAAGTGCAAGCATTGCTGTAAGTCAAACCGGAATTTATTCAGTTGAATGTCAAGAATGCATAAAAGGCAGTTCACCCAATCTTTTAACAGTTTATGATAATATTAAAGAACACAATGTAGAAAAAGTTTTAGAGGTGCCGAGAATTCAAGAAGCTAGTGCGCCACTAAAATTGAAAAAAATAAAAACAATGCCGCGAATTGATATTGACCCTGTTGCAGAAAATGCCGAGTCGACAGATGCACTATTAGAAGATATCAAAATATCAGCTTAGCTTATTTTTTAGGTCCGCCTCGCCACATCGGCCGACCATATGCATCTCTTAAAGTCATGCGCCAAGTTCCAACTTCAACATCCATTGCCATAAACAGGCGTTGACCTTTCATATCAGATTGCCAGCCGTGAGCTTCAAGGGTTTGCCCTTCTTGTAGAGTCAGGCTGTGATTTTTTATGTACCACTCGGGGCCAAGATGCACTGTTTCGTTGCCATTTTTTGTCGCCACCATGACCAAAACTTCCGAAGCATTGACGCCTTTTTCAACTCGAGATTTTACGATTGTGCCTTTGATTTTCGTAGAAGAAATTTTACTAGTGGAATCTGGCTTTTTAGCGCCGGAATTTTCCTCGACTTTTATTTCAGGTTTAGTCGCGGCTTCGCTCGGTGTTTGTGTTTTCACAGCCTTTTCTTTAGAAACGGACTCGGAATAAGCTGGATTTGCAAAAGATAGTATAAGACAAATAATTAATGTTTTCATTTTTCAGTTTTATCCTTATTTTTAAGTTCTACCTTAGTTCTTCGTTGCTCGACCTCATAGTAACTGCTTTTACTGTCATGTTCAAATTCTAACCATTTATCAATAAAAGAACCTGGATCTTTAGATTTTGCTGGAATATTTAAAGCCTTTGCTATTTCCTCCCCATTTACCTTGCCTTTTTTAGATTTAAATACAGCTTTAACATAAGCAACTGCAACAATTTCCGAGTCTGCAATAAAAATTTGTTCCATAAATAGCCAATGATTTTGCCATCCAATAAATCTCGTACTGAGGTCGAATTTTTGGAAAGGTGCCAGGGCACGGCGGAATCTTATGGTTTCTGAAGCCACCAAGGGTTGCCACTTATTCTTAAAGAAGGCACCAAGCAACCCCGTCCGCACAGTCAAATCCAAGCGACCAAGATCCATCAATGTCAGATAACGGCCGTTGTTCATATGAAAATTTAAATCTAAGTCATGCGGCAGCACTCTAAATGAAATAGTAGAAATATCATCTAGCTTCATCTTGGGTCTAAAAAAAGCTTTAATAATAACTGAAATTAGTCTGAAATAGAGGTTCATAAATTTCCAAATTTTTCGCAAAGAATAATTCACGAGAATTCGAAAATATCACAGTCAGCTGCTTTTTAAAGTCTATTTATTTACTTTTTCCCAGTAGGGGCGCATGTTTATTTTGCCGCCAGCTTCTTTTAGAAGATGGAACATTCCACCGAGTTTGCGATTTAGAAAAATAAGTTGGCGCGCTGGTGCTGAATAGTGAACATTTCGAATCAAAGTTAGAGTAGTACTCCGGACATTTTGTAGATATTCAGGATTATTGAAACTAAAAGGCTGATTTTCTTCTCTAAACATAAACGTAACTAAACTCATTAATCTGATAAATTCTTTTTCAACATTTTCATTCTCTCTAGGATCTATAAGCCCCAGGCTGTTGGCACAGCTAATTAACGCGGCGTCATTGGAAGTTTCGGCAGTTTTGATAAGTCGAATAAGGTCTTTGCGAAATTTTTTCGAAAATGTTTTAGTAGCTCCGAAGTCTAATAACACAATTTGTCCAAGATCCTGCCGATATAAAAAATTTCCATAGTTTGGATCAGTTTGCATCATTCCTAGTTCAAAAAATTCTTTAATTAAAAGAGATAAAACCAAATCCGAAAAAACTTTTACTTGCTTAGCTTCTGGTTCGGAGTTGAGCCACTCTCGAATTCGCGTTCCGGATTCAAAACTCATTGTTAATACGCGTTTGCTGGAAAATTCAGAAAAAACCTGCGGGATGACAAAACGTTTATCATCAGCAAAGGCTTCTTGAAATTCGCGAATAGAAGCTGCTTCTAGATGATAGTCGACTTCTTTTTTAAGGCTCGTTTTGATTTCTAAAAAAATATCTTCCAGACGCATTGAGCTTTTACCAAAGGCAAAAAGCAGGCCTTGTACAATCTTTTTTAAAACAGCCAGATCATTGTCTATACTCTTAGCGACTCCTGGAAATTGCACTTTTATTGCAACTTTTTGTCCGTTAATAGTCGCACTGTGAACTTGGCCAATACTAGCGGCTGCAATGGGTTCATGGCTGAGATGAATTAATTTTGAGAATTTTTCCTCACCAAGTTCTTTGATGAGGATTTTTTTAACGTCAGAAAAAGGAATTTGTGATGACTGGTCGTGCAGTTGGCTAAGTATAGTTACAACTTCTTTTGGCAGTAGGTCGCTTAATTCTAAACTCAGCAATTGTCCAGCTTTCATGGCTGCGCCGCGCAGATCGCCGAGTGTAGAAACTAGTTCGAGCGCTTGTTTTATTCTTGTTTCAGCCATACCTTCAGGATTTTTTTTGCTAAGGCTTGCGAGAGTACGAGCTGCGATCTCCTGTGTAACCATAAGGGCACTCGATTTGAACAGTTTTGCCCCTCGGGTCAGAAAGGATTGTGGTACGGCTTTTGGTTTTTTCATTTTTGTTCCTCTCATAAGAACTACACTATAG
>JAGOVF010000220.1 GCA_018060885.1 Oligoflexales bacterium | reverse complement strand
GCTACTTAAAATTGACTGAAAAGTTATACATTCCCATACTGCAAAGCCCTTGAAGTGTATCGGTTTTTGGTATGCCAAGATCAATCACTTCCTCTCCCGTCTGGGACAGAATTTTTTGATACCCGATTGATCGAATAACTAACGCCGCAGAGCAATCGTAAGTGCCATTTGTTTTTATAACTAACTTAGTCGGAATGTTGGCTTCTGCATTGGACACTCTGGGCGAATATCCGCCTTTGGCATTTATGGTCACATACTGGATACCATCCCTTATTTCGACATTTTGTGCGGATTGGCCATCAGTCGAACCTGGACTTTTATTCGATTGCCCAAAAAAGATAACACCCATGCCTATTGCGAGTGCGACAGTAATAATGATTAACGCAGTTTTATTCATAAATTAATTTATATGCTAAATAGTGGATTAATTATTCCAAGCCCGGCCAGCCCGGAAAGAAGCGCAAACAATCCGAATCCGATTACGACAACTCCCGCGGATTTGAAAAAGAGAGGAGCATGTTTTCCATGAGCAAACGAAGCCGAGCCGAATGAAAGAAATGCCAGCATCGGCAGGGTACCTAAAGCAAATAAGGACATAATCAAAAGTCCCGACATAAAAGAACCACTGCTTAATGCCGAAACCTGCATTGATTGTGTAAAACCGCAAGGCAGAAAGAAAGTGGCAAAGCCCAGTGCAAGAGGTGCAAATGTTTTGTGCTCAATTCCTTTGAAAAAATTAAATATTCCTCCCGGAATAGCAATTTTATTTTTTTCAAAAACCCCGACTAGATTTAAACCTAAAAGCAACATCACGAGAGAGGCCAAAAGTCCAAGTATCGCCGTGAGTGTAAAATTGATGCCGATAGCATTACCAATAACACCGAGTAATCCGCCTAACACTGCAAAACTGACGAGTCTGCCTGCGTGAAATAATATAAATGTTTTTGTATCGCTTACATTGCCCTGTGATATTTTTGTCGAGATCGACAAAACCAAACCTCCGACAATAGCCAAACAGCTCGAAACCGATGCAATAAGTCCAACGATAAAGCTGGTAACAGGCGTAACCTGTCCACCAAGCCCCACATTTAGAATGCCGGATTTTTGCAGTAAGAAAAATAAAATTAAAAAACCAAGCCCGATTGGCAGAGCCTGCCAGATAACTCCTTGGCTGTTTTTCTCTTTTACTTTTTTCTCGACCGAAAGAGAATACCCATTGTGTTTTATTTTTTCCGTCAGTATTTCTGCGATTTTATGTTGGTTTTCATCCAAAGTAGTTTCAAGCGAGACGGTTTCGTCTTTAAGGCTAACACTTGTATTTTTAATACCGATCTGCTCATTCAAAGTATCTTCAATGAAGATTTTACATGATGCACAATGAGTTCCCGAGACATGAAAAGTATATGTATTCATAGTTATAATTTTTTGGCTTTAATGCGTAATGAGTTTGAAACAACCGATACCGACGACATGGCCATCGCAAACCCTGCAAAGACGGGGTTAAGCACCCACCCAAAGATCGGATAGAATACTCCGGCCGCAAGCGGAATACCAACTATATTGTAGATAAACGCCCAGAACAAATTTTGTTTAATACCCCTCATGGTCATCTTGGAAAGCCGGATTGCTTTGACTAATTTGGAGATGTCTCCGCCCAAAAGAGTGATACCGGCAGATTCTATCGCAACATCGGTTCCGGTTCCCATAGCAATGCCAATATCCGCTTGGGCGAGAGCTGGCGCATCGTTGACTCCGTCACCCGCCATTGCGACAACGCCACCTGTTTTTTGGAGTGATTGTATTTTCTCAAGTTTATCCTGTGGCAATACATGAGCAACAACATCATCAATGCCTACAAGGGACGCAATATACTTTGCGGCCTTTTCGTCATCACCGGTAAGCATAACAACCTTAATGCCAAGCTTATGAAGATCGGCTACCGCCTGTTTTGATTCCGGCTTTATCTCATCAGCCACCATAACAAAACCGAGCACTTTTTCCTTTGTGGCAAGAATTACCGGTGTTTTGCCTTCTGATGTAAATTTGTTGATTTCCGCGCTATCAAAGGAAAGTCCAAGCTCACTCACGAGTTTGGTGTTGCCGATAAAATACTCTACACCCTTGACCTGACCTTTGAGACCTTTTCCTTGCAAGTTCTCAAAGTTGGAAGTATCTGACAAAGATATATTTTTCTCCTCTGCATAACTCACAATAGCGTACGCAATCGGATGTTCAGATTTCTTTTCAAGTGATGCGATAATTGAAACTAGCTCATCATCTTTCAGTTCGGAAAAATTTAGGACATCTACCAATGTCGGCTTGCCTTTGGTAATAGTTCCTGTTTTATCCACGACAACCGTATTCACTTTGTGGAGCTTCTCAAGAGTGGCGGCATCCTTAATGAGAATGCCTTCTCTGGCACCTTTGCCGACACCAACGATGATGGCAGTAGGCGTAGCAAGACCAAGCGCGCACGGACAAGCGATAACAAGAATCCCCACGAAAGAGACAAGGCCGAACGAAAGAGCTTGAGAGAATCCGAGATATTGTGACCCAATAAGAAGCCAAGTTCCCAGCGTGAGAATTGCAAACACGAGGACGATAGGCACGAAAACTGATGATATTTTGTCGGCCAATGCTTGAATCGGTGCTTTACTACCTTGTGCTTCCTCGACCATTTTGATGATCTGAGCAAGCAGGGTCTCCGAACCAACTTTCGTTGCCCTGAATGTAAATGACCCGCTAGTATTAATAGTGCCGGACACGACACTATCACCAACTTTTTTCTGTGCCGGCATCGGCTCTCCAGTAACCATTGATTCATCGATAAATGAACTTCCATCGGTGATGACGCCGTCAACTGGTATTTTCGTGCCAGGTTTTACGATGATCAAATCCCCATGCTTTACATCGTTGACCGATATCTCAACCTCTTTCCCGTCGCGAACGACCAGAGCAGTCTTGGCCTGCAGATTAAGCAGCTTTTCAATCGCATCACCAGTTTTGATTTTAGAACGCGCTTCAAGATATTTGCCGAGCGCGATAAAAGTTATAACTACAATCGTCACATCGTAATACTGGTATTCAACATTAATAAAAGGGCTAAGGACTTCTTCAAAAGCACTAACAGCAAAGCTATATAAAAATGCTGTCAGCGTTCCCATACCAATAAGCGTATCCATGTTTGCTTTGCCGTATCGTAGAAATCGGTAGAATCCAAGTAGATATGGCTTGCCAACCACAAACAAAATGTATGTCGCGAGTATTGGAATGAGGTGATGGAAAAATTCTTCCAGCGTATAGCTCATTTCAGGGGCAATTCCATATTTGGCGAGGATTTCCCAACCCATTAAGAAGGCCGCAAAAATAGCGATAGGAATAGCTGAAAGCACTTTAGTTTGCATGTCTGCTACTTCAGCCACTTTTTCTTTCTTTGATTGATTTAGCCCCAAATGAGCCGAATGCTCTTCTGCCGACATGCCCATTTCTTCGGCCGTGGCCGGAACATCCAAAGAATATCCGAGCGGTTCGATATGCTTGGAAAGTTCATGGGGGTTTGTCTTTGCCTGATCAAAAGAGACCTTTGCTTTTTCTGTGACGTAGTTCACCTCGGCCGTCTGCACTCCATCGATTTTCTTAAAAGTTTTCTCAATGACTGATGAACATGAGGCGCAATGCATTCCCTTAACCTTGTATGTTTGTGTATGCATATTATTTTCTCTTTAGTTTATAGACCTTGATAATTTCTTCTTTTGCCTTTTTTGTTTGGCCAGATTGCACCTGATGGACAACACAATGTCCTAAGTGATTTTCAAGAAGCATGTCCTCAACATTAGATAACCCTTGTTTTACTGCGGATGTCTGTGTAATTACATCAATGCAGTAGGTGTCATTCTCTACCATCTTTTGCAGGCCTCGGATCTGACCTTCCAAAAGTTTAAGGCGGCGAACGACTTTTGCTTTGTTGTTTTCGTCCATGTATTTCATATACAACAAGCATACCCCCTAGGGGGTATGCT
>JAGOVF010000219.1 GCA_018060885.1 Oligoflexales bacterium | reverse complement strand
TTACACAAATGAACAATATAACTATCGTTAGCCACTACGAATCCGTTAGCCTCAAACAGCTTCGCGAAATGAAAGGCGTAGACATGAGAAAGCATTCACTAACCTATGTCGAGGAATGCCAAAAGACTTGCTACAACTACAAAAGTATCCCTGACAAAGGAAAGAAGACGAAACACATTATTATTCCCGAACTCATGAGATGCATTGGCATATGTATGCATTTAGTGCCCAAAGAAGGCATAAGTTTAAACAGCGGAGGCTTGATCGGCTTCCACATATCGCCTGTCCGGCCAAATGCAAAAATTCGCCGCAACATTCAGAAAAAATACTTCTGGCTGCTCAAGCAAATAAATGAAGCCTATGACATCCCTGCCATTTACGTTGCTGGTGGACGCAAAAACAACGAAATTAATAAATCACATTACGGTGTTTCGCTCGACTCATTCGTACATCCATTGCTGCATATATTGCCGAATGTTCAAATAAACCTGTTTGAGACATTTGAAAATACGCAGGCAACACTACTCGCGCTTTCAAAGCAAAAAGTCAGTGCAATGCGAGTAAACTATGACAATACGTACTACCTGACACATTTAAAAAACCCGATTGGTTCTAGCCACAACTAACAATGTAAAGAGAATTATAAAGAAGAAATATGGCGCCTCACAATTTTCGTGAGGCGCTTTTTATATACTTCCCTGTTATATGCCAATATATTGACAATTATATTATTAGGTGTTAGTGTGTTTAAAACTAAAAAAATATAGCACATGAAAAAACTTCCTATTCTGATTGTTATCATCGCAATGTTTGCAATGTACTCATGCGAGTCTTATTCCGGAGAAACCTTAGTTACAGGCTTGGCCGACACAACCACGTTCACTGCAGCCGAAAAAGAAACCTTTCGTGGCGCCAAGAGTTCAGTGAGTGTCGTCAATATTCATGTCGACGACTCGACACAGCTGACGACAAAGGCTGCGATCTTTACTAAAGACTTAGAAGGCAAAACGTTCCCCTTTAAAGCAACATTTCATTCTGGCGACGGCTTCTGTGGATGCGACGTGCCGTACGTGGATCTTAAATAGTAATTATTCGAACAAAAATAAAGCGCCTCACGAAATTTGTGAGGCGTTTTTTTTACTTTCTACTTTTTAACTAAAGTACAATTTTCTCGATAAAAGGATTGAGCTGTTTAAAGCCAGACACAATATCATCGAATTTGGGACCAGATAGCATGCTGCGGAAATCATCTCCTGTTTTGATTTCCCTTGTTTTGCAAATGCCTTCGGTTATCTTGCGGATAAGAACAGAAG
Organism: Oligoflexales bacterium; assembly: GCA_018060885.1. Classification (GTDB taxonomy): domain Bacteria; phylum Bdellovibrionota_B; class Oligoflexia; order Oligoflexales; family JAGOVF01; genus JAGOVF01. The sequence goes on along the minus strand of JAGOVF010000219.1, from coordinate 2,727 downwards.
TAAACAATTCAGCTTGCTTGTGGACAAATCCAACTCCTTCCTTCATAAACCAAGCCTGACCTTCGCCACTAAGCTTAATTTTTATTCCCTCAGGAATAGATATGGAAAGTAAGATTTCAATTGAGGATTTGAACATGTCTGGGTGGAAGTAGACTGTTTCTTTGCCGTGAAGCGACAAACCTTGATTCAATGCTTCAAAATACAAATCGCAATCGCCTTTCTTGAGCGCCAGATTAGTCTTGAGATTAGAAACTTCTATCTTAAGCAGAGCATCATTGCTTGCTTCGCGCTGCAACTCAATCGACTTAACAACCGCAAGAGCGTCATCGAACCTGCCTTCTTTAATAAAGTAATCATGCATTATCAAGTCTTTAAACTCAATACCGATCCACTCCATTACTTCTTTTCTCGTTGATTCAATATCATTCTCGATAAAAGTAGGATCGAACTTCCCAATAAATTCCCTTTTGATTTTTTCAGATGCGGTCAAAACAGCAATGATGAGCTCGTATCTGAAACGAGTCGGAAATATTTGCCGAATTGTGCAAAGGCTTGCGACTGTTACTGGAATTTCTGCGAGCAATCGCTCTTGCAGATTTTTTACAAATTCCAATACAGATTCTTTGATCTTATTCGCAGAATAGCTATCCTGATCATCCTTAAGATGGCTAAACTGTCTTTCCATCATTCTCTTTGGAGCTTCGTTTACGAAGATATCAATTAATTGCTCTTCTACGTTTTTTGCGCTTTCGGCCAGCATTTCTAGTGAAGCGGGCTTGATTATTTGTTTTTCATCTATCATTTCTATATTTTTTAAATGGTTTTGTTTAGACAATATCATAAATAATTATTTCGTCAAGTATGAAAACTACACAACAAAACATGTTGACAAGTCAATATTGATCATATAGTATACAAAGAAAAAAATATGGCACATATAACTGTTATTTTAGGCTTCTCCATTTCAAGGGAAATATACATAGTGTTTTTGGTCGTATATATGTTCATGCTTATATACTCTGCAAACATGATCAAAAGGAAAATTGTGCAAAGAGCAATTACTGCCCTGCCGACAAGCAATGTACAAAATGATATTCCAAAAGTACTTTCACAGAGAGAAATGGCAGAGCAATATTTCTCCCCTTACGAAATAAAAACGCCCGGCTACTTTAAAAATGAGTTTGAAAGTCTGGCTATCCATGGCGTTGAACTGTGCGACTCGTCTGGCATCAGTAAAGCAGCTAGAATTATGAGCGGAAGAGTTTTGTCTACAGTCAGGTTCTCAAAAGTTGCCGACGATAAAGAAATCTATATTTTGGAATTTCCAAAGCTCGGCGCAGGTCCACTAGGCATTCGCATAGGAAAGTACGACAACAAACATTATTTTCTTGGTTTTGCAGAAGTTACAGAATAAGAAAGAAGAAAATAAAAAAGTCACCTGAAAAGGTGACTTTTAATTTAGAACAGATTTACTATTTAATCTTAGGCTGGTTTAACTACCATTACCCCGCAATTATTCCCTATTGCTTTGTCTGCAGGGCGGAAATCAAAACCTTTTGAATTATTATCGGGCTTGTATATATATGGCATTACTTTTTCTCCATGATGAGAAATACTATGATTACCACTAAAACCGATAACATCACCTACAATCTGTCGTGGCGTTAGTCTGCCTGCTAAGTATGTAATCATAGGTATGCTAATGACCATAGATTCTTTTTCTTGAAGCAATCTTTTGCAGTCAGCTATGGTCGCTGTCGATTTTACGGGATAAATCGAAACAGTGTATTTTTTTCCTGCTTCAAAATTATCGCAGATTGCGGCAGTTTTCAATAATACTGAAACTGAATATTCTTCAAGCCGCTTTACAACTGGATGGCTTGTTTTAATTATGCTTTTTAGGCACAGTTTCTCAAAATCCTCAAACCATGTTGACTGATCGTAACTATCGCTGATTGTAATTGAATACTCTTCAGGATCGTCAAATAAAATATCGGTCATGCTTATTCCCAAATGAAGGGCCGCTGCATCAAGCATTTTTCTTGCCGCTATTCCATCCGGATCATTAATGATATGAGTAATCATTTGGTGGCAAAATCCCACCTTCTCAAGGACTACCATAAATTTATGGAGCCTCAGAGTAATTTCGCTAATACTTTTCAAGGTATAGATATTTATATGTGCAACTGGAATGCCGCCAGATCGGATGTAGGACTTCCCTACTTTGTTTGCAAATTAACATAATATTTTATTATTGTCAAATTGCGCAGTTGTAAAAAACCGGACTCATTCGAGCCCGGTTTTTTTATTTCTACTGTCTTATCAATTCACGTCCTAGTGAATGTATTAGTGACTTACTGCATCCCAAGCAAACTTCCAAGCTGTTTGGTAATCAGTTACCGACTGTGTGCCCTGTCCGCCATCGCGGTGGCCATCGCCTGTCGTTACCCAATTATTTGCTTTAGTGATTTTTGCAGGCTTACCTGACCAAGCAGTTGCCTGATCAATCTGGTTTGTCGCAATTTCTCTGTCGATTGCAATGATGCGATCGATCCAGCCCTGAAGTGTTGCAGCGCTGACCATTCCTTTATTGCTGTTCCTGAGCTGCGTGAGCGCGCGAACAGATTTTCCGTGATGATCCTGCACTTTCTTATTCATGACATGATCGGCATCTGACCAGTAGCTTTCGTTAAGTGACCATGCGAGATAGTCAGTGACATCGCCGAG
>JAGOVF010000218.1 GCA_018060885.1 Oligoflexales bacterium | reverse complement strand
GACCTGTATGCATCGACCCCATTACTATACGATTTGGTAAATTAATAAAACCGAGGTCAAGAGGCTCAAATATCTTCATGTTGGGCATTTTTAATTCTCTTTATTTAAATTAACTATTCTATTAACCGATAGACATAAGGGAGCTCATCAAAGGAATCTAAATGCTCAAAGTGAAGAAATTTTATATTATTTTTTTGACATTTTTATGTCTTATAATATCAAAATATTCCTTAGCTGAAGTGGAACTTCTACAATCACACATTCAAACATTGAAATTCAATATGGATTATGGCTTTTCAACATCTAAAAGTAAAGCCGTGGAAAGTAACGATACTGGCAGCACATTGCGTTATGGTTTAGATATAAACGCAGGGCAAGATTTAGCTTTAGGCGTAACTTTATTAACAGAAACTGCAAGCTATAATTACGAACTTAACAATAGTTCCATGGCTACAAGTTTCCAAGATCTTATATTTTCCTATACGATTTATTGGCTAAAATTTGGCCTTGTTTTTAGTAATGCAACTCTTCTTGCAAAAAAAGAGAATGTCGAATTAAGCGAACTTACGGGAAGTGGTTATGGGGCATTGATGAATTTTTATTGGCCACTGAGTAAAAAAAGTCTTCTTTATTTGAATACGCTTTTTACTTCCACATCAAAAGCTGAGGACAAAGTCGCAGAGAAGGCTAGTATTGCTGCAAGAATGAATATTGATTTTGGAGCGAGCATAGATCTGAGCCGAGAAATTTGGAAACTTAATTTCGGTTATCGTCAACATACTTTTGGTTTAGCCCTTGACGGTGAAAATTTCGATGAGTTTAGCACTTCGACCTACCTTGGAATAGCAGCAGGTATAACTTTCTAATTAATAAGATGCTCATCTTTAAATAGAGTGCCCCAAAATTAGCCTTGCGCTTTATAGTTGCAATCATTATGCTCGTTAATAGTTTTTCAAAATAAATTAAATTATTTTTCGCAACTTTGCATTTGCGGCTGTTTATTTAAATATTCAAGGATGAATACAAGCAGCCGTAATCAAAAAACATCACTCATTAAGGAGGAAAGTAAGATGTTAAAAGCTAAGGGCCTTTTTGTGGGCACAGTGGGCACAGTGGGCACAGTAGTCAAAGCCGGTTTTTTTTCAGCATGGGCGCTTTGCCTTTTATCTCAGTCTGTTTACGCATTCGAAATCTCGGGGAGCTCAGAAGAAAGCTGCGGCCAACTAAAATCTCGTCCCGCCCTTGAATTTAAGCCTTTTTCAACATTAAATCCAAAAACTAAAAAACCCTACAAATCTGGCGATACTCTAGACTTCCCGACTCCAGATGGTAAAAGCTACCGCGTCAATGCTCTCAGTCATATCGCAAAGCTCAACGAAACAGAAAAAAAATTAAACGCACAGGGTTATTCAATTCGGGACGCCGGAATTGAAACAGGTGATTTTATCGATTGCATGGAAAATTATAGCTCAACTTTTGATAATGAACTTTTGGACCAGCTTTCTGGAAATATAGACAGCTATAAGGATACTCCACCAAACGTCGAATACCCAGAACTTCCACCCTTGTCTGATCCAGATATAGTCATTCAAAAAAAGCAGCATTCTGCTGTTGTGACAAAATCATGGGCATTTGAAGTTGGACAAAAAAACAAACTCTATACCGGCATTTTTCCCTATTTGAATATCGAAGCCAGCAAAATAGAAGCTTCCCTCGATGCCGGAGCACGTTGGCGAGTGGCCTTGTTTAAAAAGGTAGACTGGGAACTTGCTCACGTGAATGCCTATGGCACCTCGCCGGGTTCTGGAGCTCTCAGTGCTGGCGTAGATGTGTATGTTTTAAACGGCATGAAAGTTTACAGCAAACCCATAGTGAGAGCTAAGTCACTCGAGTTTCGCGATAGTTATTCTCAAGCTATCAGCCGTCATACAGATATTCCATTTATGGTTGGCCCGATTCCAGCAAAAGTGCGATTAGGTGTGAGGGGTGAGGTTGGCTTAAAGTGGAACGTCATGCTTAATCCCCTACAAGCAGGTGCAGCAACTGTCCCTTGGGCGGGTGCTGATGTTTTTGCTCAAGTCGGCGGCGATGCAGTCATTGCTGGCGGTGGAGTAGTAGGACAAATTGTCTTGCTCAAAGATTCTCTCGTTGTCAATGGTACCGCTGCATTCCAATATAACGAAAAACCAGAAGTTTCACTTGATGCTTTGATTACCAACAAGCTTAATGCATTGTCAGGCGAACTTAGTTTTTTCTTCTATATGTATAAGCCTAAAGATGTTGATCCATACTACGAGAAGTTCGAAATCAAGCGCCCTCTTTACAAACACGCTGGCTATAATTTTGAACAAGAGTTGTACCGCTTAAATCACAAAGTCACTTTTTAAATTGACCTTGTTTAAATTGACCTTGTTTAAATAGACCTTGTTTAAATTGACCTAGTGTTTATGCAGTCATTAGACCAAAGTTCCGCAACCCATTCAGGAAAATCTATAAATGGGTTGCGGTTAGCTTGCCAGTTTTTGAATATGGCTTGATTTCTTAAGATTTCTCTCTCGCTTACCGGATCTTGCTGATGCCAATTTAAAAGGTCACACAAGCGGCCAAGCATATTGCCATCAGGATGAGCCAACTCGGTAATTTGCAAATTTCCTACACTGTTAATTCCATAGCGAACAGCCATATAAAATACAGCTCTAGCAACGTCACCTTTAACTTCATCTCGTGGCTCAAAAGTATGGTCGGTAATTTTCGCGGAATTCACATTTTTAACCGGCTTACCTCCGACGCCAAAGTTTCGGTTAGCACGGCGAGAATTTGCATAAGAGTTTTCAGCATAAATATGATGCAAGTCGCTTTTCGCATAGGCTTCCACTCCTGAAATTCCGCGCGATAAGGGCCATAAATGCTCTCGATTCCAGATGAGCTTAGGCAGCGGCCCAACTTCTGTTTTTGCTCGAACAAAATCCTCGCGCAAGTTAATTGAAACAGATTCTCCAGTATAAAATAGTAATACATTGCCTTCTTGTTCAGGATCAGCATCTAGCTCTAATAACGCCGCCCAAACTCCAGAATAGCCGAGATTCTGCTGGTGATTGATTCGAGCAAAAAGTAAAGACTCCAGATCCACAAAGTCTTTATTATCTAAAACAGTTGCATAGTAGTCCTGGATTTGTTCTTCAAATTCTATCGATGCTTTGGAATTATTTGCACTAGACTTGTCATATATTCCAGAATTGCTTATACCGCATGAATACGCCACAAATCCTGCCAAAACCGCCGTATAATATTTGTACCTTCCTATTATAGTGGGCGTTGCATTGCCAGCCATCCTAGTTAAGACCCCAAGTGTCCATGCATTCTCTAATTTCTTGTTCAGATACTTCTTCAGTAGCATCAATTTTATTAAATTCAGGACTACTGAGTAGCTCGATAAGTTCTTTTGTGCGCTGAATTAATCGCAAAGTTTTTGCAGATGATTTTTTAGAAGTTTCAAAACGAATCACTCGACATGCATAATAAATATTATGTAAGGTAAATTTACTCATTTCAGAAAAATTTCGCGGCATTTTTATATTTTTTAGCTTGTCCAATTGCTCTGGCGCAGTATCAAAAGGATTTGAACCAGGTAAAATATTGAGCTGTGCCTCTCCAACAGATTTTAAAGCCCGAAACCAATGACTGCGTTTTACCGGCTCATTGAATAAGGAGGGATCTACGATTAAAGGCTCATTTTCTTGTTCTTGCAGCTGTTGAACCAAAATCGCTGCATTTCCTTTCATTACAGGAGCAGGCTCTACAATCTCATCTATGGGTAAATGAGTGGGGTTAAGCACCACTAATGGAGTAACATGAAAAACCCATTTCTTTTCCCAATCAGCGGCTTTTTCGACCTTACTGAGCCACTCATTTTCTGGCAAGGGGTAGAACTCCCCTAAAACATATTGTGCACTCGTCGCAATCTTTAATGCTGCTAATTCTAAAGAAATATAGAATGATCGAGCAAAACATATACCAACTGTGGGATCGAAGTATATATAGT
>JAGOVF010000217.1 GCA_018060885.1 Oligoflexales bacterium | reverse complement strand
ACTATCATGTTGGTAGTATTGTTTTTAAGTTTTGTTTTCCCTTTGTTTGCGCTTATTCCGAAGGCCAGTAAATGGACTAGCTTTTTAACCTGGCCTATTGCCATAGGTATATTAGTCGGCCAATGGATGACTTATATTATCGTAGTTATGCCAGATGTCGTTAAGCCGGAAAATTGGATTATGCCTCTATCCATAGAAGCTGGACTCTTTCTGGGAGTTTTCGGCCTATTCCTTAGCAGTATATTTGGCTTTAGCAAGCACTATCCAATGCTGAGTATTGCAGATCCCTTGTTACTTGAATCCATCAATGATGCACACTAGATATAATTTTTCATGACCCAAAAAAATCCACCGCTACTACATTTTGATTTTGTCATTATAGGTAGCGGGTTTGGTGGTAGCATCAGTGCAATGCGCCTTGCCGAAAAAGGCTATTCTGTAGCAATCATCGAAAAAGGTAAGCGCTGGCATTCTAAAGATTTCCCCACAAGCAATTGGTACGTGAGGCGTTTTTTTTGGATGCCACTGTTACGGTGCTTTGGACCACAAGCAATGACTTTGCTAAAAGGTGTCCTCGTATTGCATGGCGTCGGTGTCGGCGGTGGAAGTTTAGTCTATGCTAATACACTATTAAGACCAAAAGCAGACATTTTTAAACGAGCAGCTTGGCCGCAAGAAATCAACTGGTCTGACGAACTTGAATCTTGTTACGCTCAGGCTGAAAAAATGCTCGGTGCTACCAAAAATCCTTTTTTAGGGCGCAGTGAAAAACATTTGGAACAGCTCGCCAAAGATTTAAATGTCGAAGAAAGTTTCCACGCAACCCAAGTCGCAGTTTTTTTCGGGGAAGCTGGGAAAGAAGTCGCAGATCCTTATTTTGACGGCAAGGGCCCCGCAAGATCTGGATGTACACTTTGCGGCGGCTGTATGGTCGGTTGCCGTTATAATGCAAAAAACACTTTGGATAAAAACTATCTTTATTTCGCTGAAAAACTCGGCGCAAAAGTTTTCGCTGAGCGCCGTGTCGAAAGAATCATACCGCATTTTAATGGACAAAGAGGCTATGTGCTTGAAACAAAATCGAGCACTCAGTTTTGGGGTCAGCGCCAGGAAACATTCACTGCTGACAATGTGATTTTTGCAGCTGGAGCTTTGGGTACGACCGAATTATTACTGCGTAATCGCGACGTCTATAAAACTTTGCCGAAATTATCTCCGACTTTAGGACAACAAGTACGCACCAATGGCGAATCGCTCTTAGGTGTCACATCTTTTGATCGCAGCGCTGATTTTTCTAAAGGCATAGCCATTGGAGCTGGGTTCAACTTCGACGCAAATACAAAAATTGAACCCGTTCGTTATGCTCGAGGCAGCGGCGTCATGAGCCTCTTAGCTGTGCCTTTAACAGGCCCCGGCTCGTTATTCATGCGACCGCTTAAACTACTTCTCAACGTGGTTTTTGGCTTTCGCATGTTTATAAGAACCCGTTTCGGCGGCGACTGGGCTGCGCGCTCGATAATTCTATTAGTGATGCAAACAATTGAAGAGCAAATGAAGTTGACCATTAAAAGATCACCGTGGAACTTCTTTCGCCGCAGACTCGCAAGCGAGCTCGGCCCCCAAAGACCGCCTAGCTATATGCCTATTGCGCAAGAAACAGCACAACGCATGGCGGAAAAAATAAACGGTGCTCCACAAAATTCGATCAATGAAGTACTCCTCGGAATTCCTTCAACCGCACATATACTCGGTGGTGTTCCTATGGGTACTCATGATAAAAATAGCGTTGTGAACACCGACCACCAAATACACAACTATCCTGGCCTTTTTGTCAGCGATGGGAGCATTATTCCGGGCAATCTTGGTGTGAATCCGAGCTTGACGATTTCTGCTTTGACAGAAAGATTTTGTCGGCAGTTTCAAACTAAAAGCTGTGAAGTACAAAAGTTGTAATTGAAATAGATTCAGCTCTTTCAAAATTAACTATCTATCTTAAAATACTAATTAAAAAAATTATATATTAAGTTTATTTCTCTATGAAACGATAAATTCTCTACAAAATTTTGGGGGAACTGTCATGCGTATCTCTATCTTTTCGTCATTATTATTATTTCTACTTTTTTCTATTTCATGCCAAGAAAGTAAAACTTCCACTACTATATCAAAAGACTCTTCCGCAGATGCGGAAAGAGATCGTCTTAGTGATTTGGATAATGATATGCTCGCCTCACTGCATGGACCCGGTGAAGGACTTCGTGCTCCTTTAATGATTGAAGTCCTAAATTATTACGACCTAACCAGAAATTTGTGTTTAGCAAATGATAGCAATAAGGCTATTTGCAAAATTGATACCTTCGAAATGTTTTCTATGAGTGTTGCTGGTAATGACTGAGATCACACTTAGTAGTGTAGGCGACACTGTTGAAATAAAGGTTTCGCATGAAGGTGGTTTACCGCTTCCCACCAAACACACTCCTACCCCTACTCCAAATCAGCCTCCAGAAGAAGAGGAGAAGGAGCTAAAACTCGCTAGCCCAGTTATGGGGCAAAACTCATACATAAAACTCTACGATTTTGTAGACCTCAAAAACCTTGGACTTGAAGGAAGCTGCATAAGGCGGAATTCTGTTCCACCTTTTGATCCATCTCAACCTATAACTCCACCTCCTCCTTCTGATAATCCTTCTCCCACAGCATTAACCTCAGTGCCCTGCCAACTTGAACGCATTACCGCTCATAAAGGCTTTGTTTACATTAAAGTCGGATCTATCGTGGCAAAATATGAACCTCGCTTCAGCTCGCGTAATGGATTTATTCTTAATTATAAAGGAACATTGCAACAGGATGATTTGGATTCAACAATATTCGCAGATTCTGATTTGGAGACATTAAAAGACTTTTGCCCGGGTCAGCTGCCTTGCGAATTTTTAAATAAGAGAAAAATTGCACAAAGTAAATTTTTCAAAGCGAATGATGACGAAAAAGGCCTAGCCTACTTTATAGCTTGGTACCAAGGTTTCGGCGGCATTGGTAGACTTATGCAAGCGACTTTAGGTGAAGCGAGTGGAACATCAACTAGCGGCACTGAAGGAGGAGATACTGGCGCAGAAGCTGATGGTGGCACTGGTAATAACGGAGGAGATGCAGGTGGCTCATCAGACGGATCTGGAACCGGTACCGAGCCGCCACCCCCGCCAATAGACGTTCCTTTTTTGACTCAATTTGAAAAACAACACCGCGACTATTTAGCCCGATTTTGTGCTGGTGATTCAAAGCTTTGCGACGGTAAGGATGAGGTCGGACAAATTCCAGATGCCAAGGTTACTGCCTATGAACATACTCAGATAAATGTCCGTGGCATGTTGTGGCATCTAGCTAGTGATGCTGAAAGAAATCAATTTACGGAGACAGAAGTTGCTAGCATGCTATTTCGTGCTTATGACAATAAAACCTTTAGCGCACAAACTTGGAGAAAAACAAATACAAATGCCACTGTGACACATTATTACGACATTTCTGTTCTTTTTAGCAAACTGTGTGGAAGAGCTTTTGATGGCATAACAATACCATCAGAAGTGTGTGCTACCAATACCTTCGACAGTCTTGTTTACTTCCCGCATAGCAAAACATTGAGTATTACTGTTGGTAATTATCATTTGGATTTTGATGTTAGATTGAAAGTCAATAACTCTGATCCGAATATTCAAGGAAGATTAGAGATTCAAATGGGAATTGGCATTGGTAGTAATAATCTTGGATTTACGGGAGACTATTTACATTATGTAAATAGAATTGGTCTTCCTAAAAAGGTTGGGAAATTGAGTGGTCTTGGACGCTTTGTCAATATTGAGAACTCCGCAAGTATATGCGAAGAATCTAGCTGTCAATTCAAAACTCGAGCGTTTTTTGATCTTTACCAATTATCTCTGCACGTCGAAGGCGTCACAACCGCTTCATCTAAATCAATTTATTCGAGCACTTCAGAAACTGTTTTTTCTGCAGGTACATTGCCTGTTGGAGGCTATGACGATGTCTTTGCTGCAAA
>JAGOVF010000082.1 GCA_018060885.1 Oligoflexales bacterium | reverse complement strand
GCCATGTAGCGCTCAACCGTATCAATACTGCGACTAGACCTTGAGCCTTCTGTACTAAATGGCACCACAAATTTTCCAGTACGAAGTTTTAAACTGTCACCCGCTAATTTTGCTGAAATATGCGCTTCAACCAAAGAAAAACCCGAAGTTGAACTAGCTTCTTTAAAAACAGGTGCCGAAGAATTCGCGTCAACTACATCGGTTTTAACAGAGGTCGTAGGAGCTCCATCAAGTTCAATAAATAAATCATAAGTGTTATCAATGCTTGCCCAGAAATCTATCCGAGCTCGGCGCATATAGAATGCTATGGGCTCGTCAGCTTGGATATTGTATTGTTTTGAAGCATAAACCTTTTGCACTGATTGTGCGTAGCCGAGAATGCCAAATTTAAACCGCTCTCCTGGAGACTTTAGCCAAAAGCCGCCGCCACCTTCTTTGTATTCAAGATTCCAGTTTACAGCTTGATTAGCTATATTATTTTCATGTAACGCGGAACCAAGGAGCTTAGAAGCCAGCAGCGGCATAGATGCCAGTAACAACAATTTAAGTAGATTAAACACCATGTATTTTCCCTCACATTTAATAAAAAATTCTACTTGGAATAAACATATAAATGGATGTTAATATGAATGTCTATATTTTATTACAGAATTTAAAAGTACTAACTGATATCTTGCAATATCAAACTCATCTTGAGGCATAATATGAGTCTTCCTCCAACACGCGCAGCTCTATTTCGTATTTTATCTGATGAATATCGAATAAAAATTATCGAAATTTTAGCCACCACCTCATCTGACGTAAGCTCTTTAGCAAAATCACTTAGAATTGGGCAAAGTCTTCTATCGCACCACCTTGGACGCATGCATAAAGCCGGCATATTAGTAAGAAAACGATTTGGAAAAAATATAGAATACAGGGTCAATCCTGATCTTGTAAGCGGCAAAAGCTTGAATCTAGGTTGCTGCAAAATTACTTTGCACTAATTCGACATCAGCAACAACTCTCTGATGTCACTATCTTTTCTTGAAATTTACTTTGCTTTTTCCGACATTCTAAAAAACTACCACGATGATACGACTCGTCACCATAGACTTTAAAATGAGACTTAAGACGCGACTGCGTTAAGATACGAGCCGTGTTTCCAGAAATCGGGCGCGGCCTTTTTGATTTGAATATATTATCAACATCAAGTTGAAACTCTTCGCCATCGTCTAGAAAATACGCCATTTGACCATAATCTTCTGGTCTATCTTCAAAAGAAATTTTAAAGGCCCGAATAGTCATTGATGAAAATTGAGCTCCAGCTGCTAGTTTTTTCATGCTAGCGTCCAAAATCTCAATGGGATTTTCTGAAAGAACGCGATAGTCAAAAATTCCATTTGTCGCAAGCAAGCGTCGATAGTCTCCTAAATACATAGCACCGCCCAAACACTCGCGCACCAATAGCGGATTGTCACTTAGAGATGTTGAAAGTCTCCTATCCACAAATACATCCGAAAAATATAACTCGCCCCCTGGTTTTAATACGCGAAATATTTCCTTAAATACTAAATCTTTACGCGGCGATAGATTGATAACACAATTAGAGACAACCAAATCCACACTCTCATCAGCAATACCTTCTAGTTGTTCAATATAGCCTTTACGGAATTCGATATTTGGCTGTTCGTATCCAAATAACGAAGTGTGATACTTGAGATGTTTTTTAGCATAATCAAGCTGAGCATCTGTCATGTCTAAGCCGATAACCTTGCCTTTGCTGCCGACGAGTTTTGACAGGAGAAATGCATCTCTACCTGATCCACAGCCAAGATCCAGCACAGTGCAATCTTTAACAAACTCAGGAGCGATTAAACCGCAACCAAAAAAACGCTCACTTACTTCCGGATGGATATTCGCAAGAGTCTCTGCGACTTCTTTGCTCGGTTGAGAGGGAAGACAACATGCAGAGGTTTTTAAATCAGACGCATTACTTAATAACTCGCCGTAAAATATTTTGATTTGCTCAGTTTGCATACTTTCTTTCATGAATAGCAACCTTTAATTAATGAGGTCGATCAAATTGCCCGCTTTTTCCGAAAAAGCCCCAAAATATCATCAAGAATTGCAAGGTGACAAGGAAAGATCAATGTTGTCAGCAGAGACCCAGCGGCCATACCCCAACCCAAAGCCAGTGCGATAGGCACTACAAATGGATCCAATCCTCCAACACCATAAGCAGTTGGCAAAATTCCTGCCACTGTGGTTATGGTTGTTAAAAAAATTGGCCTTAATCTATTCTTTGCAGAAGATAAAATACTTTCTTTAATTCCCTCGCCTTCTTTTCTGGCCATATTCACAAAATCAACAAAAACTATCGCGTTATTTACGATCACGCCCCCTAGCGCGATGATGCCGATCATACCAAGAAACGAAAGCGGCCTTCCGTGTAAATAGAAAGTCCAAACCACTGAGGCAATCCCCAGTGGAATTGTTGACGCAACAATCATGGGTTGATAGAGATTTTTAAAGAGTAAGATTAAAAGCATAAGTATGCCAAAAAATGCCACCATAAACGCTCGCCCGAGCGATTGCATAGACTCTTCGGTATCTGCAGTTTCCCCTCCAAAATGAAATTCAACTTTTGGGAACTCTTTTGTTAAAGCAGGAAGCTGCTCAGATATAATTTCTTTAACTTTATTTGCTGTGGTAACGCCAGGCTCTACTTCCCCAGTAAGTCGAACCTGCCGCAGTCCAGCTTCATGTTCGTAAATGCTAATTCCCTGAGAAAATTCCACTTTGGCAACTTGCTTAAGTGGAATAAGTTGACCACGCATATTGGTGATTTTTAATTTATCAAGTGATGTTGTATCTGAACGATTTTCTTCATCTAGTGACACACGAATATCTAGTTCATCATCAAAGTTCTTAATAGAAGTCGCGACTATCCCATCAAATGCTGCGCGTACAAGCATGCCTATTGTAGAAAAATTTAAATTTGCCGCCGCAGCCTCTTCTTGATCTATTTTAATATGCAGTTCTTTCTTTCCTTCGATGTAGTTCGACATAAGATCAGTTACCCCAGGAATTTTCGCTACGACTTCTTGTAATTTTTTAATAGCCGGCAAAATTTCTTCATAGGTTTCTCCTCGAACGCCGACATTTACCGGAGTTCCGACAGGTGGGCCGCCGCCTATTTGCATAAAATTAATGTGAACTATTCCTTCAGGCTGCCCGATTTCTTTGCGCAGCATTTCGATAATTTCAAAGGAACTTCTATTTCTCTCTTCGCTTGGTTTTAAGTAAACCATAATTTGAGCGTACTCAGAACCGCGCTTTATAAACGGATCTGTCGGATCAATTTGCTGTAAGCCAATTTTAGTAGTCATACTGTCCAACTCATCTTTTGCAATCAGAGACTGCATTCGACTTTCAATAGGCCCCACAATCTGATTCATTTTATCAATGGCGGTCCCGACAGGTGCATCTAAATTCACTCGAAAGACTTCAATCCCCCCCGGGGGAAATAATACAAAGTCCATTTTATTTGCTGCAAACCAAATAGACCCAACAAAAAAAGCGACGCTTCCGAAAGCAACTAAGTATCTCAGCTTCAGAAGCACTCCAAGTATTTTTAAATAAGTAGGAAGTAAGTAGTTGTCCCACAGTGAAGAAAAGCCAAATCTAGACTTTTTATTCTGCTCCTTCTCTTTATTCCATGTCGCCGCATGATGTGGCAGGATAAAATAGCATTCAAAAAGACTAATCAATAAAGCGATTACTACTCCTAGTGGAATAAATTTTACAAATTTTCCGAAAATCCCAGACATAAACATCATGGGAGCAAAGGCCATAACAGTTGTTAGCACCGAAGCTGCGACAGGTGCCCAGACCTCTTGAGTACCTTTAATTGCTGCGTCATAGCGAGAATAGCCCTTATCTATATATCTTTGAACATTTTCCATAACAACAATTGCATCATCGACCAACATTCCGACGACTATAATCAGACCCATTAAACTGATCAAATTTATACTTATACCAGCTTGATCAAAATAAAGTATCGTCCCCAAAAAAGAAAACGGGATACCAAAAGCTGTAACTAATGCGATACTAAACGGCAATGCAAGAGATAACACAACAAGCACTAGTAATAAGCCGACTGCAAAGTTTGACATAAGCACAGAAATACGGCGCTGTATTAATAAAGAAGTATCATTAATAAGTTCGGCGCTTATTCCATTTGGCAAAGAAGATTTGAATTCTTCTAAGGTCTGTTTTAATTGTTCAACTATATTAATAGCATCTCCACTTTCTTTTTTTAATATAGTCAAGCTGATAGATCTCTGAGCATTAGTGTGGTAAATAATCTTAGCTTTCTCAAAAACCATCTGCACCTTCGCAAGATCTTTAACTTTTATAGGTTGGGCAAAAGCATTTGCTCTAACAACCGATTCTTCTACATCTTTAGCATCAAGAAACTCCCCAATAGTACGAACTATAACTTCGTACTGCCTCTCACCTTGTGGCTCTAAAACACCCCCTGGTAAATTCACATTATTTGTATCTAGCGCCTGAATAAGCTCTTGCAAAGAAACATCGTATTCTTGCAGCTTCTTAGGGTCTGCTTGGACTCTGATTTCATAATCTCTAAGACCATTAAAAACAACCTTCGCAACTCCTTTTATTCTTTCAATTTTCTTTTCTAATTGTTTGGCTAATTTCCTAAGCTCGTGCTCATCGCTTCCACCGTTGATCGAAACCTCAACGATAGGCGTTCGTTTGCTTTCTATGCTATTGATTTTTGGCTCGTCTGCATCTTCAGGAATATCCGTAAAGGCATCGATGATATCTTGTATATCTAGCTTTGCTTCCTGTTCCGTTGTCTGATCTGGATCCAATTGGATGACAATCGAAGAAACATTTTCAACTGAGGTAGAAGTGATTCTCTTAACCCCGTCGATTTTTTTAATCTCACGCTCTAAGGGATTTGTTATAAGTTTTTCTATCGTTTCAGCTGAAGAACCCCGATAGACAGTTGAAACTGTTAGTACATCAAAATTCACATTTGGAAAGACTTCCCTTTTTATCTTTACAAGAGAATAAGCTCCGAAGACAAAAACAATCGCCGTCATAATATTGACAATCACACCTTGACGCACAAAGTATTCGATCAATCGATTCATACAATAGTCCTATTTCTTTGGAAGTTTATTGCGCAGTTCTTTTAATTCTGATTCCAGCTGATTATGCAGCTTTTTGATTGACCATAGAGTTTGGCTGATTTGCGAGCTCGTTTCGCTTAACTTTAATTCTGCATTTATGACATCAACCTCTGCCGCAAGTACTTGGCTGACGTCATTTCTGCCAATCTGGAATCTTCTTGCTTCTAAATCGTTACGTTGTTTTTGTAAGTCGAGTGCTTTTTCTTCATTGCTGCGTTGAACCAATAGTCGAGAAAATTTGCGGCAAGCCTCACTACGTTGTACATAAAGATAATCTTTTTGCTGGCTCATGCTTAACTCTAGTGCGTTTTTCTGCTGAAGAATGTCGGAAAAGTCGCCTTTTGTTCCGCGATTATCCAAAAACATATTAAAACCAACTCCGACCACAAATAAATTATTTTGTGTTTTTAAAGAATCCGGAAACGCTTTTTCAAACACATCTTCAATTGCATTCGACTCAAGGCCAAGCTGCGCATATAGAGAGGGAGCATATCGGCTTTTAACCGCTTCAAGTTGGCTTTCAGAAGCAGCCATTTTAAGCTGCAACGCTTTTATGTAGGATGGTTCAAAGCCATCGATTCCAGTAGTCTCGCTTTCTTGGCAAAATTTCTGCGCCTCATTCTGGTCCATGGTCAAGTTAAGTGGAATACTATCCGGATCGACATACAATAAAACTCTCGGCAATCCAAGGTTAATGATTAAAGCTTCCCAAATGTCATTTAAAGCTTTGCGCGCTTGCTCTTGTTGATTTTCAATTCCAAGCAAACTAGCTTGAATTTGCAAAACATCTGCAAGTTCTGCAGTTCCTCGACGGCGCTTTAATTGCACTACTTTATAAAAACGCTTCTGCCTATCTAATTGCGACCTGACTGCCGCATATTGCTTTTTAGTCGTCCAGGCCTGGTGATATAAACCCACTATTTCAATAGCCCAATCTTCAATAGCGGCGATAATAGAAAGATCAATCGCCTTGCTGGACTTTTCTGCAGCCTCAAGCTGCAAACGTGTCTCCTTGCCGAATGAATTCCTAAGTAGCTCTTGCCTAACTTGCAAAAAAATCTTCGACTCATGATAACTAGACGGCAAATCAAAAGAAAAGGGCAGACCCGGACCTAATGAAGCATAGTCTAAACGATTGTTTTGTTGTTTAACCCCAGCGGCTAGAGACGTGCCGCTTTTTAATTGCTGCCTCGCTTCTAAGGATAAAGTGTGTGCTCGAATGGACTCCGGAGCAAAGGGACCACTTGAATTTTCTAACTTATTAGATAAATAGTTATACTCTCCTGAAATGTTCGGATCAAAAGCTGCATTTGCCTTGTATTGGAGAGTGTATTTTCCTATGGCCTGGTTCTTAATAAGTCGCATCTGAGTTGTATCCCCCAGAGCAAAAGCGAGGACAACAGGAAGAGAGAGTTCGCCATTTACCAAATACTGTGCTTTTAACTGGTCTATTTCTTTTTGCTGGTCAGCGCTGGGCTTTTGCAAAATAACTTGCGCGTTAAGCTTTGAGTGAAGTGTAAATAAGAAAAACAAAACTGCCAGAATATTAATGCGAAGCATCATTTTGATTTTTTTTTCCCTAAAGCATATAAGGAAGTAAGCGGGCACCAAACTTGCCTGAGAGTTTAATATAAATTAGTGTTATTAACATCCAATTTTATTGATATTGACTCAATTCGCATTCAAACAGCCTTGCTTAGATTAAGGAAACCCATGGCAGACTCTAACCCCCAAAACCAAAACCAAAACCAAAACCAAAACCAGAACCAGAACCAGAACCAGCTCAAACACTGGCAAACTCTAGCTGAAAAAGAACTGAAACGACCCGCTGAAACCTTCACAGAAATTAATACAGAACAGATCACCAGAAAAATTCTTTACACGAGTCAAGATTTAGCAAACAACGGCAACACAGAAAGCTTACCAGGAATGGAACCCTTTACCAGAGGGCCACACGCCAGTATGTACACAGGTCGGCCATGGACGATTCGCCAGTACGCGGGATTTTCTACCGCGCGCGCATCAAACGAATTTTATAAAAAAAATCTCAAGCAAGGACAAAAAGGACTGAGCGTGGCCTTTGATCTTGCTACCCACCGCGGCTATGATTCTGATCATCCAAGAGTCCAAGGCGATGTTGGGAAGGCTGGTGTCGCTATCGATAGTGTAGAAGATATGAAGATACTTTTTGAAGGTATCCCGCTGGATCAAATGAGCGTTTCAATGACGATGAATGGCGCAGTCATACCTGTGTTAGCAGCTTTTATAGTCGCTGGAGAAGAACAAAATTGCCCAAAGTCGAAATTATCCGGAACCATTCAAAACGACATTTTAAAAGAATACATGGTACGCAACACCTACATTTATCCACCACAAGCATCTATGCGCATCGTTGGAGATATCATCGAATACTGCTCAAAAAACATGCCGCTATTTAACAGCATAAGCATCAGCGGCTATCATATGCAAGAAGCCGGCGCGGGCCCAGCACTAGAGCTCGCTTATACCATTGCAGATGGACTTGAATACGTGAAGGAAGCGCTTAATCGCGGCCTTGCCATCGACGACTTTGCACCTCGGCTTTCTTTCTTCTTCGGTATTGGCATGGATTTTTTTGCTGAAATTGCCAAGTTAAGAGCTGCTCGCTTTTTATGGTGGGAGCAAATCAAAGCCTTTCACCCTAAAAATCAAAAATCCCTGATGCTGCGTACCCATTGCCAAACTTCTGGCTACAGCCTAACAGAACAAGACCCTTACAACAATATAGTCCGCACAACAATTGAGGCCATGGCGGCTGTTTTTGGCGGGACTCAGTCCTTACACACAAACGCTTTTGATGAAGCCACCTGTTTACCCACGGAATTCTCTGCGCGCCTGGCTCGCAATACCCAGCTCATACTCCAAGAAGAAACAGGCATTACCAAAGTGATCGATCCATTGGCGGGCAGTTACTACCTTGAAACTTTAACTGAAAATTTAATATCTCGTGCTCGGGAAATTATGAAAGAAGTCGAAGAGCATGGTGGCATGGTCAAGGCGATATTGTCAGGTTTGCCAAAATTAAAAATCGAAGAAGCAGCCGCTGCTAAACAGGCACGAATAGATAGTGGATTAGAAACAGTGGTCGGTGTCAATAAATATAGATCAGGTGTTGACGATCGCATCGAAGTTCGAGAAATAGATACGCGAGAGGTCATAGCAACTCAATTAAAACTTCTCAAAGCCCTTAAAAAAAATCGCGATCAAAACAACGTCGATAAGTGCTTAGCTGCCCTAACAAAAGGAGCACAATCAAAAGCAAATCTGTTAGAATTAGCTGTTGATGCAATGCGAGCCAGAGCGACTGTCGGCGAAGTTTCAGACGCACTCGAAGTTGTTTTCGGGCGTTACCAAGCACATAACCTCAGTGTGAGTTCTGTCTACATGACTTCTTATCAAGATAAAGCAACATTAGATGCTATACACAAAAGAGTTGAAGCTTTTATAAACGAACATGGAAGACGCCCAAGAATTTTGGTTGCGAAAATGGGACAAGATGGCCACGATCGCGGCGCAAAAGTCATCGCTAGCGGACTTGCTGACTTGGGCTTTGATGTAGATATCGGCCCTTTATTTCAAACTCCCCACGAAGTTGCAAAACAAGCACTGGAAAACGATGTTCACGTCATCGGCATATCAACGCAAGCTGCTGGCCACAAAGTCTTGATTCCTGACCTCCAAGCAGAATTAAAAAAAATAAAAGCTACTGATATTAAAATTGTTGTTGGAGGAGTGATACCGCAGCAGGACTATGATTTTCTAAAACAGTCTGGCGCTGCAGCGATCTTTGGCCCAGCAACACCTGTACCACAATGTGCGAATGAAATTTTGGATATATTAAAAAATGACTAGTCATATTGATTTTGAAAAAACCGCGCAGTTGTTGAAGGGGATTTTGAAGCGCGATACACGCTCTATTTCAAAAGCCCTAACATTGATTGAGAGCGCTCTTCCTAAAGATAAAAAACAAAGCGAAATACTTTTAGAGCAGCTTTTGTTGCAAAAACACAAGAGCCTCCGTATTGCGATCAGCGGCATCCCGGGCGTCGGGAAAAGTAGCTTTATCGATGAGTTTGGTCGCATTCTTTTGGAGGAAAATTTAAGCATTGCAGTTCTCGCAGTCGATCCAAGTTCCCCTATCAGCGGCGGCAGTATACTTGGAGATCGCACGCGGATGCAGTATTTATCTTCAAACGATAAGGTTTTTATTCGGCCTTCTCCAGGCGGGACCAACCAAGGTGGTGTTGCTCGCAGGACTAGAGAAAGCCTTTTGCTCCTCGAAGGAGCTGGATTTGATATTGTATTGGTAGAAACAATTGGCGTTGGGCAATCAGAATACAAAGTCAGTGATATGGTCGATATATTTCTTCTCTTAGCTATGCCGGCAACTGGCGATGATTTACAGGCAATGAAACGAGGCATCAATGAAGTTGCCGATATTATTGCAATCACGAAAAGTGATGGGCTTTTGTTGCCCGCCGCTAAATTAACTCAGGCGGAATTGGAAAGTTCCTTTAAGCTAAATTCAAAGGCACTAGAAACGCAAAAATCCGTAGTTCTAACGAGCGCGCTCGAAAAAACCGGGTTTAAACAAATATGGCAAAGCATTCGCGCTTTACAAGACTATCGCGAGAAAAATGGCGAAGCTTCGAATAAAAGAAAGCAACAATATGGCAAATGGCTCGACGCCGAACTAGAAGAACAAACACTCGATATAATTAAAAAATTTGTGCTTCAAAATCCTGAATATGCCGAAGTAAAAAAACAGGTCGAGCTAAAAAAAACGCTGCCTCGAATCGCAGCAGAACATTGCATAAAAAATTTACTAAAGAGCCCATCCAAAATAGACTAATGGTTCCATTGTTGTCATCATAAGAGATTTAAGTCGCGTTTCCTCACTTTTTGTGAGCGGACGTCTTTCATCTAGTGCCTGCTTTTCTAAATCTTCTGATTTTGCGATCCCGCTTTGGAAATGATTCACGCCTACAGAAGCACCTACAACGATTGGATATTCGTCACCAACATATCTAAAACCAACACGAAAATGTCCAGTGACACCCTTCAATAAAATATCTCGCCTAACTTTATTATTTTCGTCGACCAAGGACAGATCTACATCAGAATCTGATTTGTAGTCCTCGACCCAATCTATCTTAGATTGTCTGTATCCAGCTCCTAAGCTCCAATATAATCCGGCCATTTTAGCTGGATCAGTGTAGCGAGATAACATCACCCGATATTGATGAGTGTTGTAGCCCATGGAGTTTTTTGTTTCTAAAACTTCTTTATCACTTAATCGTTCTTCACTAGGAACGTAAATTCCTTCGAGGCCGAGTGTTGCCATCATTTGCAAGTTGTATTCCATTGCACCGGCACCAACGTTGACGCCCTCTCGTTCAAAAGCTGCTGCACCAG
This sequence comes from Oligoflexales bacterium, assembly GCA_018060885.1. Classification (GTDB taxonomy): domain Bacteria; phylum Bdellovibrionota_B; class Oligoflexia; order Oligoflexales; family JAGOVF01; genus JAGOVF01. The sequence goes on along the minus strand of JAGOVF010000082.1, from coordinate 4,841 downwards.
CATAAAAAGGCAGAGAAAAAATAAATTGTCGATAATCTGTTTGCGCCACTTGCATATTTTGCTGCGCCAGAATCGGCTTCGTAACAAGCAAAGTTATAATCGCAGTTATCAAAACGAAAAGTCTTAATATCGAACTTTTAAAACGCATAAAAATACTCCTTTTCGAGAGTGAGGTGTCTATTTTCATTAAGTTGATTATGCGTTTTTATATATCCGCTCTCAATCGGCAGAAACTTCCTAGAAATTTAAATAGTTGATTTGCTTTCCGAATTTTCTTCTATTAAGATTTTAGATGAACAGATAAATAGAATAAATCTTTTAGGTAAATATGAATAAAAAATGGTCAATCGATTATGCGACAAGCAATGACGGGACTAAAATTCGTTTTGGGTTATTTTCAGATCAATCTATTCACAATAAAAAATTGTCTATAGTCTTTTGTAATGGTCGTTCCGAATGGATAGAAAAGTACAAACAACTCCCCCTAGATTTAAACATTGCGAACAGCGCACTTTTCTTAACCCTCGACCACCGGGGCCAGGGAGGATCTGCAGGGTTTCCATTTCACATAGACAGTTACGAAACCTACGTTCAAGATCTTAAAAATGTCATTGAACTTGCTTTTAGCGACACAACTCAATCAATAAATTATGGAGTCCTTGCGCATTCTATGGGTGGGCTCATAGCTCTCTTTGCCACCTTACAGGGCTATATCAAACCACAGTTCTTAATTCTCTGTTCTCCATTATTAGAGCTACCTGATGATCCATTTGGTCATCGCATAAACTGCTTACTTGCACAATTTCTTACAACTATAGGACTAGGAAAAACACGGACAGGCGCGGCAAAAGCACTCCACTTTGAGGACAATTTGCTCACACAGAGCAAGGCCCGATTTGAAGAGCTCATCGCTAGTCCTCACCAAAGCAAAAGACCGACGTTCGCATGGGTTTATGCAACTTACAAGGCTATAGAAATCATACAAAGCCCTAAATACCTTGCGCAATTAAACATGCCAATTCTCGTATTAGGTGGAACAGAAGAAAAACTCTTGAACTATTCCAGTTTCAAAAACTGGGCGGAAAAAGCAAACAAGCATGCGAAAGCGAAAATAGTTTACAAAGATATTGCGAGCGGAAGACACGAACTTCTTTTTGAAAAGGAAAATATTTATCAAGCAACACTTGCAGAAATAGAAAAATTTATGACCCCAATCCTTCTGCCTTAATGAGTTCAATATTTGTTTGGCGAAATAAATCTTCTGAGCAGCTCGAGCGATAATCTTCACGAAAGTAGACTTTTTTCACATTTCCAAGATTGATCAGCCTTTTCGCACATGCCGCACAAGGCTTATGTGTTACAAAAACATACTTTTCGATATGTCGAGGCGTGTCACAATTGATCACGGCGTTTTCTTCAGAATGCAAACAGCCACAATTTCCCACTTCATCTCGATCACAACTATTGCTCAGACCAGATGCGTTTCCGTTGTAACCCACGGCCAAAACTTTGCGAAAATCTGTACTCGTAATGACAGTCCCAACCTGTAAACGTTTACAAGTAGACCTGCGAGCTAAACTCGCAGCCAAATCTAGGTAAATTTCGATAAAACTCGGACGTTCGCGACTGTTATTCATAGGATTTCATTTCTCGGGCTATAGAAAATCTGCCGACCGCTTTTTGCTACTAAAAGCTGATTTTCATTTTTTAATTTTTGGATCTGGCGTTTAGTCGCAGCCAATGAAATTGATAATTTTTCACTTAATTGCAAAGCCGACATAGGATTATTTGTCAGAAGCTGCAAAATAAATCTATCGTCAATAGTCTGATTTTCATCGCGACCAATATCTACTGCATCATTAAACAACCGAACTTCAAAATCATTTAAGACCATAGGAGCAACCGTGTATGGAACCATGCCACGAATCCGCTGAATGGCATTACGTATTTTTTGCTGCCAGCCATGCGCATTAATACTCTCTTTCCAAACATCTATCTGTAATTCAGACATAGAAGCAGCAGAATTGCCACGCCTATATAGATATACCAATACATCAAATAATAAGTCTTGCTTCCTAAAATCAACAGTATAAACATCTGAAATCGTCAAAAGCTTTTCTTCTATGAGCAATTTCGCTGTCGGCGCAAAATAGCAGCGCGTAAATCTCTTAACCAATCCCAACTGCCACTCTTCACTTAACTTAGGCGACTTTCCATTCAATGTTGCAAGCCATGCACTCGTAACAAAACTATCGGCAAAGCTAGCCCGTGGATTTTTCTGCGCAAGTTGCAATTGGTAAGAAGTATTTGTTATATCACCTTTGTTATAAGCCTCTACAGCCATAATTAAATTAATTTTACTAATAAGAGGACCTTTGCCAATTTTTTGGACAAGATCGAAAAATTCATTTTTTGTCTGCTGATATTGAGCTGAAAAATTTCGCCGCGAGAGAAATATCAAAAGCAAACCGTGTATTCCCCAGGCTTCATGATAACTATCATTGTATTGTCTAGCTTTCCGCACAATCTCTAATAACAAACGCCGACTTTCATCATAAAATCCCAAATTCATCTTTAATAGGGCCTGCGGATAGAGCCAGGACAAATACGAATGCGGATTTTTTGTTAAGGATGATTCAATATTTATTTTCGATTTTAGCGGAGCTTCTCCAATTAGAGCCGCCTGCAAACTATAACGATTATAAGCTAAAAACTCTTCTATGGTATTAACTCCGGTTTGCGCTAGGTGTACCACTGTGCCATAGAGAATTCTTTGGCTCTCAACGACTTCCCCAAGCTCCCAAAGCAATTCCGCACGCAAATCTTCAAATCGCTTTTTAAAGCGAGAAGATTGATAGCTTTCAGCAAGTTGAAATGTCTGCTCCGCAAAGCGCTGTGCGAAATGCAGCTGTCCAGTATTTAAATATGAAAAAGCCAACATCGACAAAATGTGTATGCGTCGATAGCTTTGCTCAGATTCTGGAAGCAATTCTAGAGCTCTTTTAAAAAGATCTATTGCTCTTTCAAACTTGCCTTCATGGAAAAGCAAAAGTGCATCATAGGTATCGCAATAAGCTAAAGTCGCCACTAGATTTTGCTGTTGTGCCAATTGGCGTGTTCGTTTTATCGCGATTGCAGAAAATTGTTTATAATTTTCGCCAGCATTGTCATAACACGCTGCTGCATTATAAAACGATTTTGCAGCAGCTTCCCAGTCGCTGAGCGCGCTATATTCATTTCCTGCATAATCAAAAATTGCTGCAGCTTTATCATATTGACCCAAAAAATAGTGCAGCCTTGCCACTTGCATCAATAAAATGGCCTTTGCCTCTCCAACTATTGAACTTTCTATGATTCTGAGCTCAAGCTCCTTCAGAAATTTACTCGCCTTGTTATGTTTGCCTTCCTCAGCAAAACAATTACATAACAAAAGTTCTGCTCTTAATAATTGATCGCTATCAAGATTACTTTGTCGCAATAAACGTTGTGCCTGCTCGCGCGCTTCGGCTGGCAAACCTAGCTCCAAAAGAATTTGAACACCTTTTTCAATAAACTCCGAGTCAGAAATATTCTTGCAGTAGAAAAAAATTCTTTTAGCTAATTCTAAATCCCAAGCCGAAAAACAGCCTTTAAGCATACTCATCCAAAGATTCGTACCAAAAAACTTAGAATGAACGTCGCGTTGCAATAATTGAAACAACTCGCCCAAAAACTTCGCGCAACTCGCATTTTCTATAAGTTGACTATATTGCTCAAACGCCAAAAGCCAATCCGTCTTAGACTTGAACTGTCGGGCAAGTTTTTTGAACTCATCTAAAGTCACGAGTAAATTCCGCTCACAAAAAGACGAATTGCTGTTGCAACTCACCAAAATCTTTGTTATCGTCCTAGCTATTATCAGTTAAATCTATCAGACATTTACACAATTGAAAATCTTTTGATTACAATTGTCGATTCAAGGCACTTAGCATGATGCTTATCTTTGACTCGAAGCGACAAACACTGCTATTTTTTTTTAATTCTCGTATTTGAGGTGGACTATGGAAGGTCAATTCAGCGAAAAAATTAACTTTAAACTCGCGCAATATATCTTTCTTATTTTTTTTCAGTTTACCTTTCCTAATTTAAAAGCAGAAAGCTTTGAAATTATAAGTTCAACCTTATGGCAAACTTCTTCGCCAGATGAGGGTAAAAAAATCCTTTATCCATCTGGAGTTCCCGTTGTGCTTGAAAAGCAGGAACTAAATAAAACTTTTAATCTTAGGTTAGAACAATATTACTCAGAAAAAATTTCTAGTGATAAAATCAAAATTTATGTGCATGGAAATTGGGCTTTTGCGAGTCGAAATCCTTTAATTAGTGCTAAAAACAAACATCCTCACCTTAGAATCAGCCCGACAAAATGTGATGAATCGACTGGCCTTTACCGCTGCATAATTGACATGAGAATCTTGTCCAATATCCCAAGCGGCAATATAGGAATAAGTCTCTCTTATAATCTAAACGACAATGAAGTTTTTTCGCCAGACTCACTATTTAGGATAATTGTTTTAGAGAACAGCGGTTTGGCGACACAAAAATCGGTAAATAGATCTGACAATTCCATTCAAAGAGAATACATTAGCCAGTCAAAGCAGGAAAGCAACCCTGAGCTTTTCGAACACCTAACTAAAAGCGTCGTGCGAATTGGAATTAACAAGCAAACTATCTTAGGCTCTGGATTTATTCTTGCCGAACCTAGCTCTGCATTAAGTTTTTTCGCGCAACGCAATCACTTAGGCACGCTCGATTTTTTAAATGATGGCTTCTTTATTCTTACCGCCGCACACTTATTTCCTAAT
>JAGOVF010000002.1 GCA_018060885.1 Oligoflexales bacterium | reverse complement strand
GTGTTATATTGTGTTTGTATAATTTAGGAAAAATTTCTTTCGTAGGTTTTATTTTGACAAACTTTATTTTTAGCGGCCAACAATTAGACTGTGTTCCTGGACATCAATTATAGGAGTATCTTTATCAATACTCATTGCCCGAATATGTAGAGATTCAATCTCTACTAACATGTCTTTGATTAGCGTGTCAATTCTGTGAATAAGTATTCTAGAAATTTTCTTCCAATCATTTTGATCTATAGCAAGTAATAGAGCTTGTCGATGACCTTTTAGAAGTAGATATTGACCATGCAAAGCTGCAAGGTCTATGTGTTGCCAATCAACGATTCCCTGTGCTTGATCTAATATGTCTAAAACAACTTTTAAATCTGCACTCAAGGTAGCAATGACTGATTCTTTTTGACTTGAACCATTAGGCAATTGCCACAAATCGACTGCCAATGGCTTGAGACCTGTTTGTATTAATTTGCAATAATGATGTATTGCTTCAAAACTCTGAATCAATAAATCCCTGGGTGACTCTATCTGAAAATGAATTTCACTGTTTGCGCTAATTGGAAACACACTTAAATCGACATTTTCAGAAAAATCTTCGATTAACTTTTGGTCAATCGAGACCCGCGTTATTAATTGAGACGGATTCAATAAAGAGCCTTCGACCCATGAGACCAACTCCCTCAGCGACCCTAAAGGAATTGGAATCGGAATCCGTCTACCATTAATAAGAATCGACTTAATATTCAAAATTCACCCATTCGATGATTTTGCTGCACCAATTTTTGCACTTTCGATAGCGCGCGCCGCCTGGTTAAAAAGAGCTTGTGCACGCGAATCTAAAGGATCGGTTTTCATAATATCAGCCATAATTTCCTGCACCTCTGAGTATGCAGCCATCTTGTAAAGTATGCCACCAAGAGTGTATTTCATATTATGATCGTTTCTATGAATGCTTAAGTATTTTCGCAAAGCTCTTTCCGCCTTAGCATACTCTCCGCTATCTGAGCTTGTAGTTACTAAAGAATAAATTGCAGCTGTATTTATCGGATTAATTTCTAAAGAACGTTCAATCCATCGACTAGCTTCAATAAGCTCATTCATTCCCTGGAATGCAAGGCCCAATCCTAAGTTAGCCATCTCATCGTCGGGGGCTAAGCTAATAGCCTTTTGAAAATGAATTATGGCAATGTCGTGACTAGCTTTTGTCAGCCCGATAGTACCTAAACCAATATAGGCCTTTGCACTATACTTATCAAACTCCAAGGCTTTTAGATAAGCATCTTTTCCTGCATCTAAATCTCCAAGCTTGGTAAAACAATCACCAATGAGTCGATATAGATTTGATTTATGATGTTCTGCAAGATCCTTCATCTGAAAGATCGATTCAATCATCTCAATAGCAGCCAAATATTGTTTCGTTTTAACTTTAGCTTCAACTTCAAAAATCTGATGTTCTAATGAACTAATATCGATTTGAGAATCTGCAGCTAGTATTGTTGCAAGAATAGTTTCCATTGCAATGCTAACTTTTGACTGATTAAAAATCTTTTCGTAAGAATCACGGTTCTTTTTGCAAATATTTTGCAAAAGAGACTTTGCAGTTGCAGCCTTTGTAATTGCGTCTTCAAGGCTTTCAATTGAACCTGGGCAAAAATCTATTCTGTGTTTCCCAATAATTTCTTCAACTACAGAATTTCTAGAAGCAAGCACAGGGATGTCATTTGCCATCGCAGACACTAAACGGTAAGGGTCACCTTCGAATCTATCTCGCGATTCTATCGGGCCGTAATAAATACAATCACAAACTGCGAGCATTGTCTTAAATGAGGTGCGATTTGGAGCTAGATATACGACTCTATCATCGATTCCGAGTTTAATAACGCGATTACGCAATTCTGTTGATAAAGATCCGATTCCACAAATTACAAGTTTCAATCTACGTGCCATCGATACATCTGAATCTACAGCGTGTTTAATTGCTTGTACAAGCGTAAACAAGCCTTCCTCCCACTCTACTTGACCAATATGGCCAATAATGAAATCTTCGGAACCCAGTCCTATGGCTTCTGCCGCCGCAGCTTTTAGAGCCTGACTGCGTTCTCCATTAGTAGACACCCAAGGTGGCATTAAATGAATTCTATCTAATTCAATACCCTCACCAATTAATGTCTGCCGAGCGGTTTCAGTTTGCACGATATAACCATCAGCATTATTGGCGATCTCTTCTCTCACCGTGCGCATTTGAGTGACATCTTCACCAGGAAAAGCAGTTAAATTATCTACCCAAACTACTAATCGAAATTTATTTCTGAGTTTAGATTTAACAGATTGAAAAGCGTATAGACCGATTCTTTCTTTTACGATAACAATATCAAAGTCGGCTAATACTTTTTCTAATCCTGGTAGATATGATGGATTTTCATCGTAGTCAGGAAGTGCAATGCACTTTAGATCTTGAAAAGTACTAGTTTGAGTTAAGTAGCCACAAATTGATTGTGAACTAACAACATTAACTTCATAGTCCTCAGGGCTCAAAAGCTTAAACTGATCAATCTCTTCAACGGTTGGCAAATTTCCATAAACAAGCGCGATCTTTTTAATGGTACTTTTCTCCTGCATAATGAACTCCAAATCAAAGAGCTGAAAGCACTGAGTTAACTAAAAAACGAATTTCAATGATTGCTATACTTCTAATTGTAAATCATTCTGATGAGAAGTTCCAGAATGGAACGACTGAATTTTTTTTCGAGCTAATATTGCTGAATTGAGCTCTCTTTTTTTGATTTTAGAAAATATTGCCAATTTATCCTTTAACTTTAAATCTATAGCTCGGATATCCATCCAAATTTCCTGCAATTCTGGATTTAAAGATACGTCAATTCCGTCTCGAAGGAGCAATGCATCAGCGACGCGAAAATTGTGAAAAGCCGCAGTTCGTTTTCTTAGTATTTCATCTAAAGATTTTTGATTAGCCAAATCTATTGCATCTATCGCAGCTAAAGATCGTAAATAATAGTGCCTGAGAGCCGCGAACGCCTGATCAATAAATTTTTGCGACGTATTGCTCAATAATTGATTCCAAATTATTTGAATATAAATTAAATTGTTGTCACGCTAGGTGCGCCAATATTTCCGCGAACCTGAATTGTCATATCCCCATCATTTGATTTTCCAGTAAAAGCATCTAACCAAAAACCAAATTGCTCTTTGAACTTTTCTTTCAATTTAATAGGAATAGTTAAATCAATCGAAGATGCACCTATATTATTATCAAGTGTAAATTTTCCTTTAAACAAAAGTTCCAAATCCTTGCTTACAATTGACGAATTTTCCGACACCGAAAAAATGCCATTTGCAAGAACGCCGCTGACCTTTGCATTATTAAACACCTGATCATCAATATCCATTTCGGGATCTTTCACTTGTAACTTCGCATCTTTAAGTTCAATTAAAACTTTTCCTTTGCTATTTGAAATCAAATTTGCGTCTACATCTAAATCCACATCTGCATACAGGTCACCGATAAAAGCAACTTTATCTAAAAGCCCGCCAAGCATCGGATTTGCATCAGGCGCTTTTGATAGACCTTCAAAGGCAAAATCAACATATTCACCTATAGAAAAATCTTCTGAAACTACCTCCAAGTTTTTCACTTTCGTTTGCCCACTCATGAGAGCTAAAATTGGTAAATCCATCGACCCTTCAAGCAATCCCTTGGGGGTCTTATAAACTCCTACGGAAACATGAATATTCCCTGCTAACAAATAAAAAAGATTTAGACTTAGACCGACCTTTTCAATCTTTAGTGTTTTTATTCTTCCTGGAGCACTTAGCTCTATACCGGTAAAATTTAGCCCGAAACTATATTTGGGAGAAATATCATTCACACTCAATGTCAATCCAGTATTGGCAGAAACCTGAGTTACAATCGTTTCCTTCAGAATGTTGTAGGGGAACATAATATAAAGAAAGAAAAACAAGCTAAAAACAAATAGCAAAAAATAAACAAGGATGGACCGAAATTTTTTCATTTTTTTATTTCCTCTGGTAGCCAGTAACTCTAAATTGTGCATCAAAATAAAGTTTATCTTCATGACGCGACTGAATTTTCAATTCATCCACTTTTAGAAAATTATTCGACGACTCGATAGCAACTAATAACTTCAACAGTTTTGGAATAGATATCTTATTCAAGCGAATATCAGCTCGAACTTCCTGGAATTTATCGCTCAATGCATTTTCTACTGGAAGAGGTAGCAATTTTTCATTTAAATTATCCATCTCTAAACCATGTTTTCTAAAAAGCTGTTCAAAAAATGGTTTAATTCGTAAAGCTTCTGTCTTTGAGGAGATTCTTTCTACTAATGAGTTATAATTAGCAATTTCCTGCTGATAGGACTGCATGAGAACTTTAAGTTGACTATGCGCCGACTGACTTTCCTCTAAACTCTTTTCAAGGTTTCCAACAGAACTAAAATAGATAGTAATAACGATTAAAACAATTACAACTAACCCAGCCAAAAAGCCGCCTACAACAGCATTTTTTTGAGAAGGATTAAGTCGATAAAAACTATCTAGAATGAAATCTAATCGCTCATTATTGTTTCCAAGTATCTGTTGACGAACGCGCCGCACTACAACTTGAAAATTTCCAAATAATTTTTCTTTTATACTACTGACGGCGTCCATTATTAATACCTTCCAAATAGTGCGCGATATCTATTTTTAAATAATTGGCTTGTAGTCAGCTTGAATTATAAAATCTATCACTTTATTATCATAGCCTGGCTTTGGAGAGCTCTTTTCCGAAATCGCCTCGAGACCTTTAACCGTCTTAATCACTTCAACAATTTTTGCAACTGAATCATAACTATCAGTATCACCTCTAAACACAAGTTTACCTCCACCATCACCCACTGCGGTATATTGATAGTTTGTCAAATCAATTTTTAAATCTTTCGGAATTGTTCTACTAATTTCACCCAACAGCTCCAAGGGTGGACTAGACAACATTCTAGATTTGAACTCCGTCACCGTTGTGTTTTTTGCATTAATTTCACTATTGAATTTTGCCTTGACGGCTTCTGACATTCGTTTAAAAGAAGCATTTTTTTGCGATTTTTGTAGATCAGGAAAAACTTTGACTACTTTTTTATTATAATCATCTTGTATTTTTTCATTCTTAGAAGTTATATCGAAATATCTCAAGGTATAAATAACACAAAGCATAAGAAGCCCGACCGCCATGTATTTAAATACACCACCAGTTATTTTAAAAATCGATTCATAATTTTGCACATATGCAAATTCACCCTTACGGAGATTTATGAGTGTGTGGCGTTTTAATGAAGAAACAGCTCTCACACCAATTGCGATACTTTGTGGCATGATCTCACGGTATTGATTTAGATCTGGATTAATTTTCAGATTACTTTGATCGAGTCGATTTTTTATTACTTTTATTTCTAGCTGTTCACTTAGATAATTATCCAGATTAATGATCTTTGAAGTCCCACCAGACAAAAATATTTTAGAAATCGGAGTTTTTTCCCACTTTTTAAAGGAATAGAAGGTGCGACCCAACTCTTTCACCATTGCATTGCATGCCAAGGTCATTCGATGAGAGATCATTCTCTCTTCGGAAGACATTTCTTCTCCCACGTCCTCATTATAAAGTATTTTAGAGATTTGGTGTTTAATGCGCTGAGCTTCATTGAATCCAACTTCAAGATCTCTTGCTAAAAACTCCGTTAAATAACGTCCACCTAAATTAATAGATCTAAACATTCTTAAAACATCATTCTGAACAATACACACAGAGGTTTTTTCATGCCCCACATCAACAATAGCGGCACACTCCCCAGGTTCCATTTGCAAATATGGATTGAGATTATAGAAAGCCAAACTGTCAACATCTACTAATTTAGGATCTATATTTATATACTGCAAATGCTCCAAAAAACTGCGCATAAACTCTTTACGAGTCATAACTACCATAGCAATTGTTTGGCCGCCAATTTGGCCAATTACTTGGTGATCGACTATCATATCTTCTAGATTATAGGGAACGACGTCTTCTACTTCTGCAAGTACTGCATTTTCAATTTTTCTTGGATCAGAAAAATTAAATGACATAATTCTACTAGAAATATATTGGCCCGGCATTGCTGTGATAATTCGATCGGCTTGTAGATTATTTTCGCGAAATAGCTGCCCCATACTAGCTGGAATTATAGAATCAGCATCCGCTTCTTCAAAATACGGGATGACGTTCTCGTAAAAATTTACAATTTCATAAGAATTAAATGTATTATGTATTTCTACTACTTTTATAGAGTAACTACCGATATCCAGCCCGATGACTCTTTGCAAAGTGAAAGCTCCTATTTACTCTAATAAATTCTGTAAGCTACATACATATTATCACATTCAGTCTTCCACATAAGCTCAGTGATATTCATTTTAACTTTCTATACAAAACTGAATATGCCGAAAGATTGTCCTGGTAGTCAATTTTGCTAGCTTTTTCTGGAATTTTTCGCTGAATAACTAAATCTAATGTTTTGATTTGATCACCGGCCATTCCAGAAACCGTTATTCGGTAAGTATCTGAAAAAGTCTGAAACCACTTTTCTGGATTTTGAGCTTCAGAGGATCCTTCTTTGCCACTAAAACACATCATAGACTTTAAATATTCTTTGAGCGAACCCGCACTCGCAACATTTACCTTGTCCGTATCACGCGCCTGAATACTTTGCGTAAATTTATCATTACAATCAATTCCAGCTTCTCTCACTAGACAAGCTAGCAGTTCTCTATTTGCGGTATTTATATTGATTTTTGGTTTATAGTCTTTGTTTTCTTTAAACGGAAATACTGTAAAATATGGCGAAAAAACGACATGTAAATCTTGGTCCCAGCCTTCAACCATCTTCAACTCATCTAAGCTATATAAGGGCGCATTCTTAGCTTTATATTCTGGCTGCGTTTTTCCGTAAGGAGCATCCTCATCACTGAATTCCGATCCTGCTTCGAGGATAGACTTTTCGTCAAGATAGTCTTTTATATTCGCTACGAGAGCTTCATTCTTCAAATTTTTATCTTCGAGAAATTTTTTTTCTACTGGACACGCAAATAGCGCTTGTAGCATTGCAAGTACTTCATCACAACGAGCAAAAGAGCAAGCATTTAAGTTTATTTTTTTCGATTCATCTTCAATATTTATTATAAACTGCCCCTGAAATTCTTTTAGTTGATTTATGATTCCCTCATCCATATTTTCACTAAGTTCAAACTGTTCAGCAAATCCGCCGATCAATTCGGCGGTATCTCCGCCTATAGGTACACCATTAATCAAAGCCCAAATATCGCCTGGGCCATCAGCCTTTTCCTGATTTAAAGGCGGGCGAGACATGGCTAGATCAATTGCATAATCGACAGTTAGCATAAATGTAGCTAAATTCGCGCCTGATTTTGCTAGATACTCGGCTTTTAAATTATTCGTTTGTTGATGAGTCAATTCTAAATTTACCTGAGAGGAAAGAATTAAATCGCTAACAAAGACCATAAGAAGCGAGATAATCATAATTGCCAATAAAAGCGCTATGCCTTTTTTGCGAACATCTCTTTCTGGTGTTAAATTTCTGTGACTTTGAGAATTCTCCGCAAAAGGAAAGCCATACTTTGTTACAGGAAGTTTAATTCTGAATCTTTTTTGCCAACTAAACATTAAAAGACTTTCCTAAAATTCCCAGCGCAATGTCGAATTTGGTTCTCGATACTCTTTGAAATTTACTGATGATGCTATATAAACGGCTGTTTCTATCATTTCTGTCGGTGCATCATCTAGATTAACTTGGCTTTCTCCACTTTCATCTTCTTCTTCAAAATCAATTAAATAAACTTCCAAGCGAATTTTGACAAGTCGCGGAATTTTATTACGCATTTCTCTTTCGATCGAGTTCCAAGAACGGCTGGTGGTTAACCATGAATCTCCACGCCAAGGTATAAAGATTATGGATTTAACATTGCGGATAAGTAGCTGTGTTTTAGGCATTTCTTTCAAATCAAAAGACAAGCGCCCACTACTTCCGCGATAAAGATGCTTAACGCCCGATCTCTTAGGGTCTTCTTTAAGTTGATAATAGACGTCAGAAACTTCTGACTCTTTAGATCCTACATTCCTAACAGTATGGCTAAAGGTTGTTAGACGAAGCTGATCCCCTTGAAAGTCTTCCTTAATTTCAAATGGCGTTTTAAATCTAGAGTCGCCTAACTTTTTTTGGTCTAAGGTAGATATTATAAATGCATGGCTTAAGTCGTAATGTAGCGCTTCCATTGCAACAGACATACGATGTTTGACTCTATTTTTTTCTGCCAAGCCGAGTCTAATATCAAAGCTACCTCTCAGCATCATACTCACTGCCATGATAATAGTAGCTAACAATGCTATCGATATCATCACTTCAATCAAAGTGAAGCCAGATTGATTCAGAATTTTTTTGCTTTTTTGAACCACGACGCCTCAATCTATCACAAAAATAAATAGTATCTAAGGAGTTTGCTCTGTTCCTGGTGTAGTTCCTGGTGTAGTTCCTGGTGTAGTTCCTGGTGTAGTTCCTGGTGTAGTTCCTGGTGTAGTTCCTGGTGTAGCTCCCGGTACTGTAGCCGGATTTGCAGTTTTTGCTGTACTGGGTTCTTTTAAGCCTAATTTTGCAAAAGCCTCATTTACCTTTATTTGATTTGCGATCAGTAGCGACGCATCCACACTATTGCGATGAGCACCTTCTGGCCAACTTATTTCCACCTTCGCAATTTTAAACATCGGCTCCCCATCAAAAACTTGCTTAATAGCGCCACTAATCATATCTCCACCTGCGGCTTCACCGCCTTCACCTTCACTTCCTCCTTCTTCGCCATCTTCTGATCCGCCACCTCCCATCAAATTAAAAAGAGGCAGCTTCCATTCTTCAATAGTTAAATTATAGCGAAAGTCTTCTTCTTTAAAGTTCTCAAACTCAGACCCATCTTCGGGCATCATTGAAGCTTTTAATTCGTTAAAAGGTCTAAAATGAGCTTCGTATTCTACTTTGGCCAATACCTGTCTGGCTAACCAAACTGCTTTGGTTGATTTCAGCCCATATTCACCAAAATAAATTGCATTGCCTTGCACACTAGCAACTTCAAGCAAAAAAACAGCCATTAGTCCCAAAGCAATAACAGTTTCGAGCAAAGAAAAACTTGCTTCGCTATTTTTATCCCGCAGGGAGGGACCTCTTTCATGACTACTCTGCTTCATCTTGTGCCGCTTTATTTATATCATATTCATCCCCAGCGACTATCATTCTGGTAGATCCAGTATGGGGCTCTATAACAAGCGAATATGGTAGCTGTTCTTCATTATTTTCTCCGTCGCTGGAATAAGCCACCCGTATAACCGCTCTTTCGATATAACCGCGAGGATAAACGTAGATTATAGCTCTTGGACCTTCAACATTCATGTTATCTGCACTTTGTCGCTGCGCGTGGTGTTCAGCTTGAATGTCCTTAAACACCAAAGCAGAGCCCAAATTTCTAATACTCCATTCTAAATTTTCCACAGCCTGCCATTCTTTCGGGCTTAACAAATTTTTTGCTTGAATGACTGGACTGGTTGGTTTTATTTCTTTATCTGTTTCTGGGTCTTTAACCGGCTCGTCAGCTAGTGACTCATATTTATCTTTGAATTCAATTTCAAAACGCTCGAATTCTCTTTTTTCTTCCAACTCCGTAAGATCTCGACCCAGGCGCAGGGGATCTAAATTTACCATCCCCTCATCTGAACCGACTTCTAACCAATATTCTTGCGTATCTAAGCTAAAAACCAAGCGATAATTCTTACCAGAAAGCACCGCCATATCAAATGCGCTTTGAATATCTTCCCGAAGTCGGCTTAGTTTGGTTTGAATTTCTGCTTCTTTATTGAGCATTATGTTCGGAAGTGCATAGACCATAACACCTGCAAGCAGAGCTACGACAATGATTAACTCAATAAGCGTCATCCCCGTCGCAGCTTTTTGCTGCTTTGCAATTACAGTCATATTTACTGTGAACCCTCTTCCGGGAACACGATATCGTCAGCTGTGCCTAATTCACCATCTGACCCTGGAGAAGTGATTTTAAATGCACGACCTTCTTTTTGAAATTGAAACTCTTGATCCCAAGGGTCTCTTAATTTATTTTCTTCAATGTAAGGGCCTCGCCACTTTTTGCTATCACCAGGATTATTTAGTAGTGCATCCAAAGATTCAGGATAAGTTCCAACATGAATCTTATACATTTCTAAAGATTGCTGAATTTTACTCATTGCAATCTTAGATTGATCTTGCTTTGCGTTCTCAGCTTGAGTCGTTAAATTCGAAGCAATATAAGCCATGAGTGTGGCTAACAACGCAACGACGATAATTATCTCAATCAAGGTTAATCCAGTTTCACCTTTTCGTTTATCACTAAAGGGCTTGGTGAAACCCTGCAGCAAAAATTGCTTTCTTTCGGCAAAAAATTCAGCATAACGACTCATTTCCCAATCCCCCCGAAAATTATATTAAATAGATTTACAAAAACATTTCAGCTTAGCGCATTTGACTCATTACGCCAAGCATTGGCACCAATAACGCAATAATAACGACCGTAACGATGCCTCCCATAAATATGATCATAAATGGCTCTATCAAAGAAATCATTGCAGCAATCTTACGTTGAACCTCAGCATCATATGCTTCGGCAACGTGATTAAGCATTTCTTCTAACTGCCCCGTTTTTTCGCCTGTTTTTATCATATGAGTCACCAGAGGCGGGAATAGCTCTGACTTTGAAATGCAGTCTCCTAAGTTTTTTCCTTCCTGCACCCCAATCTTCGCCTCTTCTAAAACATCTGCAAGTAAGGAGTTGCCGATAATGTTCTTAGTAATTTCTAATGAATTAATAATTGGCACACCGGAACTTAAAAGTGTAGAAAGCGTTCGCGTAAATTTGGATGTATTGACGCGAAGAATAATTTGCCCAAATAAAGGAAGCTCCAAGGTCCATTTATCAAATTTTCTTCGACCCTCTTCTGTTTGAACCCAGCGACGAACGAAATAGACCACCGCAGCGATTAAAACAATTAAAATTGGCCAATGTTTTTGCAAACCCTCAGAAAACGTAATTAGCAATTCTGTATACCAAGGCAAACTTACTTTTAAACTTGCAAAAACTTTTTGTAATTTTGGCACGACACTGACAAACAAATACACAACGATGGCCATTGATGAAAAAATCATGGCTGATGGATAGGCTATTGCACTTGTTACCTGTCCCCGCACTGCCACCTGATACTCAATAAAATCCGCTAGGCGCTTTAATACTAATCCTAGGGTACCTGACTGCTCCCCTGCTCTTATCATATTTATATAAAGACGATTAAAAATTTTTGGAAATTTGCTGACTGCCTCTGCCAATGACTTACCTTCAGAAACCTGATCTTTTATATCTGACAAAGTATTGCGCAACGTGATATTTTCGACTTGCGCACTCAATGCTTTGAGCGACTCATCTAGCGGAACATGCGCACTTTGCAAGGTTGCAAACTGTCTGGTCATGACGGCTAATTCCGACATACCCACACCAGAACCAAGAAAGCTTGCTTTCTTTTTTTGATTTTCTGATGCAACTTCTTCTTTTAGCTCGTAGGCAATAACTTTATCTTTTTGGCGCAATTTGATTTTTGCTGCTTTTTTGCTTTCAGCTTCGACTATCCCTTTACGGGCTTGTCCGGTGACTGCATCCATGCCTTTGTAAGAAAATTGCGGCAAAATACGACTCCAGAAAAATTAACAAGAATCAATAGACTATTCTATATCACAAGAAATCAATCGATTCCGCTTGTGTTTTTTGTACAGCTTCCTCAAATGAAGTGTCGCCATTCATGACTCGTTGCAAAGCAGAATCACGTAGAGTTCTCATGCCCTTTTCAACTGCTATCTTTTTAATCACCTTAGCATCAAGACCTTTAATAATTGCTTCACGTATCTCTTCATCAAAAACCATAAGCTC
The DNA here is from genome assembly GCA_018060885.1 of Oligoflexales bacterium. Lineage (GTDB taxonomy): Bacteria > Bdellovibrionota_B > Oligoflexia > Oligoflexales > JAGOVF01 > JAGOVF01. The sequence continues at coordinate 44,274 of JAGOVF010000002.1, read as the reverse complement.
ATGAATAGCCACTCGACCGCTATAACTTGCACCAAGGCAGACATCGCAGCCTGGACCGGCGCGATAAATTTTTTTGCCTTCGACTTGCTGCGGTTTTAATCCTAAAAGAGCCAGTTCTGCGGCGACTGGTTGGTAGGCCTCACGACAAGATGGACAAAGTTTACGCACAAGTCTTGTTGCAATGACTCCTAATACAGCTGAAGAAATTTGGAAACTCTGAATACCCATATCGACTAAACGAGTAACAGTGCTTGCGGTGTCGTTTGTATGCAAAGTTGAAAGAACCAAGTGACCTGTCAGCGAAGCTTGGATCGCGATTTGCGCAGTCTCAGTATCTCTAATCTCACCGATCATAATCACATCTGGGTCTTGACGCAAAATAGATCTTAATCCTGCAGCGAATGTTAAACCAATTTTTTCTCGCACCTCAATCTGACCTACACCTGCCAGCTGATACTCAACGGGATCTTCAATTGTAAGGATATTAATGTCGGTGGTGTTAATCGACAAGAGCGAAGCATAAAGCAATGTAGATTTACCCGACCCAGTTGGACCCGTCACAAGAACAATTCCATGTTTTGAATCCACCAACTCCGTATAACGATTAAGTACTTGTGGATCAAGTCCCATTTGATCAAGATCTTTGACTCCTGACGACTTATCCAACAAGCGCATGACAATTCTTTCACCATGAGCTGTTGGCAATACAGACAACCTCACATCAATATCTTTGCCTGCAACTTTGATACTGATACGGCCATCCTGAGGAACGCGTTTCTCAGCGATATTTAATTTACCAATAATCTTTATACGAGACGCTACGCTACCGGCGTGACGTCTCGGTATTTGCATTCTATCTTGTAAAGCTCCATCAATTCGAAAGCGAACCACAATTTCATGTTCATAGGGTTCTATGTGAATATCAGATGCTCGTTCTTTAACCGCTCGCGCCAATAGACCATTGACCAAACGAATAATTGGTTTTTCGTCGTCGGTAGATTCGAGCAAATCTTTGGTTTCTTCTAGATCCTCTTCACCGCCAATTTCAGTGACATTCAATTCATCTATAACTTTTTGTGAAGCATCATTCGAACGTTCAAAAACGCGATTAATACTTTGGTCTATTACCGCCGGAGAGCTGATAATGACGTTAATATTTGTCGACAAAATTAATCTAAGATCATCTAAGGGAAAAATATTTAAGGGGTCAGCAACTGCTACTGTAACATTAAAGTCGTCGCGAGCTATCGGCAAAATTCTATTATCTCGGCAGAATTGAATCGGAATGTTATCCACTAACGCGGGATCAATATCATTAATTGGCAGTCTTTCATAATATGGCAAGTCAAGCTGAAACGCCAAGGCCTTGAGGAGTTGATCTTCTGTGACAAACTCCTTTTCGACTAAAACTTCGCCAATTCTTTTGCCTTCGGGCTTGTCTGCAAGTGCTTCAGAAAGTTGGTCTGGAGTAATAGTCAACCGTTCAATTAGTATTTCGCCAAGTGTTTTTCGCTGTAGTTTACGAAAACTAACAGTTGGCAGATTAGTCCACTTTGGTGGCTCTAATCGAGTAGTCACCTTAGCTAAGGCCGCCTGCAATTCTGGCAACTCTTCCTGATTTGCCTGCTCTTTTTCACTCATACAATTTATTCTCCATCCGGATTATCGTTAGGCATAGGCGGCTCTGGATATTCAGGAACCTCGATAGCTTCGGGTGGAGCTCCGGGATCAATCGGCGGAGCAGAAAAATCAGGTGACGAAGCTCCATCGTTATTTACAGGAGAATCAGAAACTCCACCACCAATAGATGGACTAGGCATCGACAAGGGCTCTTCATCTACTTTTGGGTCATGAAATTTAAGACCACCCGACTTCTCCAATCCACTGTCATGATACAACTCTTTAATAGCTTCTTCTTGCCGAGCGTCTTCTTTCTTGTCTTTTTCATCTGGACGGTAGACACCATCCTCTTCTTTCGGAATAAAGTCATAGAACTCGCTCTCTTTAAAAGATGAACCATACACCGCTTCAAAAAACTCATCCCGCTCTTGAATTTTGCGGCTATAGATCGAAGCCAAATCGTCTGCTCCATGAACAATATGCGGCGTAAGAAAGATCGTCAAATTGCTTTTAATCTTTTTTAGTGAGCTGTTACGAAACAACCAGCCTAAAATTGGAATGTCACCCAAAAATGGTACCTTTTGAAAAGTTTGCTGATCTATGGTTTGCTCCAAACCTGAAATAACTACCGTTTGATTGTTTTTCACCGTTACCATCGTCTTACTGTTGCGTTTACTGACCATCGGCATGCCGCTGGTCGCATCTTGTCCAATAAATGAGTTTGATTCAATATTTATTTTCATCGTGACATAATTAGAATGTGAAATATTGGGCGTTATATTAAGCGTCAAATCAATATCTTCTTTTTGCATATCCTGCGTACCAACTCCAGTTGTGGGACTCACTGTGGTTTTGGCGAAAAATATTTTTTGTCCAACTGTAATATTTGCTTCCTCGTTGTTTGCTGTTAATAAATGTGGCGAAGCGATGACCTTTGAATTGATATCGTTTTTAATCATACGAATGAGTGCGCCTGGACTGAATTTTCCTAGACCTGGGATTTCAATTTGCGCACCAGAAAGAATCCCAATGGTTAAATCGTTGGCAAAAACACTTGCAGCTTGTGCAGCTGTGGTGGGTGCACGAGAAGCTGCTGTATCAGCTGCAGCGACAACCAACGGGCCAATCGATCCGGCTTGCCAAGCTGTAGCGATTTTTGTACCTCTACCATTTGAATTACCTGCGCCAGCAAAAACACTAGAACCAAATTGAAAATTATTATCGATGTTTAAATCAAGAATATCTGCTTCGACATAAACCTGACTTCTACGAATATCAAGCTTTCGAATGATATTGTTCAAAGCCATATAAGACGAACGACTACCAGTGATGATCAGAGAATTTGTTGATTCATCTGCTGTTATGTTCATTCCTTCACTTAATTGAGCAACTGTTGGCGCGGCATCGCCGCCCGCTCCGACTCTGCTAGCTGGATTGAAACTTGATTGCTGAGCTCCAGGCCGCTGCGACTTCGCCAGGGTTGAAAGAGTTGTCGCTAATTTTTTTGCGTTCGCATAATCGAGCAACCTGACATGAATACTAGCCTGACGCGATGGGTCATCGATTTGAATATCGAACATTTTCACCAAAGCTTTCATATCGACAATCGTTCTTGGTGGACCAAATATAATTACCGAATTCGAGCGCTCTTCAACAATAATTTTATAGCTCATAAAACCCGGCTTGCCACCGGTCTGAGCTTTATAAAGTTCGTTTATCTTATTCGAAACACTCTTGGCATCTGCATACTTAATCGGAACAATTGCAACTTGAGGCTGTTGCGTCTTTACATCTAACAATTCAATGATCTCAAGTATTCTTTTAATTTTATAACCAGTCTCGGAGATAATTAATGTATTTGTAGGTGGATATGCAATGATTGCATTATTTGAAAGAATTCGGGCAAGCGTCGATTGAACTTCTTTGGCATCAATATATCGCAATGGCACAATTTGGGTAATAACCTTATCAGTTGCAGGAGCCCACTCTTTACCATAATAAGTCTGCAAATTTCCTTTAACTGCTTTGCGAACTGGGATAATTTTGAGCATCTTACCAGTTTCCACAGTGGTAAAGTCGAGCATATTCAACGCCGATAGAAAGGCTTGATAAGCTTCTACTTTCGTAACCTTACGCGGAGAAATTATTTGTACCTTTCCCTGGACGTTTCGATCAAAAAGCACATTTTTTCCAGTCCATAATGCAACTGCTTTAATGATGTCCTTTATTTCCGTTGGTTCAGGGAAATCAATGTTCACCAATTCTTCACCTGGAGGTAGTGCATCTGATCCTTTTGCAGCAGCTCCAACCACAACTGTTGGAACTTCATTGGCATTTGCTGCCGCATTAGTAGAATTTGCCGGTGCAACAGAATTTGCAGAGGGAGCATCATAAGCTGGATTTTCGACAGGCGCCTCGCTCATAGGCTCTTCTGGAGGTGGAGGCATTTCCTCGGGCATCGCTGGAGGGATCTCCTCAGGTGGCGGTGCTTCCGGAGGAGGCGGCATCTCTTCAGGCGGCGGGTTAGATCCCTCATCAGGTATGGGATCCCCTTCTTGACCAGTTAACAACTGCCCATGCAGTACTAAAAACGCCGCCATAAGCGCAACCGGCCAACTCACCTGCCCACTTATTCGAAACCAGCTCTGCACTTTCATCTTATCCCCTTCCTTGGATCTAATCTTTCACCGAACGCAGACTATCCTAGAATCATCGCAACTAATTTACCTGCACCTGTACCGTAACTTTTTCTCCGCCCCTAACTATGTAGATTCGAATTTCTCTTTCATCCTGAAAAGCTTGATACAACGCAAAGCCCTGATCAGGTTGGCTTAGGTTAGCATCATTAACCTGCGTCAAAATATCACCTTCACGAAATATTTTTGACATTAAGCTTCCTGGCCTTATGCCGAAAACTTTGAAGCCATTCATGGATGCGTCCAAGCTGTTCGGAACCATCCTTGCGGCCTGAATTATCTTTGAAAATCCTGGGCCCAATTCTGCTTCTACAAAAGCCGCACTAAGACTGATACTATTTGAATTGCCGCCTTCAACTGGACCTCCGGTTAATGTATTCGGAGACGGCGCACTTAAGCTGTCTGATATAGGTGCCGCGAAATTCGAGGCAACAATCGTTTGGTCTTTTAATTCAATGCATTCTTTTATTCCGTTATTATTTAAAATCAGACGTCGCTGTTCGATTTGCGCAACTTTTGCGCCATTGCCTTCAATTATTTCGTCACCTACTCGATATACATCTGCCGATTCAATACCAGCTTCTCTCACAGTAGCTATCGAAGTTTGTTGATTTCCAGTATAGATAGTACCAACCAACTCAACTTTGAGACTGGTACGATTGCAAGCTGCATTTAAATCAAATTTTTTTTCTCCGCTCGCTGCACCTGAAAAATTTTCTTCTTCTACAGGAAAGATCCCATCGGAGTTAAAAAGATTGCGATCGATAATATTTTGTCGATGTGATTGAAAATCTGGTTTTTCATTGTAAGAAAATCCAGAGGCACTTGTGTTACCAAAGCTTTGTGCTGATAAAGTAATATCCAACATAATATTCATAGCCACGGATGAAATGACGGAAGAAATCACATATGAAACAAAAACGACGGAACAACCGCGAAACAGAGCAGAAAACGGCACCTTTTTGCGAATCTTTTCAAAATCTAGTTGAAAAATTTGTTCGAAATCGACCAAAAGAAATCCAATCGTTTAATTGACGTCTATTGAGTAGCTTGCACTAGTACCATTGCGAATAACATTTACCTCGAATTTTCCTTCGTTTCTTAATGAGTTGAGTAGCTTGATTGCCTGAGCAGGATCACCTAAAGGCGTACCATTTACCTCATCAATAATGTCTCCATCTTGAAGTCCAAGCTTTCGATAAATACTATCCTCTCGAATTTTAGATAGTACATACCCTTTGATCTCACCATCAACTATGTAGGGATCTGCTTTTGCATCTGCAAGAACTTTGGCAAAATCGACGCCTAAGATTCTATTTTTAAAGCTCCCTGTCATTGAAACCTTCCCACCTTTTCTTTCAAATCCCTCTTCTTTATATTCTGGAGGCGGTGGCGACTGCGCAAGTGGCGACAAGCTGCTAAGGGCGCTATTAGGTTTCGATGTCGAAACTTTTTTTCCTCGACGATCTAAAACTTCTGGTTTTGGGAAGTCAAGATATTCATACACTCCGTCACGCTCAAGTATGATCCTTTCCCGCTGAATTTCTTTTAAAATGGCGTTTTCTATTATTCGATCGCCAATCAAGAAACTATTTATAATGCTTTTACTAGTATTTTCAATCATTGCAATTGAAGCTAACGAAGACGATCCATAAATAGTTCCATGTAACTTAAGCGGCAAAGATGTTGGAACTAGCTGCCCCCGTCCTTTTCCGCCTTGCTTCTTTTGCTCATCATCTTCATCTGGAACCTTTCCATCCGAATTAAAAATATTTCTGTCTATTATATCTTTTATATCTTTGCTGCTTAAGGTTCTCGCATCTAGTGGGGAACTATTTTTTATTTCTAAATCAGGATTTGAAAACATAGATTGCTCGTTATCTAAAAGCAAATTAGTAATGTAAATTGTTGCTACATTTGCAAAAAGAAAACTTATTCCGCAAACAATCGTCACAGGTCGCCAATTAACCAATTGCAAATTCGCAAGCCAATCCACTTGATCAAAACTCTTTACGAGCCAGTCGACAAGCCTGTTAATATTTGAGGCACTATTCTGCATTAATTGTTGCGCTTTCTTCCTGCAGTTTTATAGCGCTGTTTTCTAAAAAACGCTTACAAAACATTTGTGCGACTTGATCCTCTGATCCATAATTAACCGCAAATTGAAAATTGGCCTGTGCATAAAAATCTCGTCTAGCTAAATACAAATCTTGCAATCTTTCCACTACGAGATTTTCAAAATTATCTTTACCAAGAAGTTCCCTAAACATTGGCCTTCTTTCAATTTCATTTATATTACGTAACATGCGATTTTTAAGTTCATCTATACCAACATCTATCCAATAGGATTCACCAATTTGATTCATCATTTCGACACCACCTTCATCAACTACAGAACCTCCCCCAAGAACGACAACGTGAGAATGCAGTTTTAAAAATTCTTTCATAAACTTCTTCTCAATCTCACGAAAATAAACTTCGCCTTTCTCGCGGAATAACCGTTCAATAGTCGATCTTTCTTGCGCTGAAATAAACTCATCCAGATCAACAAACCCTAGACCAAGACGCTTTGAAACTTGTTTGCCTAATTTAGATTTTCCACTACCGGGCATTCCTATAAGAACTATATTGCCGTTCACCATTCATCACCTATTTTTCCCAAAGATAGCTCTATTTTAACGTCAATTGATCAAGCCACCAATTTCTAGACAAATAGCTATAGTTCAGAATTGCTTTTTTTTTCTACTAGCAAGATCTTTCACATTCATATTAAGTAAATATCGATTGTTTTTAACAAGCTTCAAATATTAATATGCTGTAACTTCTCAAAGGGTTTGACCTTACGACTATTATTATTAAATTTGCTTAAGAGTTCATTTTGTACATAAATGTCAGCATTAAAAACAAAACCCTTATTTGGAGGCTTTCTCGGCAAGATCGCAGGAATGCTATTGGACCTTTCTTAGCAAACGAGCTATCTCTGCTTATTAAAAAACTAAAAACAGAATTGAAAACATATAAAAATGGTCATTTTTTATACAACTTTCTGATAATTGCAGCCGATATAGATAAAAATGACGAAAATCCAATTTGGTGCGGCGGAGGAGACTTAAAAGAACTCAATTCTCTCAATCGCAATGAGGCTGATAAATACAGCAAAGTTATGAGTAAATTCTGTCTCGACCTTCAATATCTTCCTATACCAGTTATTGCGATGGTAGATGGGGTTGTCATCGGAGGTGGTGTTGAACTTATTCTTTCTTGCGATTTAGTTTTTTGCACCCAACGAAGTAGATTTCACTTCAAACAATTACAAGTCGGACTGCCTTTAGGTTACGGCTCTAGCAAAATTTTTATTGAAAAACTAGGCGCAAGTTTATCTATGCATCTACTATTAACTAGCAGACAACTCGACAGCTTAGAAGCATTGAAGCTAGGCATTGTGCAAGAAGTGCATCCAGGAAATACCGAACTTTTAGATAGAATTACTTTGTTCGAAGAACAGATAAAGTTAATTTGTCCTCAAGCCTTTTCTATGCAAAAAAAGACCTTTTCAAACTACTTAAGTTCATCTTCATCTCTACAAAAAAGTGAGAGATCACTATTTATAAAATGTTGGAAATCAAAATGGCATAAAAATTTTTTAGAAAAGTTTTTTAAATCTATTTGATAAAGAGCTTAAGCTGACAAAACCCTTCGGGATCTTCCGTTCCTGACACACATTTTTCTACTTGAGGATAGCCATAACTCAAAATTCCTGCGGTCTCGTAAAACCCGAGTTCGTTGTCAGAGCCACGGCTCCATTCTATAGAGCCGTCTGGATAAACAATTTTAAAAACAAATTGAAGATTACTATAGACCTCAGAAGATCCACGTCGCGCTAGATTTTGCGAAAATTTGCTGCTCCAGGTCCAACTAGCGCTTGCAGGCATTTCTACTTCATTTATAAATTGCCAATCGGCAGTCCAATAAATATCGGGACGAGTCATGACCCGCTTAAAACCATAAATTAAAAAAACTTTAACTCCCCAGGGTAATTCTCTATTGAAATATTTTAAATTAATATGCGCATCTATACTGGAAAAATAGGTTCCGCAGCACGGATCTTCCTTTGCCTTGACCGTAATGCGTTCACTGCGAGTATTGCTATGCCGAACGCCATGATTTATTACTTCTTCTGCATTTAAAAAACTATTTGAAAAAGAAAAACAAAATAAAGCAAGCAGGCATCTCGAAAAGTGTTTTGCACAAGTAGACATCTGAAATTCCCAAATTTAAAAAAATTATTTTATTTATAAAAATCAACAGCCGCGAGTTTGAACTCTAAAACAAACATTTTCCGATGGCGTCGCCCCTTTGACAAATTCTTGTTCAAAAAGTGTCGACATAAACTTAGCCTTTACATCTAAGTCTTCGTAGCCAGACAAAATGAAACTCTGGTCTGTTTTCAATTCAAAATTTTGAATTTTTACAGTGCCATCAAAAAATTGGATTATTAGAGTAATTTTGGGGTCAGTTAGCTCTGTCGAAGGACCACTCGTCATCCAAGATGACACGGTCAGTTTTGTTCGTAACCAAGAACTATTTTCATTAGATTCTAAATTAAATTTTGAAAATCCTTCAATATAGTTTTCCACGACAACATGGCTAGAGTTTTTTTCCAAAGTCTCTACACCTACAAGCGCCTCTATAGAGGACACCGGTTTTTCCCACTGAGAATGGTCGACAAGAAAGCTCAGATAATAGTCATACACTTGAGAGCAGGATGTCGCCTCAGCTCGCGGACTTAAAAAAACGACCAAAAACACGGCTAAGATCCTGATATTTATTAACTTTTCCAAGCATCACCCCATTTGCAGATAAATTTGCGCATTACGAAAGTTTAGATAACAGCAAATTACAATTTACTCAAGCAACGAAATTAATTCCTGGTGCAAAAATGATGGCTTTTTTCGCCCCCGGCAGTTAGAAAAGAGCCTTGGTTTTTTGTAAAAGTTGAAAGGTTACTCTATGTCAGCAAGAGTTCTTATCATTGGAGCCGGTGCAGTTGGAACTGTTACTACACATAAATGCGCGCAATTTCCAGAATATTTCTCGGAAATTTGTCTTGCAAGCCGCACTCTAGCAAAATGCGAAGCAATTGCGAAACAGCTAAAAAGACCGATCAAAACTGAACAAGTCAACGCAGATTCTGTCCCAGAGCTTTGCAAATTAATCGACAAATTCAAGCCCGATCTTTTAATCAACGTCGCCTTACCTTATCAAAATCTCTCCATAATGGACGCTTGCCTTGAAAAGGGTGTGCATTACGTTGATACCGCGTGTTATGAGCCGCTTAACGACTCAAATTTCTCTTACAAATGGCAATGGCCTTACCACGATCGCTATAAATCAGCCGGAATTATGGGGCTTTTAGGCTGCGGTTTTGATCCTGGAGTGACAAATGTTTTTGTGGCTTATGCAAAAAAACATTATTTCGATACTATCGAAACTTTAGATATTTTGGACTGTAACGGCGGTGATCATGGTTTGCCTTTTGCAACTAATTTTAATCCGGAAATAAATCTGCGCGAGCTCGATAATCATGGACGCTATTGGGACAATAATAAGTGGGTCACAATACCAGCTATGTCCATTAAACAATCTTTCAACTTCGAAGAAGTTGGACCAAAAGATATGTATTTAATCTACCACGAAGAGCTCGAAACTATTACTAAACACTTTCCAGAAATTAAACGCGCTCGATTTTGGATGACCTTTGGTGAAAGTTACATCATGCATTTGAAGGCATTCAAGAATGTTGGTTTGACTTCCATAGAGCCGATTGACTATCAAGGTCAAAAAATTGTGCCTATTCAATTCTTGAAAGCTTTGCTTCCTGATCCAGGCTCTCTTGGTCCTCGGACTAAAGGAAAAACAAATATCGGCTGTATCATTACTGGCATCAAAAACGGTAAACGTTCGACACATTACATTTACCAAATTTGTGATCACCAAGAATGTTATAAAGAAACCTTCTCACAAGGTGTCGCTTATACCGCAGGTGTTCCACCAGCTATGGGAGCGGCCTTGATCGCTGATAAAACCTGGCTTCAAGCCGGCGTTTTTAATTGCGAACAATTAAACCCTGATCCATTTATGGAAGTCATGGCTAAGTTCGGACTGCCATGGAAATCGGTGCCCTTTAATGAACTTGCAAACTGAAAAGATAGAAAACACACCTGTTTTTGTTGTCGATACGGCACTTTTACGCAAGAACCTTGAACGGCTTAAAATGGTCAAAGATGCGAGCGGTGTCAAGATTCTGCTCGCTTTAAAAGGTTTTGCTATGCATGGCGTAGCACCTCTTATCATGGAATATTTAGATGGTGTGGCCGCATCTAGTCTTAATGAAGCCTGTTTAGGCGCAGAGTTTTTTAAAAAAGAAGTACATGTTTACACTCCTGCATTTTTAGATCATGAACTCGAACAAATAGTTAACAGCGCTGACCATTTTGTTTTTAATTCTCTTAATCAATTTCGGACACAAGCTCCTAAAATGCGCGCCATAGCTTCGCGCATTGGAAAAAAAATTCAAATCGGCCTACGAGTAAACCATGGCTACTCAGAAGTAAAGGTCATGCTCTATAATCCCTGCGCTCCTGGCTCACGTTTCGGGGTCTGGTGGGAAGATTTAGCTAAATTGAACGAACAAGAATGGGAAAATATCGACGGCCTGCACTTCCACACAATGTGCCAACAAGGTTCTGATGTTTTACAACGCAGCATTGCCGTCATTCATAAGCGGGTTGGAAATTATTTACACAAGTGTCGTTTTATCAATTTCGGTGGCGGTCACCACATAACTCGGCCCGACTACGACACAGATTTACTTATAAAAATCCTTAAAGACTTTCGCAAAGATTTTGACGGCGACGTTTACCTCGAACCCGGGGAAGCTATTGCCTTAAATACTGGCTTCCTAGTAAGTAGCGTCGTCGACTTAACTTACAACGCTGGTGATATAGCTATATTAGACACTTCGGCGACTGCGCATATGCCTGACGTTATTGAAATGCCCTACCGCCCAGAAATTATCGGCGCAGCGCTACCTGGAGAAAAACCTTACACTTACAAACTCGGAGGCTTAACTTGCTTAGCTGGAGATGTTATAGGTGATTACAGCTTTGATCAGCCTTTAAAAATTGGCGACCGCCTCGTTTTTACGGACATGGCACACTATACCATGGTGAAAACGACTCAGTTTAATGGCGTCAACCTACCAGACATTGCAGTGATTGAAGATAAAACTCGTAATTTTAAGGTTGTTCGTAGTTTTTCTTACGATGATTATAAAAAAATGTTGTCATAATTAAAATATTACATTTAGGAAAAAATGATGCGAAAAATATCTTTACTCGTAGCCTTAAATCTTAGTTTTATTTTGCCGGTCGATCTTTTAGCTGAGAAAATAAGCGATGAGGATATTATACAAAAACATGAACAGCTCGGCCCTCAATTGCGCCAGAGAACAAAAGCCGCCGCCAAGCTCGCAAATAAAAAAGTGGAGTCAATAGATTGGAATAAAGAAATAATATACTTTCTTTTAGTTGATAGATTCCACGACGGAAACAAAGAAAACAACAGTGCCGGCAATCCTATGTCACATCAATTTTTTGATGGTGATTTAAAAAACAAAACCGCCCTAAAAACCTATCAGGGAGGTGATTTGCAAGGCGTCCTTGACAAACTCCCCTATCTAAAGAGCTTAGGTGTAACGACCATTTGGCTATCTCCAGTTTTTGAAAACGCTAACAAAGACTATTTTGGTTGGTGGCCGTATCATGGTTACCATCCCGTAGATCTCTTTGCAGTCGAAGATCATTTTGGCGATATGAGTCTAATGAAAAAACTCGTCAGCGAGAGTCAGAAACAAGGCTTAAAAATTCTTTTAGATATGACTTATAACCAAGTCGGGCCCGAACATCCTTTTGTGGTTGAAAAGAAAAACTGGAAGAGCCGCGCCTTTGAAAAGTGGTTTCATCCGCATTCAGAAACAGATGGCAGCACATCGATAAAAAATTGGAATGATCAAATAGAACTTGAGACATATGAACTTATGGGTTTGCCAGATTTTAATCAAGACAACCCTAATGTTTATACCTATCTACTCGACACTTCGAAATTCTGGATTGAACAAACCGGCGCAGACGGATTTAGACTTGATGCAGTGAAACATGTAAACAAAGATTTTTGGAAAAAAATTAATAAGGACATTAAAGACTTTGCAGGCAAAGATTTCCTCATGCTTGGAGAAGTTTTCTCCGGTGATGCAGAATATTTGGCACAATATAAAAATGTTGGATTTGATTCCATGTTTGACATACCCCTTTACTACACTTTGCGCCAGGTATTTGCTCAGGGATCAAACATCGACGTTTTAAGCACGCGACTTCTAAAAAACCTGGAAATTTACGGCAATAGTTTTACACCAGCTCTCCTGATCGACAACCACGACTTGCAACGTTTTGCGCATCTAACACCGGACCGCACTAAAGAGCGCATTAAACTCGCTTTGACCTTCATTAATACTATGAACGGAATACCAGTAATCTATTATGGGACGGAAGTCGCACTTGCCGGCGGTCCAGATGTCGATCCTGAAAGCGGCGAGTCAACTGATTATTTAAACCGCCGCATGATGCCTTGGAATACCGTAACGCAGGAAGAAAAAGACCCAGAGGGAATCATTCAACACCTTCGCAAGCTAACTTCTGCGCGTAAATCAAGTCTCGCACTCATGCAAGGACAATTTATTGAGCTCTATAAAGATGCGAGCACGTATATCTATGGTAAAGTTGCTGCTGATGATTTTGCTATCATAGGAATAAATGCTTCATCTGATCAACGTGAGATAGAAGTGCCTCTGCGCTATGTGATGTCTGATCTTGAACAACTGCAATCTAGTCTTAACAATCAGATAATTAAGCCTACACAAAAAGACAAGAACCCAATCATAAAGATGGCTCTAGCACCTTTTTCCTCAGATATTTTAATCGGAAAGAATCCTAAAAAAGCTTTAATTCCCGAAAAATATGATATCTCTGTTTCGAAAAGCGACTTCGTAGCATCAGATTTCATTGTTTCAGAATTTAGATTTAAGGCACCTGTCCCCAATGCAAGTTCCGTAAACATCGCGGGTGATTTTAATGGCTGGAATCCTAGCGATATGAACCTCGAATACAATGTAAAAACCAAAGAATGGACTATAAAAGTTCCTCTCAAGCCTGGACGCTATTCTTACAAATTTGTAGTTGATGGCAAAACCTGGGTCACTGATCTTAACGCTACAGAATTTGAACCGGATCCCTATGGTGGAAAAAATTCCATCGCAGTGATACATAAAAAAGCAGAGCCTAATTTATAACAGATCAAATAGAATTATTTTAAATAAACACTGATTTCTATTTTTAATATAAGAAAGTTAGCTCGTTAAAATTGACTAAAAAGTTTTATCGATCCTTAGTACTCAATATTCAGTTTAATTATCCGAACAAAAATTAAACTTTTTATTACTAAAGGATCAATAAATGAAAATCAATTTCTCGATTTTAGTATTCGCTTCTTTTTTGTACTCCTGTGGTGATCAATCATCATTTAAAGACACCGACGATAGCTTTAAATCCGATTCCGAATCCCAATTAAATTTATACACTGCAGGCGACTCAATTTTTGAGGCAAAAAAATATCAGTGTAAAAGCGAGTGCCAAATTATTGCGCGCACTGCTTTCAACTTATCTGTTAATGGTAAAGATACGAGGGTTGAAATCGTTAACCTCATCGAAAACAGTACATCATTTTATATTGAATTGCGTGATCAAGTATTAGTTAAAAAACAGCCTTTAATAACCTCAAAAATACAGAATGTCTGTAACAAGTCTGCTCTTGGAAAAAATACTGACTGCGTTATTGATACTATGGAATTTCATCCAAGCTATAAGTGGCTTTCTATTACAGCTAATGGAGGCTATTGGAATTATTCAATAGACAAAATAATAAAGAGCAGTGGCGAAGCTGTGCTAGCTGAAAATTCAAACAGCTTATTAACTGTCGATCGCTATCTTAACGGCCCATGTCACAGTTCTTTGACTCAGGGCAAAAAGTGTTTGTTTGATTCAAGAGCATTTCTATTAAGAAAAAATGGCTTAAATATAGAAGTCGTTGAATCAATCACTGCATATGGCCTCTACTGGAACTACGTCAATCAAGCACCTAGCCCTGAACATATTGTAAACCCAGATCGCCAGGTCTTGGGAAAACTTTTAACCTCAGTCCCACGTTACATCAATGGACCTTGTTCCGGCAAAAAAAACAATGCTTGTAAATTTGATTCCAGATCAGTTGTCACAGATGCGTCGTTTAATCAGCATGAAACAATTACAGTTGGATCTAAATACTGGACTTACGTTAATGGAAAAAGCGACTATGGAAATAAGTACTCTTATAAAACAGATTGGAAAAAAGGCATAAATTGTGCCCGAAATCAAGAATTAGGGCCCGAAATTTCAGTGGATGTCTTGCTCATTGAATACAATCCCATACTTTCCAACGGCCAATCTGCGATAGAAATCGCCGGACAAATTGAACCCGGACGCTGGGTCAGTATGAAAGAGCACTTATGGCGCGAAACGGAATTTTTTAACGAGGTTAGTTGCAAAAGAGTGAAATTTAATTTTGTAAATCACATTATCCATCGAAAAATTCCGCAAAAACAAGATGGCTTTCAATATACAAACGAACAATGGCTGGATGTTGCACTAGGTAAAACACCAGGTCACAAACCGGACTATGCGGACTATAATAAAATTATTGAAGAAAACAAAATTTGTGAACTAGTCAACGAAATGGGAGTTGATGAAGTTTGGATACACGGAGCTATGTGGTTTGGGTTTTATGAATCGGCCTTAATTTCCGGACCAAATTCAGCAGATCCATTTTGGTACAATGGACCAAGCTTTAAATCTACTTGCAACAAACTTGTTTCGATTGGCATTCCCGGTGGCCACACTTTTGGCCACCGCGCAGAAGCAACGATGACGCATGTATTCGGCTCATGGAACATGAACGCAACAAATCACAATTGGGATCGATTTGGCCATAATAATTTCCAAACAAAACATAGCAACACTTACGGTTGTGGTAGCGTACATTTTCCTGCAACTAACACTGGTGCCTACACTTATGACTCTAAAACTAAAGTAAATACATCTTGCGAAGATTTTCTCAATTATCCGAATTTCAAAGGCACGGTCTCTGACATAGATTGTAGCGCTTGGGGCTGTGACCCAAAAGGTTATGAAGCATGGTGGTGGAACCGCCTTCCAATGTATAAAGGTCAAAATACTAAGGGCCTGTTACACGATTGGTGGCGGTATGTATTTGATCCAAACCTTGCGAGTACACACAAAGGCAAGGGACAGTGATTGAAGATTTCTAATTAAATAGACACGACTCAAGGATATAATCTTAAATTTGAGCTCAAGACCTCTTTTAAGCTAAGCTTAAAAGAGGTCTTTTAACATTTGGAGCTGCTATGACATTTCTGTCTACTATGAAAATAGTCTCAAGCAAAATCATTTTGCCGTTTTATGCCCTTCTTTTTTTTAGCGCCTGTGGTGGCCCATTTGATAACGATGGCAAATTCCATAGTTTTAGTGGCATTACGGGAGCCAGCTATGCAACTATTAGCCGTGATTTGAAAAATCTAGCACATAACAACGGTCTCGTAGAAATCTCCAACTACGGCAATACAGCTTTGGGACAAGAGCTAATTTTTTTACGTATCGGCCAAAACATTGCAGTAAATACTTTTACGAATAAACGACCCGTGATTTTTATCAGCGGCGCGACTCATGGCGACGAATACCTAGGTATCGAAGATCAACTTGCTGATGCAATAAGCAACGCCTATCAAAATAAGACCCAGATAGGACTCGTTGACTTCATTGATAAGGGCGGCCTCTATTATATCGTCCCGATCCTAAATCCAGACGGATACACAAAAAAACAACGGCGAAATCTTGCGGGCTTTGACCTCAATCGCGACTTTCCTTTAAAACGAAAAAATCACAAAGGCCTATCCCAAATTGAAACTCGCACTCTCTCACACTTTCTTACTCAAAAACTGAAGCTCGATCACGCCGAATTAGCAATGACTTTTGACTATCACTGTTGTTATAGCAATAGCGCAGCCGCACTCGTCTATCCATGGGGCTATAGCATGAATCAAAAGGAACGTTATATTGCCCTAGAAAAGCATAAACTTGCCAAGAAAGTTGGGGAACTGGCGAAAAAACATATAAGCAAAATGGAATACGGCAACGTTATTGATATCCTTCAATACCCGGCCATTGGAGCATCTGATGACTCTCATTTTGAAAATTTTTTCGAAGCTAAACCAGACCACGAATTTGGATTATCATTTACTTTTGAAGGCCAGAGACTAAGCTCTGGTATTAATCCAAACACTCTTACTTCACACTTAGCAATGTGGAATGAAATATCCGCGTATGTTTCTAGTTTTTAAAACATTGACACAAGCTATCGCGGATTATCCACTAGCTCTCTAAACTTTATAAACGAAGGTTTGCGCGTATTATTCAATCTAACTAAGCCAAACCTTTCATGCCTAAACCCGACAATGTCATGCCATGAAAAATAAAAAATTCTTTTTACATAGTCACGATGTTGATCCCAAGTATGAGTAAATAGAGTCTCAACATAGTCTGCGGCAAATTTTTCGTTTTGCGGATCACCAACTCCACCCGCTTCGGTCAACCAAATCGGCAAACCACTTAGATCAAACCACTTCTTATAAATATAATCTAACTCTCGTTTGACCGTCGTCATCGTCATAAAACTCGCACCATAAGTATGAAGGCCCAAGGCGTCATACATCGACAAATCACCGCCAGCAGCTTTCAAGGCATTTTCATAATACGAGAAACGCTTGGTTGCCAAACCGCCAATCACCAGAGG
This sequence comes from Oligoflexales bacterium, assembly GCA_018060885.1. GTDB lineage: Bacteria > Bdellovibrionota_B > Oligoflexia > Oligoflexales > JAGOVF01 > JAGOVF01. The sequence continues at coordinate 26,941 of JAGOVF010000002.1, read as the reverse complement.
GCTGCTACTGTGTTTTCGAATTCGTGAAGCCGCATCTTTTAGCATGACACCAAAGATATGTGCTGGCACTCCAGGATCATAACCTTCTAATTCATGGTCAGGTTCATTCCACACCTCCCACGCATCGACATCATTTTTTAGAAACTGCGCAATCGATTCGACCTCGCGCAAAAAGTGCGGCAAATATGCAGTCCATAGTGCATCTGTCCCCTTCCAACCTGGGGTTGCCGCTGTGGTAGACATATAGTCAACCAAGAGCAATACCTTTATTTTTTTTTGTTTTAACTTATTAATAATATTTCGATAGTGATTAAATGTATCTTTACCTTTTAGCCTATATTCAATACGAACCCATTTTGCTCCCATATCTACAACATCATTTAAATAGACCGGCTGTTCAGAAAAAACATTTACACCGAAAAAGTCTTCATATGTTTCACTTTGTGCTGTTTGTGCTGCTGCAAAATTCCCGAAAAATTGTATGAAAAAAAATAGGTAGGCAGCAACCCAATAACGCATAAAGCCCCCATCAAATAATTAAAGAGTGATCTTCAAATATTTTAACAAAGAAGTTCGATCAGACATTGAACAGCTACCTGAGGATTTAACACAAATTTATAAATAAATTTTCTAATATAAGTAGTTATCGACTATGTGATGCACACTTTTAAACGAATTTCATAGAGTCTATATCTGAGGTCTTGTATTGCCGGCCAGAGGACCGCTCAATTTTTATGCCATCCATGGCAAAATTATCGCTACGGGTTCGGGCATCCTGCCCTCACCAGTTCCTCTAGCCGGCAATACAAGACCTCAGCTATAGACTCAAGTGACTATCAGTTCAGGGGGCATTCACAGATCACAACAATTCTAGCAATTGTTTTTCAACTTACTCTCAGCAGCAGATCTGCCGAACAGCAAATTTCCACACCAAATAAATTAATTGAGGAGTTCGATACAATTCAAGCGCCTAAAACTAAGTGATACAAACCGCTGTTCTGAGAGTTACTTTAGAAAGCATGGCTAGGCTTGTTTTGGAGGGAGTGCCAGAGGAACTGGTGAGGGCAGGATGCCCGAACCCGTAGCGATAATTTTGCCATGGATGGCATAAAAATTGAGCGGTCCTCTGGCACTCCCTCCAAAACAAGCCTAGCCATGCTTTCTAAATGAAAGTCGATTAAAAAATGTGTGCATCACATAGCCCAGTTATCTATCAGTGCTGATAAATCTCTCAGGATTTAAAATAGCACCTTTTGTCGGACTGAGCGGATGTACAATATAATCACGATCGAAAAAATCTATGTTTGAATCATTTAAATACCCGGCTGGAGGACAACCTTTTGCTATCCCCTGCTCTGTGCAACGCCGCGACTGCGGGCCGCCCTCGAAAAAGGCCTGATCATACATCACAAAATGCAAATGGGGTTTATACGGTGGTGCTTCACGAATCCAACCCAATCTATCACCCTGCTTAACCTTCTTTCCTACATACAACTCAGAAGCTGCTTCTGTATGACAATAAGCAGCGTAGACATAATACGAGTTATTAGGTCCTACGGGCTCTGGTACAGCATGTCTAACAACAACTATATCTAGATAATTCCCTGCTTTATAAGCTAATACCGCAATCTCACCTTCTCCAATTGCGTAAATAGAATCACCTTCACGTGCCGCAATATCGATTGCCAAATGATCAGTTTCGCCACCAACATGAGCACCAAACTTAAAATTCACATTGGTATTTGGCGCTACTCGGGCCAAAGGCCAAGAAAATTTTTTATTTTTATCGCGATCAGAGTCTTTACTCGGAGGCTGAATTGGCAGCGGGTTTTGCCGACAATTCTGCGTCTGCGAGCTATCACAGGGTGGTTCATCTGAACTTGGTTTTGGTGCAACGAGCCTCCTATCTTCGTGGGTCGCTGTGCGACAGGCCAAGGCTAAAAGCAGCAAAACAAACGATGGTAAAAAAATGAAATGCGTCTTTTTTTTCAATTCTTTGACTCTCTTTTAAAATTAGACCACTACACTGTATAGATTTAAATACGCTTCATAAGCCAAGCCAACAAATCATCAACTGCAGTCTGTCGATCCAAATCATTAAAAATCTCATGAAAACTATTTTCATATAATTTTAAAGTGCGATCCTCAGAACTTATTATACGATAGAACTCTTGGCTTCCTTCAATATTGGTCAATCGATCTGCAGTACCATGCATAATCAAAACTGGCAAAATAAATTTGTGCCCATTTATTTGAATATAATTAAAATACTTTTGTAAATTGTACCCAGTTCTAGTTGGAATTTTATCATGATAAATGAGCGGGTCATTCTTATATTTTTCAATTTCAGCGGGAATCCGTGAAATAGCCGTTGGATCTATCCCAAGCACTTTTAATCGCGGCAATAGCGCATTAACGAGTCCGCTGATTTTAATTAAAAACGGAGAAATGTCTGCTCCAGCTTTCAATGCAGGGGAACTTAAAACAACACCTTGGCAATTAGGATGCATTTTTAAAACATAGGTGACAACATGCTCACCGCCAGCGCTGTGTCCAAATAAAAACCAAGGTTTTGCGTTGAATTTAGGAGTTATCTCCCCTAGAAAAGATTCTAAATCATGTAAGTAATCATTAAAATCATTGACGTAGCACTTCTCGCCTTGCGACTGCCCGTGGCCCCTAACGTCATAGGCAAAAACAGCCAGTCCTTTTTCAGAGAGCTCAGAAGCCAATCTATCATAACGACCGCTATGTTCTCCTAAGCCGTGAACAATGACGATATTTGCCTTGTGTTCCTGAAGCGGAAACCAAGTCCGGTAAAATAGATTGAGATTGTCCAGACTTTGAAAACTAGCTTCTGTCTTTCCCCGGTCACTCACAATCGGCTCCTTTAAAATATAATAATTACAGGATAATATGTATTTTATTAGATTTAAACCTAATTCCCACCTAGCAAAATATTAGATGAATAGAGAAATTTTCAATGAACTCTCAGATTTTTGAAAATTTCAATGAACCCTAAATTTCAAGTTTTTCCTTTTATTACCGATATCATAGACGAAAGGTTGTCTATGAATATAGCAGAACCAAAACTCACTTTCATCGCTAAACAGCAACGCATACGCTGTGAGTTTTCAAAAGCATATTGTGATCTTCACGAATTACCCCCTGCCGATTTAATTTCTCGCGCGATACAACGCTTAGAGAAAGAACAACGAGCTTGTAATATTAACTTCTTTCGAACCTATGAAGCCCGTTTACAAAAGATGTGGGAATTGATTCGCACGGGATTCGATCCTCCTGCAACAACTGTTGCTGTTACTTTGGCATCAGGATCGCCTGAATTACGCGGAATCGAAATTTTCCCCGCGAAAAAAGATCAAGAAGTAGGTCGTATCACCATAAAAGCTTCCTCAAAAGTCATTGGCTTTTGGCAACCCTATTTTCTAAAATTAACTATTGCACAAAAATTAGGTGAATTAGGAATCTATGATCCGGTTAGCCCCGCTCAAATTCAGCGGCTCTGGTACCGCGCGCGCAATGGCGTTGAAGTGAGTGATATCCCACTTATACGCACTCCACATATGCGTATGAACAGCAGCTATTCAATTATAGAAGAAGAGCACAAACGCGACATTACTTTAATTCTCTATGACACTAGAATTTTCTATGACATTCAGATGTGGAAAAAAATTTTTTTCGAACTAAATGAACTCATACAAAAAGGAAACTATCACTTTTTGTATGACGAACTCAATACAACTATAAGATCTGCAAGTCGTGGTCCCGAACGCTTTGGTATAGATCTACCAATAGTTATGCTTGCTGCAATAGATTATAAATATGTCGATCACCAAATTCCGCAAATTAAAAATGACCTTTTAAAACTCGCGCTGCCAATTGATGCAAGCGATTTATTTGGAGAAAATAACAGAAAACCACCTTCACCTTTGCTTCCCCTTGAAATAGAAGTTTCTAGTGACAAAAAATTTGCATCTATTAGCCAAAAATCCGTGCACAATATACTAAAATACAAAGACCACCTAACTGAAGATTGGCTCAGATCAGAACTCAAGCGCTTAGGTATTGCTGAGCTCGCGTTTTCTGAATTTATAGAAAGAGCAATTAATGATCTTAAACAAATGCAAACAGCCAGCTCACTTCAGATTGCAGAAGGAAAAGCCGCAAAATCTGGCGACCAACCCTTTGTCAAAATCAACAAAATTCCCATGACGCAGAGTGTTGATTCTGCAAACTTTCGAGAACAAAAAAGCGAAGTCTTTTTTAAAGCAAAAGATACTATTGCAAAAATTGACTATGAAGTGCCTGCACAAGATGGATACAATGTTTATGGCGACACTATCTTAGCTCCTATCGAAAAGAAGATTGATGTTATTTGTGGAAGTGGAGTGAGTACAAAAGATGGTATTATTTTTATTGCAGAAGATCCGGGCAGAGTCATTTTTGAACAAAATACCTTAAGAATTGAAAAACACTTGGCCCACAAAGGCAACGTCAATCTGAATAGTGGTAATATTAGATTCCCCGGCAGTGTCGACATTAGTGGCTCTGTAGACAGCGGAGCTACTGTTGAAACTGGCGGCGAACTTAAAATTTCAGGGTCTGTTACCGGAGGAATACTCATATCCAACAGTTCAATCACTATAAACGAAGGAATTAACAATCATTCCGGTGGTTATATTAAATCCGGCCGCGATGTAAAAGCAAATTTTGCTGAGAATTCATTTATAAGCTGTTCTAACTTAAACATTAAAAGCTCACTTATGAACTCCACTGTAAACTGCGCTGCTGAATTATATGCAGGTAATATCGTTGGTGGTCATATCTATAGCGAAAATAAAATAAGTTGTTCAAACCTAGGATCCGCCGGAGGAGTTCCGACAATACTCTATATTGGTTTTAACCCTAAATTTCTTACACGCATCGAAATTAGGAAAAAGCGCCTCTCTAAAATTAAGCTTTTATTAGAAGAGTATCAGAAGAAGTTAGAAGTGATTGAGAAAAACGACAAGATTAAACACAAATCTATTTTAGAAAAAGAACAACAACTCATAATTGAATTGAATGATAAAATTGAGCGTTGTGAAAAACTGAAGGTCAAGGCTACTGCGAAAGCACGCGCAATTGAAAACGAGCATCTTCCAAACATTAAGGCCTATATCGAAGTGAAGGAAACATTATTTCCAGGGGTCGTGATACATAACGGCATAAATGAGATGAAAATAACGCAAGCAACAGCAGGAACAGCTGTTATCATCCGAAAAAACTATAAAATGAAGCTTGTGCCACTCGAACAGCTCAATACAAATTATGTAGATGCAGAAGAAGAAAAAGAAGCAAGTTGATCGGAAAGAATGAATATTAATGCGACAAAAGACTATTTGATATTGGCTGAGCAAATTCAAAATGATCTTTATATGCAGCCTCAGACTTCAAAACATTTGTAGAATCCAAAAACATAGCAACTTCAGATTCAATTTGTCTACACCAGAGTTGAAATAACAACTCTTCATAGCGCAGTGCTGGCGCAATCAATTCTTTCCAATTTGGCAATTCTTGATTTAAGCTATCCACCATTTCTTGAAGATGGCCCTTTTCTTCATTAATGAGGGAACGTATATTTATGCTAAATCCCAACTTCTTTATATGTTCTTGGTAACGCGGATAAATATCTTCTGCACGAATTTCGATAATATATGTAATAACAAGATAGACTAAGCGCGAATAACGAGACTTAGCCTTTTCATGCTTGTTTGTATGAAAAACCCCGCTATTTGCCACAGAAGCAACATAAAACTGTGACAAATTCTGCGTCATATGATCTCTTAGCAATCGACAAACCAAAACCTCGAGGCGATCTAGATAGCGATAAGTCATTTTAGCAGCAAAGAGGGATTGCGATTCAAAATTTGATTTTTTTTCCACCTGAGAAGGAAAATGCTTGTTTATAAGGCTTTTCAAAAAAAAAGCATGACGGCTTTCTTCTGCCGCATGCTTTAACATTAAAGAGTCAACTCCTCGCGGATGTAAGCAAGCTGAAATTTTTCGTGCGCCACAATTTTCTAAATAAGAAAGTGTATTAAGCCACTTTGCGTGCAACTCAGCATTCGCGCAAATTTTCTCAAGAATCTTTGGGTTCATCATTCTACTTCTTGCACGTAATTATCTAATTTACTTCCGCTTTACTATAACTCAGAACTACAACCGGCGATTCTACAGGCGCCGCATTTAAATCAGGATAGGGCAGAACATTTTCAAGTTTCAATATATATCCAGAGCTAAGTAGAACCCCTTCTTCTAAACTAAGAGTTATGACATCCCATTTTGCTCCAGCATCTTGTTTAATTTTAGAACTATCAACTATAGCTATGGAGACTTGAAGAACCTTGCCAAAAACATAGAGCACCGATTGGGCAGCGCGAGTCAGCAATATTTACAAGCTTTAATTCTAAGTTCAGGTTGCAATTGCTAATCGGAGCGCCATTCTTCAACTCTATAATTCCGGGAATTGTAGGGCTAGCTTCCTGAGCATTATCACACTCTTTAACTTGATCATTATTAGCATCATTAGCATCGTTAGCATCGGCCTTTTCATAGGTAAGTATAACAACAGGCGACTCTATGACTTCTGCATTTATTTCGGGTAGAGGTAAAACTTGAACGAGTTTTAAAACATATCCGGAATTAAGAAGCACATCGGCTTTTTCGCCGTTAACTCCCAACACAAGAGTAACTTTATCCCATTCTGCTTCTGGATTTCTATCGAGTTCAGATCGAGAAATTATCGAAATCGACACCTTAACATTGCCAGGCCAAAAACAAGCCACTAAAGGATCGATGGGACAACGTGAGTCCTGAATATTGTCTAATTTAATCATCAAATTCAAATCTCTATTAAAAACCTGAACCCCAGGTTTTAACTCTATAACATTAGAACTATCTAGAATTGAACCCTGAGAGCTATTGACATTTGCATCCCCTCTAATCGCTCCCCTTGCAAAAGCGAAATTATTTGCACTGAGTAACAAAGCAGAAACTAAAAAAAATCGACTCATACACTTTAAAGAAAATAATGACATAATAAAAAACCCCCTGATGTTTACGAAAATTTACAAATTAGAAAAAAATCAAACTGCGAGAAATTTTCATCTAGCATTGGCGTACCTATCAAACTTAGGTCCGCTCTTTCAAGCTATATTAATAAGATCCTGTAATCACTGCTTCAATTGCCTCATAACAAGTGTCTAAACTTTTATCACTTATGCAATAAGGTGGCAAAAGATAAATACAATTTCCAAGTGGCCGCATGAGAATTTCTTTCTGTAAAAAATATTCATAAAGTTTTGTTTTAATCGGTGAAAAATAACCTGACTTTGCTTCTGGAATATTAAGCGCCAAGACAGTTCCACAGAGCCGAATATCAAATTTTTCAACGTATTTTTGCCATTTAACAATTTGCGCTTTATGGCGAATTTCAAGCTTCTTGCGCTGTAAGCTGCATTCCTCGCTTAAAAATATATCCAGACTAGCGTTTGCCGCTGCACAGGCTAAAGGGTTCGCGGTATAAGAATGTCCATGAAAAAATGTTTTGTCATGGCCACTTCCCAAAAAAGCGTCATAAATATTTTGTGATGTGAGAGTTAAGCCCAGAGGCAAAGTCCCTCCCGTCAAACCTTTAGACAAACAGATTAAATCTGCTTGTTCTTCGAGCGCCAAACTCGCAAAAGGCCATCCCGTACGCCCAAAGCCGGTCAAGACTTCATCTGCAATGAGCAAAACCTCGTGTTTACGGCACAGTTTCAACATTTCATTCAGACATGCTGCATCTTGCATCAGCATACCACCCGCCCCTTGCAAAAGAGGTTCATAGATAAATGCCGCAAATTTATCTTTACCTGCTAACTTCTTTTGCAATTGAATTAAAGAATTTTCCTGTTGCTTAAATAAAGGTGCCGGTACAGATTCACATTCGAACATGTATGGCTCAAAAGGCTTATTAAATACACCTCGCGCGCTTATACTCATCGCCCCAAATGTATCACCGTGGTAAGAGTTTTCTAGAGTCAGAATTTTAAATTTTTTGTCCGTCAAGCCAGCTGTGTTACACCAATACTGCAGAGCCATTTTCAGTGCAACCTCAACCGCCGTCGAACCATTATCTGAAAAAAAACCTTTAGCAAGTTTACCGCCAAATAAAGGCAGCAGTCTTTCGACCAATTCCACTGCAGGTGCATGGGTAAAACCCGCAAAAATGACTTGTTCTAACTTTAGCAATTGAGCATATACTTTTTCAGCAATATAAGGATGAGAATGGCCGTGGAGATTCACCCACCAAGAGGAGATCGCATCAACAATACAACGACCGTCAAAGGTATAAAGGAATTCCGCTTTAGCTCGCTCAACAGCCAAGATCGGTCCAGGATCTAACATCTGAGTAAACGGATGCCAGATAACACTTTTATCGCGCGCCAAGAGTTCCAAAAAAGTTTTCCTTATTTATGTTTGCTGCATATTCGCCTATGACTTTTGCGGTCACTTCGTTCAATGTCGGAATTCTTGCAATGATTTTGACCTGTGCAGCTTGGCAAATGTAGTCTTCCGAAGCTGCATGAGACTCACCGGAGAAGATTAAGCCAGCAACGTTGATACGTTGACTCTGCAAAGCTTCTAAGCTGAGCAAGGTGTGGCTTATGCTTCCTAAGTAGTTTTTACAAACCAACACGACAGATAACTTCGACGACTTCTGCAAATACAAAATCAAATCGCGCATTTGGTAGAGCCGATTTATCGGACAAAGCACACCTCCTGCACCTTCGATAATTAAATTATTTTCGGTTTTAGGAAGTTTAATTTTATATATATCGATTTCTAAACCTTCTTGCTCAGCTGCATAATGGGGAGAGGCTGCAAGCTTCAGGCGATACGCCTCTGGATGAATCTTGGTAGATTTCTTCGTCCCCAAAAGCTGCCGAACTCTCTGAGAGTCGCTGTAATCCAGCTCTCCTGCTTGAATTGGCTTCCAATAATCAGCATTAAAAGCTTTGGATAAAATTGCTGATACGAGAGTCTTTCCGACTCCTGTATCTATTGCAGTGACAAAAATGTGTTTAGCTTTAAACATTTTTTTATATCTTAATATGCTCAACTAGCTGTTGAATCTGCTGCTTGGTATTGTGTACATGCAAACAAATTCTGAGCCGATCCGTACCTTTCGGAACTGTCGGCGGACGCATTGCAGCAACAGTAAAACCCTTGCTTTTTAGATTCTGACTTTGCTCTAGCACTGCTTGACTATTGCCATAGATCAAAACCTGGATAGGATGTTCACTAGGCAACAACTCAGGAACTTCATCTATCTGACGACCTGCTAATTTTGTACTCATCTGCTTGCGAAAAAATTCAATATTCTCATTTAGTTTTTTTTGCAGAACTTCTATGTTTGTTAGCATGTAATCATAAATTTGAATCAGCCCAATTAGCTGCACTATAGGCAGGGCTGTCGTATAGATAAAGGGCTTAGACTTATTTATCATTATTTTCTTAAGCAACTCTGGCCCCAGGAGGGCTGCACCAGCCAGCCCAAAAGCTTTGCCATAAGTTACGACTCGAGCAAACACTCTATCTTGCAAACCAAGATGACTAACCAACCCAGCGCCTTTTCTACCAACAACTCCTAGTGCATGCGCTTCATCAATAATTAGCCGAGCGCCAAACTCCTCGACTATTTCTAATATTTCTCTTAATGGAGCGGCCGAACCTTCCATCGAATATATTGATTCTATGACAACATAGATCTGTGCCTGACTATTGACGTCCGATTTTATTAGCTTTTGCCGCAAATGATTTAAATTATTATGGCGAAATCTACGTGTTGTCACGCCTGACAACTTTATCCCTTGTATTAATGAAGCGTGACATTGTTCGTCATAGACTATGGTATCTCCGGGTTTTGCTAGGGCTGCAAATAATCCGACATTTAAGTGGTAGCCACTATTAAAAAGCAGTGCTGATTCAACATCGTGATATTCAGAAATCTTTTTCTCAAGCTGAGCATATAAAAAGCTCTCTCCTGATACTAATCGCGAACCACTTGCACCCAATATAAATTGTTCGCCGTTTGATTGATTGATCAATTCCGACCACAAAGTCGCTATAGATGCAGCGATTTCTTTGTTGCGGGCTATACCTAAATAGTCATTAGAAGCAAAGTCAATACCATCACTTTTTACCTCAAGCTGCCTGAATAAAGCTTTGGCACTTAGGTGTTCAATCTCACTTTTTAAGTCCGCAAACATCTAGTTAATGACTTATAAACATTTCCTGGTTTGCTGCAGGAAGATCTTTGAATTGTGAATTTTCGACTTGATCAAATGGCTCGCGTGCAACAAGACCTAAAAGCTCAAACATGGATTTATCCGCATCAAATTCTGGATTAGCCGTTGTTAAAAGCTTTTCTCCTGAAAAGATAGAATTGGCTCCCGCTAAAAAACAGAGGGTTTGTTCTGCAATTGACATTTCCAAACGCCCTGCCGATAAACGCACAATTGACCGCGGCATTAATATCCTTGCACAAGCAATTGCTCGCACAATTTCCATTGGATCTAAACGAGCTTGCTTTTCAAGCGGAGTACCCGCGACTGGGACTAAAGAATTAATCGGAACGGACTCTGGATGTTGTTTCAAAGTTGCAAGTGTATGCAAGAATGCGACGCGATCTTGTACATCTTCGCCCAAACCTAAAATACCGCCACAACATACTTGCAAGCCGGCTTCTTGCACGTTTTCTAAAGTCTGCAATCTATCATCATAGGTACGTGTCGATATAATACTTTTATAAAAGTCTCGCGAAGTATCGAGATTGTGATTATAAGCATAAAGACCAGCTTGTTTTAGCTTTTGAGCTTGTTCTTTGCTCAACATGCCTAAAGTACAGCAAACTTCCACACCGAGATCATTAACGTCTTTGACAATTTCTAGAACGCGATCGAAGTCGCGGTTATCTTTTACTTTACGCCATGCAGCACCCATGCAAATTCTCGATGCACCTTTCGACTTCGCGTCGCTAGCTATTTGTAGCACTTCTGCTCTATCCATCAATGGATGCGCTTCGATATCTGTATTGTAACGGGCTGCTTGCGGACAGTAAGCGCAGTCTTCTTGGCAGGAACCTGTTTTTATTGAGATGAGCGAGCAAATCTGCACTTCGTTGGTTCTATGAAAAATGCGATGTGTCTTTGCTGCTTCAAAAATTAAATCCATCAAAGGACGATGGTAAAGTGTTTTTACCTCTTCAATAGTCCAGTCATTTCTATAGTTCATACAAACAAAACCCTTTCTCCATTGGCAATTCGAGAGAGCGGCAGTGTAACACAGCGAAAATAAAAGCTATACGCTAATTACATTAAATATATTGAATAGTTACAAAAAAAACGCGGTGATTACCGCGTCTTATAAAAAAAGCTATTTTTCTCAAAGTTAGAACAACTTTCCCTATTATTAGCCTCCCAGAGTTTCTAAGGCCGATGCAGACTGAATTAAAATAACATTTTCAATAACAGATTTCTTTTCAGCTTTAGAAAATCCGGTGCTAGTGCCCACTTTACAAAGATTTGAAATTTCAACTAGATTGGAATTAACTGATGCCAAATTATTCATCGTCCATTGACCACCAATATTTACGATTTCTTTCATTAAGTCTTCATTAGCACTGGTGAATGCTGCATTTATTTCTAATAATGCTTCGACATCACGACATGCATAATAAATAGCATTGTCATTCTCGAATTTTGCCAAAAGACCGTCCACCATAGACTCGGCAGAATAAACATAAATTTTTGCTTGCGTAGTAAGAGAAACTCCACCAGAAGTTGCAGCTGATCCTATAGGATCAACAGATGCGATTGCAGTTGCTGAAAAAATAGCCGCTAGTAATAAAGAAGTAACTTTCATAATAATTCCTCCGAAGAATTGTTTAGACATCAGAAGCGATGAACTCTAATTGCGATGTGGGTTATCACGGCAAGAGGGGAGATTGCAAGGGAAAACCAATAAGCTCACAAAAAAAATCTAAGCATTTTCAAAAAGCTCTTGACAATCAAGAATGATCGCGATAATTGATGAACAATTGTTCACAGGAGTCTTTTTTATGTTTTCGAAGCTTTAATTACTTCTATCGGCTATATCATTATTCAATCTTACCTCTTGTGCTCAATTGCATGAGCCCGGCTCTGATGATGCTCAATCTGAGCTAAATCAAACTAGCAGTACGTCCACGTCTAGGCCGAATAAAAAAGCTTTCTTCATTTATAAAACTTACTTTGCCCACCATGCATGAATTTACTTTGCTGATGTTGAAGACGCGAGTGCAGGAAACCCTACAAAATCCTTAGAGGAGATTTTCTACCAAGCTGAAAGTATTTCAAAATTTTCTATAGATCTCGAAATATTAAGAAAAGTTATTCTTCCTGGCAGACGGGAATTTACTGGCGAAGAAAAAAATCAAGCCGATTCGATACTCTCAGACGCACTTTGGGCTTTTAATCTGTCGGAAATCGCACGTCCAGAAGAAGCTATGGATGAACTTATAGAAAGAAGCGGTTTTGTGCGCCAAGAATACGTTTCATCTGCCCACAAACTGAGAGAGCTAATTGAAGCACTCACTTCTTCCGCAGAAAAAGCCAAAGCACATTCACCTGGATCGTCAGAATGTGAATCAACGAAATGCCCTTTAATTAAGGATTAGTTGACCTAGCTTTTCCCAACATACTCTACAGAAAATCTATCCCATCCCTCTCGCTGAAATAAGTAAGGGGGAAGAAGCGTCTAGCACAATTTTCACCTCTCTTGACGGAATTCCCTGTTTCATTCACAATAATACAAAAGTCTTCGTAAAAAATATAAATGCTTGCAATGCTTTGAAAACAAGCATGCTGTTTGGAGTTAAACAAGATGTCAAAAGCAGCTATTGGCACAAATTTAATGGCTTTGGTTTTTTGTATGGCTTGCCTAGCGAAACGTCCCTTAGATTTATCGCAGACTAAGGTGATCGGAGGACAGGACGCAGGGTCGACGCCTTATTTCGTTAGTCTCGTTGACTTTACTACTTATGATTTAACTATTTCTGAACCCGAGTCCGCAGAAGAGAATGCAGTATCAAATATACCCACTGACGCGGATTCAATTCTCTTAGCAGATTCTAAAAAGCTGCCTTTTATCAGCCAACGTCTTCGAAAACTCCCAAAAAGCTTTGATGATAGTCTTAGAGAACCCTTTTGTGGGGGCACGCTGATAGAACGAAGAATCGTTCTAACTGCAGCGCATTGTGTCGCAAACTATGGGTTTCGAGAAAATCAGCTGTTTGTGGTGCTTAATCCAGTCACACCTGCTCTATTGCGAGAAGACGCGATAAAAGTTCAAGAGATTAAAATCCACCCCGAGTACAAGCGGATTTCGGATATGCGGCATGACATAGCTTTACTTTTTCTCGAAGAATACGGCGAAGACAAGCACGTTAATCGCGAAGTCAAGCCGCTTCCCTTCCATCGCAAAGAGGATGGCAGTGTGCCTAATAAAATTAGCGTCAAAGGCTACGGCAATATGACTTCCTTAGGACTTGTTATAGCTGATAGTTTACAAACTGCTGATATCGGCGTTTTAAAGGACGCTGTCTGCGATAGTACGATGAATAATATCCGTTCTCCCGAAACTGAAGGCGGAACTGATGAATCAGAGCCTTCAGCTGAGATAGCGCCAAACTCTTTTTTCCGCGATAGTATGTTTTGTGCGGGAGATTTAGAAGCGGGTGGCATCGATAGCTGCCAAGGTGATTCGGGCGGACCTGCCGTTGCAAATATTAATGGACACCCTCGTCTTGTCGGCATCGTAAGCTTTGGCGATGGTTGCGCTTTGGCAGGCAAACCCGGAGTTTATAGCCGCGTATCGAATTACCAGGCTTGGATCAGCCAGGAAATAGATCATTGGACTCAGAAGAAAAGACCGTCTAGTTTTACGAAAGCCGATTTTAAAAAACTTTTTAATGACTGTCGATATCGAGGATCAAATGCGGACGAAAATGTAAGCGACGATTTTTTGCGATGGTCGACGGACTTTGATCTAGATCCAAACCCGATGTTCCAAACTTCTTGGACTTCTACGATTCAAGCACCGCCTCATCAAGAGGCCTGTAACTATAGTTTTAACTACAATCAAAATCCAATCAGAATAAACAGCTATGTCAATCTTCTGGACTCCACATTGCAATTTACTGTCCGTGATGGTCAGCGTCGTTTTTCATCCAATGATTTTATACCTAGAACGAATGTCAGCATGTACTGTCACAATGATAATTATCAAATTATACTTAATAATTATGATGGACGGCATTTCCTATCTGTCTATGATAAAAAAAACGAAACTAGTCTCGGCACTTTCATGGCGTTTTTAGAAGGCGAAATGTTTGAGAAAAGTCACTTAAATCTCGGTCAAATACAATTTAAATGTGACAGCGAAAAGAGTTTTTCAGCGACAATTCATAAGAATGATACTTATAATTTACACTTTCTAGAAATAATTGAAGCGGGACAGAGCCATTTAATCAATATTTTTCCACTAACTGAATATTCCGAAGATTCGAGTCCAGTTGTTATTGATACCAAATCGCTTCTCGATTCGAAATCTATCAATATTCAGAATAATTCCGGTAGTGATATTTTTACTTGGCAGATTGAGTGCGACAGCAATTTAAAAACAATAACAGTCGATGGACAGCAGTTTAATCCAGAAAAAATAGGCCGGGTCTATCGCTACCGTTTTCTCCATAAATCTGAGCAGGGGCTAAAATCAGTCGGTTTTATTCCTAAGAGCGGCACTAAATCGCTAGATTTGAATCAATTTGTCGACAATGTTCCTACTGGCAGGGGATTCGAAACAAACTGTAAATTCAATTCGCTATTAGATTTTAATGTCACATTGGTTAAATAAACGAAATTTCGATTAAAAAGCCCAGCCTAATTGCACTACAAATAAGGACGCTGTCGTCGACTCTCCGAAAAACTGTGCGAGATCTTCTGTGTCCTTTTTAAGTTCTTTGAATTCTTCATCTTCTTCAAGAGCTGTTCCACTAAGGGTAAGCTCTCCGGAATTTGAATTGGCGAAGGGTGCCATCACTCCTACCCACTCACAGCCAAAGAAAAATCCACTGTCCCAACTCCAAACATTACCTAAGCTTGCATTAAAAATCGAAGAGCTTGCTTCGATGGAACCTTCAATTCCAGTATCAAATACAGTTGAACGCACATCTACGTTCGCTTCGACCGTTCTTTGCCCGAATCCACCCGACAAATAAAAAGAATTACCTAAGAAGTAGCGGGCATAGATTTGCGACACTGATGTAGACAATTTGGCTGTATCTGTTTCGATACCAGACGGTTCTTCGATTTCATTCACTAAATCTATAGCTCCAACAACATGACTCGCTCCAATATGAAAGTCTTTAAACATGTGATACGTAACTGCGGCTCCAGTTCCGGGGATAGCACCAACGATGAATCCAAGGCGGCCTTCGATTGAAAGGTTTTTGTTCTGGCGCACACTCGCACTAGTTGAGTCAGCTAGCAAAGCACCTGTATTTATGCAGCCAAATAGAAAAAATATAGAGAATAAAAGATTCTTAATCATGTTAAAAAGCCCAGCCTAAATGCAGGATTAATAAAGAGGCCATAGTCGATTCTCCGAAAAGTTCTGCTACGTCTTCAGTATCATTTTTAAGTTTCTTAAACTCTGCGTCTTCTTCTACTCCAGTTCCACTTAGAGTGAGCTCTCCAGAGTTTGAATTAGAGAGAGGAACAGTCAAACCAACCCACTCACATCCAATAAAAAATCCGTTATCCCAACTCCATGCATTTCCGATGCTAACATTTAAAACTGTTGAATCTGCTTTGATTGAACCATTAATTCTATGGTCAAATACTGTCGAGCGTACATCAAGGTCTGCTTGAACTTTCCTTTGCCCTAAGCCACCAGATAGATAAAAAGAATTGCCGACAAAATATCGAGCGAAAACTTGAGTTAGCGATGCTTTTAAATCGGCTTGTTCCATAGTAGAAGTCGTATCTTCGGGCGCATCAACATCATCTGAAAAATCATAGGTTCCTGAGACATGACTTATTCCAACATGTAAATTTTGATTCACATGAAAAAATGCCCCAACTCCAGTGCCTGAAATGGGAGCTACAATAAACCCCAATCGCCCCTCCACAGATGCTTTCTTATTTAAACGTGCGCTTGTACTACTCGAGTCAGAATTAATTGTCTGTTCTACTTGCTGGACTCGTTCTCTCTCATCTGTTTGATCTGTGGACAGAGCTTGATCACTTTGCTCAGCCGGAGCCGCTTGATCAGATTCTTCTGCATTTAAGTGCTTCGTAAATAGGCAGGTACTTAGTAAAATAGTGAATAAAAAATAGCGCACAGAAAAATCCATTTTTTGAACTCCAAAATATTTTTGTGAAACTGATTTAGCTTCTATTTTACTTAAAGCAGATGCGCACTGCAAACTTTCAAGCAAAGTGCCCATACCAATCATGAAAGGCTTTATATTTTTGAGACCCTATTTCTAGTCAATTTGCAGGTCTTGAATTATCTTATAAGTTATGCCAGTATGTTGATAAGTATTCAACATACTGGATGAATTCATGCCGCATAAAAACATCCTAAAATCAATTGCAACACCTGAATTTGATTATAATATTATTATAAACCGCCTCGAGGATTACTCTTATCCAAGAAATAAGATCGGGGCCTTAATAAAGTCAAAAGAAATTATTCGAGTAAAGAAGGGCGTTTATATCAAAGCTGATGACAATTATAACAGCTTTGTAGTTGCCAATATGATTTATGGTCCTTCATACGTTTCTGAAGACTCCGCATTAGCTCACTACGGAATGATTCCTGAACATGTCACTGCGGTAACAAGCACCGCGTTTTTACGTAAACGGCGTTACTCAACACCAATCGGTGAATTTCATTTCAATGTCACACAAAAATCGTGTTATTCGTTTGGAGTCGAGCGAGTTGAGCTCGACGAGCAGAGAGCCTTTTTAATTGCATCACCCGAAAAAGCTTTATTTGATCGCTTGTACCATACCAAAGGTCTCGACTCTCCCGAATTAATGCGAGAATACTTATTTGAGAATATGCGCCTAGAAATAAACAGTTCGTTTAACTACCGTAAGCTTGTCACACTTAGTAAATTGAGTAGTAAACCCTTTGTCAAAACATTACTTGAAGCCCTAAAAAGCGAAGTTAAACAGCCATGAGCGGAGACAACAGCCTTGAGTGAACTAATTAAACAACGCGTAAGACAAGCAAACGCCAAGAATACTGAACAAGAAAAAATGGTCTTACAAGAGCTGATTCAAGAAATTAGCTTATTAGGCTTATGGCGTTCAAAGTTCTTTGAGCATGCCGCATTCTATGGTGGCACCTCATTACGCATTCTTTATGGGCTCGATCGTTTTTCGGAAGATTTAGATTTTACTCTACTTAAAAAAGACCAAAAATTCGACTTAAACAAATACACTCGCGCCATAAAACACGAACTTGAAAGCTTTGATATCGAGGCATCGGTCGAAAGAAAAGAAAAGAATATTCAAACTGCAATAGAGTCGGCATTTATAAAAACTGATTCACAAATTTGTTTTATTGTTGCTGCATCAAAATTCAAAGCGCAAAAAGGTTCTCTAATTAAGGTAAAAATCGAAATTGATACAGATGCAGTTCCTGGCTTCCAAACTGAAGCAAAACAATTTTTCTGGCCGCAACCGTTCTCGGTGCTGACCTGCGATCTCCCTAGCCTATTTGCAGGGAAAATTCATGCGACATTTTGCCGAGGACTCAGAAATTATGTCAAAGGCCGAGACTGGTACGATGTGCTCTGGTATGTCGGTCAAAGAGTGAGAACAAACTGGCAATATTTGGAAGAGAAAGTCAGAGACAGTGGCCATTGGAAGGGCGATTTTTCGCCAGAGCTATTTCGCTGCTGGGCAAAAGACCAAGTTGAGAACCTAGATGTAAGCGCTGCGAGGCGTGACGTCGAGCGCTTTATTACACAACCACAACGCCTAGACGCATGGTCGAAAGAACTTTTTTGTGCCGCTATAGACTCTTTTTAATTGAAAGTGAATCTCACCTACGTCTAGCAATTTTTCGGGCGTTATAGAGCATCATGTAAGTTTCATAGTTTATACGCGAGCGTGTCGCACGGTGAGAAAATTCTGAAAGCTCATCAAGGTGCTGAATGTACTCATTCCGACAAAGCGTGAGGCGCATCAGCTCACTCTGCGTTAGCTGATTTGGAGCTGCTTTTTTTAAAGATAAAAATATTTTTCTGATCCGCTGACCTAAAAGTTCACGTAAGCGCCGACTCATTTGCCTAGCTTCAGAAGTTTCTCGAGCATTTGATTTTATTAATTCGATCAGATTTTCATGCGGTAGATATTTATTCAACGAATAACTTCCTGTAAATAGGCGCGGTACAGCTCTTCATCTTTATCAAGATAATCGGAAGTTGAAACTTGGTCGAGGACATCTTCGCGGAACATGCGATCAACTTCATATTCATGAATGATCTCGATCTCGCCACCTTCCATTAAATTATTTCCATAATAATTATCGCCTGTTACTCTGCGCCGTTTTCCGCGCTGCTGGCCTTGTTGACGCTGATTTTTTTCTGCTGCTTGCTGCGCTTGCACTAACAAACGTCCTGCCAGATCGGAATGCGATTCCGCCATCACAAAACTTTGTTTTTCACCCCCAGCAGCAGCATCCACGGTGGCTTGCATTTGTTCCGCCGCGGCTTTAATTCTGGCAGCCGCTGGTGGCGACAAAGCGCGCATCTGCGCTTCTAGTTTTCGCGTACTTCCAATGTTTGTATTTTGCTCAAGACGGTCAGCACCCCAGTTGTTTTTTAACTGCTCGATTTGTTGGTTCTGTGCCTGATCCAAGCGCTGAGAAATTTTCGCTTGGCGCTTGCGTATCTCCTGCAATGAATCCTGCGCGGAAGCAAGGCCCTGTTGACGCTGTGCTTCTTGTTGAGCTCTATGAGCATCTTCTTGAGCTTCGAGTTGCTCTATCCATGCACGATAATCATTCACGAGCGCCGAGAGCTCAGCAAAAGCTTGATCTCGATCTTTAACATCGCTCTGTTTATCTGCAGCAACTACTTTCTGTAACTTCGCATTAAAAACTTTATTCTTAACTTTCGGCCAATCATTAGGTTGCAACTCTTTTGGCAATCGATTAACGCGAAGTTCCCAGCGTTTGTAGCGATCTTCTAAAAAGCTATTTAGTGAAGTTGCCATGCGTTCGAGGCTAGTTTTTCTATCTGCCACTTTTTTTTCAAGTAAGCGAGAAAGGCTTCTTGTGGCTACGAAAAAATCTCTATCACGCTCTCGGTCATCAATTAGCTCATGCTCTAATAGAAATTGATTCAAATCTTGCGACAGATCTAAAAGCTTCTCAATATTGGCTTGCTGGTTCAATTCTTCTACGTTCGTTGCGAAACGCGTAACGTTTAGACGATCTAGTCCGTCAAAAAATGGCGAGTCCAGCGCCTGCTCGTTGGCGCGTTTAATGATTTCGCTGGCTTCTGTTGACAAAAGTCCATCCTGAGTCGCAATCTTTTCATCTAGGATGGTTTTTAATTCTCTGAGCGACTGTAATGTCTGACGATAGCGACCATAGGCGCTTGCTACCGTGATGGTTATAGGTTTACTCCGACCGACAAGGGCTTGAGGCAAACCGCGGTCACTTGCCTCAGCGACCAAGCTAAACTCCGCAAGATCGGAATTCAAATAAGACTCTAATATCAACTCATATTGGCCTTCATATTCAAATAATTCTTGTGCCATGACTTTATTAACAAGTTCTGAATTTTCAGTTTTTCCTGAATAAATTTTTATTTCGATTTTATCCAGAGGATTTTTCGCACTTACTTTTATATTCAAATTGAGCGGTAAATGGTCCGGCCAAGGTGAGCGCAACTGATTGAGTACAGAAAGTTCAACTTCGGGCAAAGGAGGCGTGTTCAATTGCAAAACTGCAACAGGCTTATTTTCTGATAGAAAAGGCACAATGAGAGCTACGCTCTTTTCTACTGAAAATTTAATCGAATAAAGAACTCTTCCATTGCCTAGATTTTCATTTCGGCTGAGCCGAAAGCTTTGAAAAAGTTTCAACTTATCTAATTCGGGAATTTTTTTTGTTTGATCTGCTTTGAAACCAAGCTCACGCAACTCGACAACTGGTGCCGGCATATTTTCAACACCAATTACTAAAAGCTCTAATAGATTATCTGAAGCCAAATTCACCCACGCTGGCTTCGCAAAAGACAGTGTTATTTTACTTGCCACTTCTGAATTTGGATTGTCTTCATCACCTTTATGAATAACAAGTTCCGCATCTTTGCGCCATGATGCGCCTAAAGATTGCAGATCGAGACTCAGCAAAGCCTGAGTTGCAGGGCTTATGAAATGTAAAACCAAACAAAGAGTGGCGGGAATAAAAAGCCGCGACCATGCAATGTGAGAATGCGTTTTTAGTTGCTTTTTGTGTTCTTGAAAAAAACCAGCCAAAATACTACTCAGCTCTTCTGGTGCATCTGCATCGAAATCATTGATGGCTAGTGGCGATTGAGCTAAATTTGGATGTTGCAGTTCGAGGCGCAAAAGCATCTCATTTTGAGTAAATGGAATAAATTTTACTCGACTGCTAAAAATAAAAATAAAAACAGAAAGAGCAATAGAAACAAAAAGCGCTAAAGCAACACTATTAAGGTCGATCAAAAGAGCTAGCGAGAAGAACAAATATCCACAAAAAAGCCCCAGCAGACCTCGCCGAAACGCCTCTATTTTCTTAAAACGCTGCGAGGCCGAAATTACATCTTTATAAATTTTGTTCAAGCTGCTAGACAAATCTTGTCCTTATTGTGAGCTTTTTTAAATCAGTCGCAGATTGAATTTTTTATCATTAGAGTTTTATTGTCAGTTCTATTTTAGCAGTAAAGTATTCAGGAGTCTTTAGTAGCTTGTACAATCACTTTTTTAGCCTAAAATCTTCTAAAAAGTTAAGCAAATCTCTGGATCATGGACTCGGTTTTGGGATGATTTTTAATGAAAAGGAAATAATCAGTTCTTGGGTTGGACCAGATGACCCTGCTCTTTACGCTGATTGGATTAAACGACACAATAGTATTTCAAAGAATACCCCGTCTGAATCTAGAAATAATTCGTCACATCCTATTGTTCTTAAGGTTAAAGAAGCTTTGAACTCCTTAAAAACAGGAGAACTCGAAACCCTTGAAGAGTTTATGGGTGATTTGCTGCCACATCCGAGTCGCCACCACTTTAGAGATCGCGTATTGACTGAGCTACGCAAGATAAAACGCGGCCAGCTCATAAGTTATCAGGAACTTGCGATCAACAGCGGCAATCCTAAGGCCGCTCGTGCAGTCGGGCGAATTATTGGTAAAAATCATCTTCCCTTGCTCATTCCCTGCCATCGCGTCGTAGCTAAAGGCCACGCAGGCGGCTTTTCCGCTCCAGGTGGCCTCGCAACTAAAACTAAACTCTTAGAGCTTGAAGGTGTCTTTTTACAAAATCTCTATAATTAATTAGGTGTTGTTGACGTTTTATTTCAATAGTTGTCATTGGCGTTCTGTACAAGCCGAAGGGGGGGAGGCGATGATCATGATCACGATCACAATCACGCCAAAGTCAAAGGTTAAGTATAGAGTAATGGCAATGGTTTAAGGTCAATCTTAAAGATTGAAAGTTGAGGCAAACTCGTACTTTAGCATTTTGAATATATCGATTTCTTGTTTAAAACGCCTTTGCATATGAAACGTCAACAGCCCCTATTAGAATTAATTTGTAGATGTATAATTATCAAGAACTGATCTACACAAAGACCTAAGCACATTGACAATTTTTCAAATTATACAGTAACGTAGAACAAAGACTTTAAAAGCAGAGGAGTTTTTTTTGGGAATTTCTTCAATTGCATTTGCCATCCTTAGTTTAGCGACATTGGGCTTTTTTGCCTTTAACTTGAAAAAAACCTGGCAGAAGTTTCAGCTCGGAAAAGGGCGCGAAGAACTACGCAGCGAAAATTTAAATGTGCGACTACTAGGCATTGTGCAAAAAGGCCTCCTACAGCAAAAAATGTTTAAGGACAAAGTCGCGGGAGTCATGCATTTCTGTATTTTTTGGGGTTTTATTATTGTTAGCATCGGCACGCTTGAAACCTTGATTCAGGGGCTCTATCCGCCGTTTAATTTTTCTTTTTTGTTCGGCCAAGGCAGTATTTATTTCGCTTATTTAAGCTCGCAAGATCTTGCGAATTTTATAGCTTTGGCGGCAATCAGCTTTGCGATACTGCGCCGCTTATTTTTTTCTCCGCCACGTTTAAAGTCCTTGCCGCAAGCTTCGAAGAAAGATGCTTTTGTTGTTCTGGGATTTATTTTTACTCTTTTATTTACAGAGCTCATCGTATTAGGTGCAAAAGCACAACTTCCAGAAACTGATCTTTTAAGCAACGCTATACCCATCTCTATCGCCTTCGCTACAAACTTAGCCGCAATAATGCAAATTGAATCTGTAGAGGCTTGGCAAAGTTTTTCTAACTTTTTTTGGTGGGGACACGCCTTCGCATTATTTGGTTTTATGACGTTTTTACCCTTTTCAAAGCATCAGCATTTAATTTGGGTTTGGCCAAATATGCTTTTTCGCAGCTTGCGCGGACGCGGACGCATTCGTCCCATGGAGTTCGCTGAAGACGCCGAATCTTTTGGCGTCGGAAAGATCGAAGACTTTAGCTGGAAGCAGCTTCTGGATAGCTATACTTGCGTAGAATGCGGTCGTTGCACTGCTGAGTGTCCGGCTTTTAATACTGGGAAAAAGCTTGATCCTCGCCTGATGATCCATCACCTCAAGGATGGACTAAATGATGCAGTCGCACATGAAAAAATCGATGAGCGCAAAAGCCTTATAGGAGATATTGTTTCTGCAGAAGAACTCTGGGCCTGCACCAGCTGCGGTGCTTGTATGGAAGCTTGCCCTTTAGAGATTGAGCATATTCCTGCGATTGTAGATATGCGACGTTATCTTACAATGACAAAGGCAGAATTTCCGGAAGAATTGAATACGACATTTGCCAACCTCGAAAACCAAAGCAACCCTTGGGGGATGGACAATTCCACCCGCGGTGATTGGGCAAAACCACTAAAAGTACCGACCATGGCCGAAAATCCGAAAGCGGAATATTTATTTTGGGTTGGCTGCGCCGGTTCTTTTGATGAACGCTATAAAAAAGTCAGCTCTTCTCTCGCTAAGATCATGCAAGAAGCAAAGCTCGATTTTGCAATTCTTGGCAAAGAAGAAAAATGCAACGGTGATACCGCACGTCGTCTTGGCAATGAATATTTAGCAAACATGCAAATTCAAGAAAATGTCGAAACCTTTAAGCGCTATGACATTAAAAAGGTTGTGACAGGCTGCCCACATTGTTTCAACACTTTGAAAAACGAATACCCAGATTTTGGCCATAAGATGGAAGTTATGCACCACTCTCAATTAATTGACCAATTGATCCAGGAAAAAAAGATTATTCCTAATGCAAAAGCGGACGCAATTAAAAACGTCACTTATCACGATTCCTGTTATTTGGGACGGCATAACGATGTCTATGACAGCCCGCGTCAGTCTTTAACATCGACAAACATCGAACTGACTGAAATGCCACGCACTAAAGAAAAAGGATTCTGCTGCGGAGCTGGTGGTGGCCGGATGTGGCTTGAGGAAAAAGAAGGTAGCCGCATCAATGAAAATAGAGCTCAAGAAGCTATTGCAACTGGTGCCAACATGGTTGCGACAGCCTGTCCATTTTGTATGACCATGATGACAGATGGGGTCAAGGCACATGGCAAAGCTGATACTGTTCAAGTTAAAGATATTGCCGAAGTGGTTGCAGAATCATTAAGCTAATTTCTGTGTAATTTTGAAGTCGTTCTAAGGGGCTGGCCGTCACGGCTAAAGCTCCCTAGCTCCACTAATGTTCTAAAATCCCAAACAAATACTCGCTAATTTTTATGCACGTAAACGCCCTGGTTTGACCCAGGGCGTTTTCACTTGCTAGCATTAATTCTGACTAGTCTAACATCAGAAATAATCCTTTTTCTATTCAGATTCTAAAGCGAGAGCACAACAAACTTATAATTTACGGAGTAACTATGCTAAAACGTTTTAGCCTTGGGCTTTTTATATCCTTTTTTTCTTATATCCTTTCTTCCTGCGGCTCACCAGAAAACTCTGACTCTACGACATTTGCAGGAAAACAACTCACAGGTAAGGAATGGCAACATATCAATCGCGCAAAAACTTTTGTCGCAGTCGATAAATGGTTTGCCTACAAAAACAGTAAAGTTAGCTTTTTTGAATGCCTCAAAAAAACTGGTGTTGATCAATATATCGCTACCTTTAATGCAAATTTACTTGGAGGTACTACTCCGGACTTTCACCTAACAAACGCGGAAAAAGCTGGGCTTGATTTGAGCGTTTATTATGCTTGGAACAATGAAACCGGTCTTTCGGCGGATAATATAGAAATTTTTCTCGAGACCATTAAAAACTTTGATATCCAACATGTTTTTATCGACATTGAAACTCCAGCAGGAAAAAACACCGATGATCACGTCTACGAACTCTACCAAAGCGTATGCGTTGAAGCTGGATATGACTGCGGCGTTTACACAAATCATTGGGGCATGAGCAATGCAAAGTACCCACTAAAACCCAAAACACCACTAAGCACTTTGCCATTGTGGTATGCGGATGGTAGCAACTCTGTTATTCCTGTGCGCTACTTTAAAGATCCTTTTCGAGGCTGGAAGCAGTCGCATGGACGCCAAACTTTTCTCAATGATAAGCTATGCGGACAAATGATTGATGTGTCGGTATTTGATAAATCAATCTTTGGAAACATTATTGAGCTTTAAGTCAGGTTTGTTTTTTTAATCATCATTTTGAGGCAAAATGTTTTACAAAATTACTATTGTTATTTTAATCTTTGTGACAAATACATCATGCAGAACTAGTTCATCACAAAAATACAAAGCTCAATCAATTAATACCTTAACCGAAGAAGGAGACGCATTCGAAAATTGCGATAGCGTTGATCCCTTGCGGAGTCTTTGTACAAAAATTCTAGAAACATCTCAACTTAGCCATAATTTTAATATTCCACCACAAACGTCGAGTGTTTTTTTGGAAATTTCTTCAAACAAAGGCATTCGTAGTAGTCCAAGTTCTTTTCAAGACATAGACTCACTCACCTCACCAGGAGGTCTCATTATATATGATAATGACCTATCTTATTTAGAAAACATAAACCCTAGAAGTTTAGATGATACGGCGGCTCTTTTTACTATGCTCATTCCAAATCATGAGAGACCTGCAGCAGAAACAAACAAAAAACTTACCCAATCAAATCTTGCTGGAAATTGGACTTTCAATTCAATAGGTGAACCAGCACCTGATTCAGTTAAAGTAAGATATAGAATTAGAGAACATTTTCAGAAAGCAAAGTTACAATTAAAAATTTTTCTCACAGGAGCAAATCGCAACTCTCGCCAAATGCCGGAAATTTGGGATCTAATGAACATAAGTTCTCCTTCCAGTGCCAGTAAAGAAAATTTTAAGATTTTTTCGAATGAACTTGAGAGGATATTTTGTCAGGCAAATATTGATTTAGATATTATTGAAGTTAAAGACATAGAAATTCCAGATGGTCTGGGTTATCCAGAGGGCTTTCGTTATGTTTCATTAGTTCCACAAATTGATAAAGCATCTCTTAAAGAATTAATGACAGCTGTGCTAGATCAATCAAAATCAGAAGATGGCATTCTACATTTAACTTTAATAGATGGCTTTGTATTTTCAGATGGGTGGATAGGCTGGAGCTGGAGTCCCGGGCCTTACGAGAGTGAAACACTGCTAAGTGGTATGATAGTCGCAATGGGTGATGAGTCTCCAATTTCTATTGCATCAGTTGCAGCACATGAGATCGGTCATTTCCTTGGTCTTTACCATGTTAAAGAACTAGGTGAAGATCTCCCAGACCCCTTAGAAGACACGGACAGTAATAATTCTGATAATTTGATGTACCCTTCGAATCATGGTACAAGTTTTTCTGTTGGGCAAATTGACATCATGAAACGCCATCCCAATATTATTCCAGTTGCAGAAAATGACAGTAGCTTTAACTGCGGCCCATAAGAACGCTTGCCTGTCTTTTCCCACAGGCAAGCTGCAAAATAACTAGGGATTGCTCAATTTATAAAATTCTATTTCTACTCGTGAATCAAAGTCATCAAAAAAGTCCTTATCCACATTTTCATTGAGCGATAAAGATTCAATTGTCGGCATTACCTCTGTAAAAGCTCCAGGAGATAAGGAGAGTGGCAAGTCTACGTATAGATTAAGGGTCTTCAGCGAAGATAAACCGTCAAAATCTCCCGGTTCGATTGCGTTGAGGAAAGTTCCAAATAGAGAAAGAGTTTCCAAATTATTTAGACCCACAAAATCCCCTGACTCAAGCGAAGAAATTGGATTATTACCTAAAGCAAGATATTTTAGATTAGAAAGACCAGTGAAGGCTCTACTGTCGATAGAATAAATACCGGCAGCATCTAAATAGAGACCATTTAAATTTTCGAGGCCGAAAAAGTCTCCGGCTTCCAGTGAAGGAAGTGAATAAGAACTTGATAAAGTGAGACTTCGCAAGTTGATTAAATCAGCAAATGCACCAGTTTCTATTTCTTTGAGCGAATAACTTAAGTCTAATCTCAATTCTTCTAAATTATCGAGTC